>BJHT01000302.1 GCA_014193395.1 Verrucomicrobiota bacterium
CGCACGCTCGGCGCGGGTGCGGGGCTTCACGCCGTAGGCCACGGCGGCGAGGACATCGAAGAGGTCGTAGGCTTCCATGTGGGCAGCGGTGCGGAGTTGCTCGGGCAGGAGGTTTTGCGCGGCGAGCTGGGTCATGAGTTCGTGGCGGCGTTCGTGGTCGAGCCAGCGGTCGCGAAAGCCGGCCAGGCTCGGCACGGTGGCAAGGAGTTCCTCGACAAGGCGGTCCTGATATTCCTGCGGGGTGACGCGCACGGTGTGGCCGTGGCGGTTCAAGACAAAGAAATCGCCCGCGTGTTGGATCGCGATGGTGAAGCCCTTTGCCTTGATGGGTGGAGTGGGCGGCGGGTTCGGACCGGGCGGAGGTTCGCCCCCGCCGCCCACGCCCGGCGGCGGGCTGATGAAGTCCGCGCCGAAGAGCGCGGTGGCACCGGTGTAATCGAAGATGCGGAACATGAGCTTGCCGTTGCCCTCGTCCACGCGCGTGCCGCGCCCGACGATCTGATGGAAGAGAATGGGCGAGCGGAGGTAGCGGAAGAAGACGATGTTGCGCACGCACGGGACGTTCACGCCGGTGGTGAGGAGATCCATGGTGGTGGCGATGAAGTCGCCGCGCTGGCGTTCGCGGAAATCGCCAATGCGCGACTGGCCGTCACTGGAGGACATGCACTTGAAGGCGTAGTTGGGCAGGCGGCGCTGGCCGCGGGCGCTGCACCACGCCGCGTAAAGGTTGTTCATGGCGTTGGCCACCTGGTCGGCGTGCGGATCGCTGGCGCAGAAGATGATGGTCTTCTGGTGCGGGTCGTGGTCGCCGTGGTGGAGCAGGCGCTGGAAGAGGTGGGCGCACATTGCCTGCACGCGCTCGGGGAGAAAGAGGCGCGATTCCAAGGTGGTGCCTTCGTTGCGCAAGGCAACGTCGTCGGGCGAAGCGGGCGCGCCCGTGTGCGCGTGCGTGAGTTTCTTGCCCGCCAAGTCGGCGCGGAGGACGCCGCGCACGCGCTCGGGCTGCGTCTGCTGGTCGTGGAAAAGGTCGTGTTGCTCGATGGCCACCGGGGCGAGGTAGCCGTCGCGCACGCCCTGAAGGTAGGGATATTCGTAAACGGGCGGGCCGAAGTATTCGAGGTTGTCGGCGAGACGGCGGCGGTCGTGTTCGATTTCCTTGCGGGTCTGCTCGTCGTCGGTCGCGGGCAGCTTGATTTCGCGCGGCGTGGCGGTCAGGCCGACGTGGATGGCGTCGGGGTTGGCGCGGAGGATGTCGAACCAGTCGCCCCACGCGCTGCGATGGCACTCGTCGATGACGATGATGTCGAAGTAGCCGGGCGGATAGTGGCGCTGGAAGAAGGTCTCGATGGTGTTCTTCGGGTTTTGGCCGTGCTCGAACTTGTGGCCGAGGGTCTGGTAGGTGGCGATGAGGACGCGGGCGTTCTTCTGCGGATTGTGGGTGTCCACCTCGGCTGCGTCGGTGCCGAAGGCGGCTTGGAAGTCGCCCAGGCCATTGTCGCGAAGCTCAGTGCGGTCGCAGACGAACAGCGCGCGGCCAAACGCGCCGGCATCAAGCAGGAGCTTGAGCAGCGCGGCAGCGATGCGGGTTTTGCCCGCGCCCGTCGCCAGCGCGAGGAGCACGCGGGCGCGCTTTTTACCCCAGCGGGCGCGCATGATTTTCTCCAGCGCGGCGCGAATGGCGGCATCCTGATAGTAGCGGAGGAAGTCGCGGCCTTGGGAATAGCCGGTGGCGAGCCAGAGCAATTCGGGGGCATTGACGACGAGTTGCCGTTTGCCAAGGAAGCGGGCGACGAGTTCGTCGGGGGTGGGGAATTCGGACATGGGCCGCGGCTCGGTGGTCTGGCCGGTGGCTTGCTCATACTCGACGAAGAGATGACCGTTGGAACTGAAGACGAAGGGGACGTGATGAAGTTCGCCGACGCGGTAATCCTTGCCCTGTTGCAAGCCGTGCTCGGGCGGCAGTCCCTCGCGCTTGGCCTCGATGATGGCGAGCGGAGTGGGTGCGCCCGTCGAGATGAGCGGGCGGCGCAGCAGGTAATCCGTGCGGCCCTGCGGGCGGCGGCGGCCCTGCCCGTCCACGATGTCGATTTGCGCGGCGGTGACTTCGGTGCGGATGTCGGTGCGCACCCAACCGCGCTGGAAGAGCGCGGGGTCGATCAACTCGAACCGGGTCTGGGCTTCGGTGCGGGACATGCGATTAGCGGCACGGGGTCGGTTGCTCTACGGGACCTGCGAGCGCAGGACGGGCGCTCCCATTCGCGGGAGGCAGTTGAGGGAGTGACCGGCTCATGGCGTTTGCGATGGCGGGACGCTAACAGGGGCAGGCGCGGCACCGCAAGGAATTGAGCGGGCGGGTGGGCCAGTGCGCGCGCTTTGTGGCTACACCAGGCCGGGGTGGTGCGGGCCGTCGCAGGTGGCCGACTTGTAGCAACACTGTTGGGGGCTGCGGCTCGCGGCGGCTGAATCGGTCGCAAAATGGATTGCGGCGGGAAAATCTCAGAACAAAAAGACGTGCAGAAATGGCCCGCGTGCGAGCGGGGATGGGGCAAGGAGGCAACGGGAGATTATTTTGCATTCCGTCCAGCGGCCGGCTCAGGTGAGGGGCGATAGCGGAAGCGGGTGGCCTTCTTCTGTCCGGGTTGCCCCATTGCGACGATTTCCAGAATCCCCAATTTCTCAAGGCCCATGAGTAGTTTGGAAGCCCGGTGCAGGTCATTGGTGTCGAGAATCCCGGCGGCGGCGCGGACGCTGAGGAAGAACGGATTGCCCTCGGCGAGGCGGTGCAACTGGTAACACACGGCCACCAACTGCTGGAGCCGCGGGCTGTTGGCGAACCGCTCCGCCTCGGGTGGCGGGGGATTGCAAGTAGCGCGACGGATGGCCTCCTGAAGGTGATTGGCCCCCAGCGGCGCGCGCACCTTCTCGTAGGTCATCAGGAAATCCAGGAGGTATTCGTCGTAAGGGGCGTCTTCGGGAAGGTGAGGCAGCGCTTGGTGCCACCACAGATTGAAGGCGTTGGTCCATTCGGCTTCCGGCAGGGGTTTCCCGCAGGTGGCCTCGAACGCTTTTACCGCCCGTGCCAGAACAAATAGACAGTCCTTCCCGAAGCCGTGGGTGAGTGCAATTGCGACCGCCTCTGGCAGCGTCGCTATGCGCGCTGACAGTGGCGGTAAATCGTCAGACTCCTCTACGGCGTGGGTGTCTCGGATTCCTGAATGCTCAGTTTCTCCGAAACTGCGAGGCTCCGAGTCTCGGAGCTTCTGAAGCTTCTGAGTCTCTGTATGGGGAGGAGCAGGGTTTCCCGAGGCCGCGCCGGTGTCCGGGCCGGGCGGGGGACTGAACTGGCGGCTTTTGCGATGGTTGTGTTGGTTGGGTTTCATGGGTTGGGCCGTCGGTTCGGTTGTAGTTGTTGGGGTTGGTTGAGGTGATTCGTGCGGTTGTTCCTTCTGTCGTCCTGACCGTTGTCTCAGGGCATCGGTAGAGCGGATTTTTTGGGGTGGAGGATGGTCCCGGAAGCCAGGTGCCGCCGCTCCTTGCGGCGGACGGTGCCCGGCGATTCGGAGCCATCAAGGGGTCGCGGAGACAAAGCCGCCAGCTTCGATGCGGTGGACCTCAGCAAGGGGAATGAGCCGGCGACGGCCGAAGAGCACGGAGGCGATGCGGCGTTGACGCAACATCCGTCGGATGCTCTCGGGATGGTGCCCCCAGCGGCCGGCGAGTTGGTGCGGCGTCAGGAACGCGGTGGAATCAGTTGCCGGACGCTTTCGATCTGGCGCGTCGGCTTGGCCCGTTTGGTCGAGTTGCTTCATGCACCGCCGAATCTAGCGATGACTGTTGCGGCAACTGCGGATGCAAAACAGTGTCGAAACAGTGGGGAGAACGGGAACCGCAGTCCAGAAAGCCGTGATTGGCGCGGGTTTCCGCGCAATCGAGGTGTGCAAATCAGTGTGACAAGGAGAATTTCAAAAATCTTGGCGGCGGCGGGAGTTGTGCCCGCGAATTCCTGTTGCTTGCTTAGCTTTCGCCACCGCTCGGACCGCTTTCAGCAGTGGAATATCAGCCTTCGTGAGGGTGCGCCAATCGCGAGGCGGATCGGCCTGCTGGCAATAGGTCTTCAGAGTTCTGGGGCTGCATTCGAGCAGCTCGGCGGCAGTTTCCAGCGTGAGGCGTTGCCATTCGGAGTGATTGGTGGAGAGCAATAATTCAAACTCGGTGATTTCATCGGCTGCCGTAGGCGGGACGAGGGAACAGTCGTCGAGCCAGACCTGATGAGGAATCGTGTCGGCGGCGAAGGTCATCGCAAATCGGACGCGCGCGAGCGCCATCCGGGTGGCCTGTTCGGCCTCGGAGCGCCGCACCGGGACCATTGAATTCGTGGCGGTGACGTTGCGGGCGGCGCGGACGTTGAGGTTGATGAAGTGTTCGGCGATAGACTGCATTTCGGTGAGGTTGAACGAATTCGTCTTCGCCCAATCCTCGATCAACGCCCGCTCAAGCTCCGCGCGGAAGGTGCCGCCAGCTTGGTGCATGTCTGCGACCGTGGCTTCCCAAATCCAGACGCGAGCGCACTGGTCATCGGGGGCGCGGCGGGTGAACTGAAATTCCCGATTCAGGCGGGCGTGGTCCGCGGGCAATTCCCCTAGAGTCGCCGCGCGCGCCGCGTAGAGCTTTTTGCTCTCGGCGTGGTGCCTTTGAATTGCCGATTGAAGCGCCCGCGACGACCTGGCCGCCGGGGCGAGGGCCTCACCATAGGCAATCATCCATGGGTCGGGAACATCGAACCGGGACAAACCGCACTCGAAGGCATAGGACAGGAAGTCTTTCCCGAAATTTGCCGGCGAGCTGGCGTAGCTGGAAGCGACGCGGGCTTCTTCGGCGGTGGCAAAACAGGGAGGCGGGATCAAGCGCGCCTTGGTGACAGCGACGGGAATGGCACCGTCGGACACCTGCTGCGGCAGGCCCGCGAATGTCAGCGGCATCACCCATCGCTCGTTGGCGTCATCAAGCAAGTAGAGCGCGGGGCGGGTGCGGTCGCCGCGCCAGCCAACGAAACGAAACTCCTGCGGGCCGCGAGTCCACGGAGTGAAGGTCAGCTTCGAGGGTTTCAAGCGGATTGGGCGATGGCGGCGGCGGGTGTGGCGACGATGGCGGGCGTGGTGGTCAACAGTTGACCGAGGCCGACGGAGATGCGCTGTTTCTGGTCGGCGTAGAATCGGGCCGTCACGCCGATGTCGGAGTGGCGGAGGAACCGACTCGCGGCGTAGATGCCGTGGCGGGTGGCGATGAGCGCGCCGATTTCCTTGCGCAGTTCGTGCAGGGGTTTGTTGGCACGGACGCCCTTGGATTTGAGCCAGCGGGACAATTCCGCGAAGGCGGATTGGCAGCGGTAGTAGGGGCGCGGGGATTCGGGCCGGGGCGGGCGGAGGCTGGCGAGCACGAATTGCGACCACGGGGCGGGGCGGGCCGTGGGCGGGGGCATCAGATCGCGGAGTTCGCGGATGACCTCGGGGTCCACGGTGATGTCGGCGGCGGAATCGGCGGTCTTGAGGTGCAGCCATTCGGTTTCCTCGACGCGAATCAGATTTTGCGGGAAGTCGATCATGCGCCATTCGAGGAGGTCGATCTCGGCCTTGCGCATTCCGGCGAAGAGGCCGAGGACGAAGGCTTTGTAGGCTTCGGGGTGGGCGGGTTTGAGTTCCTCGCGCGCCGCAGCGATGAGGGCGGCGGCGTCGATGCGGGACTTGTATTTCATCGAGCCGGCTTCTTCGAGGTCGATGCCGGCAAAGGGCAAAGGATCAGGGAGGGTGAGGTGTCCGAGTTCCTTGAGTTCGCGGACGATCTTCCGGCCGAAGAGCGACCGGGCGCAGCGGAGGTAGGAGTTGATGGTGCGCCGGGCGCTGGCGACGGCGGCGGAAGAGGAGCCAGCGGCGGCGATGCGGTCGCGCTTCCAGGTGTTGAGGCGGTCACTGGTGATTTCCTCCAAGCGGGTGGCGTCGATCTTGGCGAGCCAGGCGGCGTGGCCATTGGCGGGGCTGCGGTAGTCGAACTTGCTGGTGCCGCGGTCGGGGCGGATGCCGAGGATTTCGGCGGTGATGGTGCGCAGGCAGTTGGCGTAGTTGTTGAGGGTGCGCTCGCGGAGTTTGCGCAGGTCGCGGGCGGCGGCGACATAATCGCCGACGGTGACGTTGAGTTTCGGGGCAATGGTGCTGCCGGGTTTGAACTTGGCGAGGGTGGCGTCCCAACCGTTGGCGTTGAGGAAGCGAAACCTTTCGAGGGCCTGCGCCGCCGCGGCCGCATGGTTGGTGGTGTCGAAGCGGAATTCCTCGCGCCGGCCGAGATGTTGGATGCGCACTGCGAGCTTTCGGAGGGACAGGCCACCTGACTTCGGGGTGTAGAGGCGCTTCTCCCAACGTTTGAGATGATCGGCGGGGAGTTCCGACCAGCGCCCGGCCCAAGTGGCGGCGGGCTTGGTTTCCGCTGTCACTTTGCTGCCACTTTTGCCGTTGCCGATGATAGTTTTGGGTTGTGCCGTGTGGGGTGATAGTTGCGTTTTCATGCAGTGTTTACGCTGTATTTATAGGGTGTTGGCACAGCTTGATGCAACTTGATAAAACTGACAAGGACAGAACTAAGAATCAGAAGGTTCAAGGTTCGATTCCTTGCGGATGCACCACTTCAAACCGGCGGTGTTTACAGGGATGGAAAGTTTTTCCGCCGGATGGGTTCCTCGGGATTGATATTTCTCGGGCGGCCGCTTTTCGGTGCGTTTCGCTCAGAGCGGAAGATTCGGGTTACACCAACCGTGTCGCGGGGCGAAGCTCACCGATTGCGACGCGATCGGCGGGTTGGCTCGGAAAGTTCCGCATCACGCCGCCGCCGAAATGGGTGCCGGCCGCGGTTGCGGCGGTGCTGGCGTTTGCCCCGCAGTCACCCGCGCCAACTGCCCGCAGGCGGCGGCGATGTCCGCCCCAAGCGAGTAGCGGGTGGTGACGGTGAATCCCCTTTCCCGCAGCGCCGCCGCGAACTCGGCGCGCCGCGTGGGAGGGGTCGCGTCGAACGGGGCCGGGCCGTGGATGGCGTTGTACGGAATCAGGTTGAGGTGCGCCTTCATGCCTCGCAGGAATTCGCCCACCGCCAGTACGTCCGCGTCGGTGTCATTCACCTCGCGCAGCAGCAGGTACTCGATCATTGGCAGCTCGCCTTGCAACGCGGCGACCTGCAACAGCGCCTCGCGCAGCGCGCCCAAGGGATGCCGGCGCGCGACGGGGATGAGGCGTTCGCGCACGTCGGGGCGCGCGCTGTGCAGGCTCAGCGCGAGGCGCAGGCGCGGGAAGCGTTTCGCGGCGCGCACCATCGCGTCGGGAATGCCGACGGTGGAAACCAGCATGCGGCGCGGATCAATGTGCAGGCCCTCCGGCGCGGCGAGCAGGTCGAGCGTGCGGAACAATTCCGCTTCATTGTGAAACGGCTCGCCCATGCCCATGAACACAAGGTTCCGCACCTGCCGGCCCTCGGGCTGGAGCAGCAGGTTGGCCTGCGTCACCTGGTCCAGAATCTCTGCGGCCCCGAGATTGCGGCTCAATCCCAGCGTCCCTGTTGCGCAGAACGCGCACGCCGCCGCGCAGCCGGCCTGCGTCGAAACGCACAGGCTCGTGCGCCCGCTGGCGATGCGCAGGATGACCGATTCGATGAGTTCGCCGCTGCGCGTCCGGAACAGCAGCTTCGTCGCCCCGTCGGTTTGCGAATCCTGCCGCGTCGCCAGGGTCAGCGGATGAAAATCCACCTCGCGGGAGAACAGCGCGAGCGCCGCGGCCGGCAGTTCCTTCAACGCGTCAGCCGCGCTGGCCTGCTTCTTGTGAAAGGCGGTGCGGAACCGCCGCACCAGAAACGGGTCCACCCGGCAGCGGCGGGCCAGCGCGTTGAGACCGGCGTGATCGTGGACGCTGATCATGCGCCGGATTTTCCTGTCGCCGCCGTCGGCCCCGCCGGTGCTGCGGTCGCCGCCGGGGGCGTCGTCGTCGCCGTTCCCGCCGGCAGCGGCACGTCGTGATATTCGAGCGCCCACTCGCGCATGAAGCGTACGCGGGTCGGGCGGATGCGATAAATAATCAGCGCCGGATTATCGAGCGAACCCAGGTATTGCCGCAGCAACGGACTGGTGTCCCAAATCTCCTGCAGCACCGGCCGTTCGGTGACAATCTCGGCGACGCCGGTGAGGCGGACCTGGTCGTGATGGTCGTCGAGGTAACAAAGTTCCACCTTCGGATTGGCGGCGATTTCCGCCGTCTTGTGATAACTCCGGAGGTTCGCGACATACACCGTGAAACCGTCCGTGCGCACCGGCGACACCGGCCGCACACAGGGTTGATCGCCGGAGATGGTTGCGAGATGCGGAAAGCGGTCGGCCTGCACGACCGCGCGGGCGAGGGCTTCGACTTCCTCGGGCAGGATGGGTTTGACGGCTGGTTTCGACATGCCGCACTTTTACCAACGTCCGGAGGAGAACTGAACAACTATTGAAGTACTTTCAAATCCGCCGCGGCTGGGCGCGTGTGGGGCAGGGATTCTTGCCAGCCGGTTCGCGGGGCATCCTTGGCCCGTGTTTCCGGCTCGCCGCGTCGCGCGTCCAGCGTGGGAACGGCCGGCACGGATGCCGCCCGAACCGGCAGGCTGGAAACCTGCCCCACGGACCCGGTGCATCCGCCAATCCCAATCGCGGCGGCGTTTTGATTGCCTTGTGAAAGTCGCGCCCCGTAAGCTCCGCCGCATGACAACCATTGGTGATTGTTCGCGTCGCCCGCGCCAGTTCGGCGTCGG
>BJHT01000303.1 GCA_014193395.1 Verrucomicrobiota bacterium
CCGGCTTGCCGGTGGTCAGCAGCTCGACGGCTTGGGTTTTGAACTCGGGGGTGTAGCGCTTGCGTGGTGCTAGTTTCATGATTTTTTGATTCTGTAGGTTCTTGGTCCAGAAAGATAGAGCACCTCAACTAGTCTCGATATAACAAACTCAAGAACTGACCCCTTTCCGTCGTGGTTCACAATAGTCCACGGCCCACCGAATAGCGGAAACCCCGGCATCAATCACGAAACACTGCGTCCGTTCCCAGAGGCTTCAGCAATCAGTTTGTCAAGCCGCTCCATGAACTGGTTTCTTTCAAGCCAATTGCCCGTTTTGACTATCTTGGCGACTTGAATCGGATGCTCCAGTTGTTCTAATAGCGGAATTGCCTCACTTGCCAATACATAACGCAACCTTCGGGCCTCATCGTCACTCAAGTCCTTTTTCATGAGTGTGTCAATCTGGGGGCCGCTTGCAATTAGGCTATAAATCCGGTTCATTGCCTCCCAGTCTCCGGGGCGTTGCTTATCGATTCGGAGTTCACTAATCGTCAATGCGACATCAAGGTAGCCCGGCCCGCCGAACCGGTCGGCATAAAATGAAACTCTAGTTAATAATCCATTCTTGTGTCGAAGCCACGACATGTTCGTCCGCTTGAAACCTAACGGACACAGTAATTCATTAAGGATTGCGGCTAATTTCATGATTATTAATGCTCCATTGATACTTCGTCATAAGGCTTTTCGTGCAGGCGCTACAAGCCGATTTTGTAAACGCAAGCTGACCGCTAGTACGTTAAAACAATGCCAACAGCATTGCCATTGCCTTTCATATATTCGGCGAGCTGTTTCTTCCCACGGGCAATAGCTCGAGGATTATTTGGTTTGAGTTCTACGATCACGTTGAATGCTTTATCCGCCAGCTTAATGACTCCATCAGCATAGCCACTTCCGATGGCCGCATTTGGTTGGCCACCATTCTTCTTAATGAATGCACTCAATAGATTGTGCGCAAGTTGACCCTTGGCAGTGCTGCGGGTATGGCCATTTTTCAACCCTTCCTTAATGGCATCACCACGGAACTCGGCCATCTTCGTTAGAAAATCCAAGCCTGCATTGCCAGGCATGAAATCCATCATATCCATAGCGACTTCCATGATGTCGTTGACCCGCTCGAGATTGCCCACTGCTGCCTTAAATCGGGCAGACCAACCGCCCACCGCAGCTCCCGATTCGCCAAGACCTCCGGCGGCTATGGTGCCGGCAGACCCTTCCTCCGTAGCGCTCGTTGTGCCGAAAGGATCGAACGCATTGATTGGGTTGTTCTCCACGAACGCATACAGATTGACTCCTCCTTCCTCTTCCGCCGGGTCGCGATTGATCCATTTTCCCGTGCTCGGACTATAATAACGGTAGCCGTAATAGAGCAGGCCCGTCTCGGCATCGGCGTATTTACTGCTGAAGCGGAAAGGGTTCAGGGCGGCGGCCTCGCCGCTGGCGCGGAGCAGCTCCCCGAAGGGGGCGTAATCGTAGCGAGCGCTGGGCTGGCCGCTTCCGGCGTTGACCAGTGCGGTCACGTTGCCGTTGGCGTCGGAACAGACCAGGTGCGTGGCGATTTGAGATTGCAGATTCGAGATCGCCAACAAACCACCGATGCCGCCGGCTTGGTCGAAGGTGCCGCTCAGGTCCAGGCCCCAGAGGTAGCTCCGGGTCAGGATGGGGGCGTTGGCGTCCTGGGTGGCGTCCAGTTCGGCGAGCAGGAGCCAGCCGTCATAGACAAACCGCGTGGTCGCCGGGTTGGCCCATACCTCGTTGGCCGCGTCCCAGGTCGAGACAGTCTTGGCACTGCGGCGGCCTTGGTGGTCGTAGGTGAAGGCGAGCTTCTTGCGGGGGAAGTCTGCGCCCAGCACGGCGGCCACATTGGTCCGCGTCTCCATGCCGGTGAGGCGGTTCTCGGCATCCCAGGTGTAGCTCCAGCGGCTGTCGGTGGTCAGGTTGCCATCGGCGTCGTAGGCGGGTTGTTCCACGGCGGGCGGGACAAAGATGTTGCCGCGTCGCTCCTCCACGATGTCCGCCCCCTCGGGTCCGGCCGCGGCGAAGACGGCGGTGTTGGTGATGGCCTGCCAGACAGCACTGCTGGCATTGTTGACCGCCAGTTCGCGATGGAAGAACTCCCCACGGCGGAATGGCGTCTCGCAGTTGACGGTGACAAAGGCGTTGGAGTCCGCTTCGCCGGTGATTGGCAGCCAACTAGGAACGTCACGGCTGACCAGTTGGTTCAACTCATTGGCCTGCCAAGTGGCACTGCGAAGGTTCTGGCCGGACTGATTCCCGCCGGTGGCGGTGACGGTGCGGTTGCCAATGGGGTCGTAGGCAAACTCGAACTGCTGGCCGGGGATGGGCGAGTTATCCGGCCAGTAGTGTTTGGCGGCGGTGAGCTGGCTGCGGTCATCGTAGCTGTAGGCCCAGTAGGCCCCATCGGCCTCGGTGGCGCGTGTGCGGCGCTGAAGGGCATCGAACAGGTAGTCGCGGCCATCCACCGTGCCGGCACCGGCGAGGGAGTGAGTGGCGGTCTTGAGACGGCTGCCGAATTCGTAAACCTTGGTCGTGGTGAGAACGGTGTTGGACCCGTTGCGGAAGGTGATGGACGCAACGACGTCATTGTTTGTGGCGTAGGCGTAGGTTGCGGAAACATCCCCTTGGGTGGCGGTCAGCAGGCGGCCGGTCGCGGGGTCGTAGCCGTAGATAGCCTGAACATTAGTTCCTCCGGCGACGGTGAGGGTGAGACGTTCCTTACCGTAATCGGGATGAAATTCGGTGCTGACGCTCCAGCCACCGCCCGACTCGGCAATGGTCCGGCCGGCGGCGTCAAACGCGAAGGAGTTGGTAACGCCGCTGGCTATGATTTGGCGCGGCCGGCCGCAACGGTCAAAATCATCGTAAACGATAGTCCTTGCCCCATCGTCGTAATCCGTGCGCACCAAATCGCCCAGTTGATTGTAGAAATTGGCTGCCTTGGATGGGCGCTCCGTCGAATTGCGAGCATTAAGGGTGGTAACGAGCCGGTTGAACTCATCATACGCATAAGTAACACCTAAACCCGAGGCGTCCGTCTTATTCGTAAGCAATCCGCTGGCTTCATGAAAATACCAGCGGGTGATGTCGGCGGACCCGGAGACCGCGGGCCATTCCGCGCCGATCCAATTGGTTCCGCCACGGAAGGTGTGCAATTCGATCATCTCCCCGTACTCGTTGTAAACGCGCCGCTCCGGATAGATGGCATTCCCCCAGGTGTGGGTAATGTTCCCACGCCCGTCATAGGCATAGTAAGTCTTCTTGCCGCTGGGAGCGGTGCGGCATTTCAGGCGGTTCGCCGAAGGATGATTGAGGGAATAGTATTCGTAGCTGGTCACCTGTCCTGTGGCATCCGTCTCGGCAAGCAATTGCCCGGTCTGCAGGTCAACCGTCTTCGACAGGGTGATTCCCTGCGGGGTCGTCATCCCGGTAGCTCGGCCGAGGTCATCATAGTAGAAAAGCGCTGAATTCGCTACGGAGGCCGAAAAAGCGGACTGGAGCAGTCCGTTAATGGTGATTTGGACTGCTACATTGCTGATGCCGGATTCGATGGTTTCCTGACGGACCCGTTTGGCGGCGCGGTCCACAGTGGTGACGACCCGGGTTTCATGGCCGGACGCATCAATCGTCAAGACTTCGGCGACGGTAGTCGCTGCAAACCCGTTGAGTCGCTGACGGACCACTTGAGTCGGGGTGGGGATGGCATTGCCATCCGTGAGCCACGTAAGATTCGTCGTCGAAAGAAACCACGAATCACCCAGCTTCACGCGGGTACTGGTGCTGCCGGTCCGCCGGGTGTTGCTGTAATCATACCAAGCGCCCCTGACCCCCGCGGAATTGGTGGTCTGGGAATGCCACATGTCCCAGCGGGAACCCTGAACGGTGACATCGGCCTTGCCCGGCTCGGAGTATCCCAAAAGCCGGTTGGCAGTCCAATATTCGTACCAAAACTTGTTCGTCACCGCGGTGTCCGCCACCAACCCCGGAGCAGAAGTGGCACAAAGTTGGCTCAACCGGTCCTTGTACTCTGCCAAGATCCGTGGGGAGTCCACGCGGCCGGGCCGGGTGTAGTGAGCGTTTTTCGGAATGGGCATAACGCTGTCACCACCCACAACGTCGTAGTCGTGGTATTCAGCGGTTACTGCGTCGCCGGTCAGGCTCTTCACACGGCGGTCAAGATATTTATCCGTCACCTTGCTGGCACCGCCGGGCCAGGTTTCGAGGGTAGTTCGGCCCCCGTTGAGATAGGTGTAGTTCGTGGTGCCCGCGGGGGTTGTCAACGCCACCAACCGCCCGGCCATATCATAGGTTCGAGCTGTGCCGACGGTAATTGCGCCCACAATTGTGGTTTCGGATAGTGGGGCATCGAACGCATTGTATGTGATGGTGGTGGTTTGCTGTGATTGGCCGGGGAAATCCCCGCTGTCTGTTCCATCCCGGGTGGTGCTTGTTAGCCGCCGAAGGGAATCATAGACAAAGCGGCTGGTTCCTCCAGTTTCATCCATTTCCGCAAGCTTCAGGTTCCAGTCATTGTCATCGGGACCTCGCCACGAGGCGGAATAGATCTCGCGAACCATGCCGGATGCGCCATCAATCCGAGACGAATTGGTGATGTGGCCCAGGCTGTCGCGTTGATGAATAACGCTGTCGATTAATTCGAAAACCGGCCCAACCACCCCGGAGACAGCATTGGTGCCGAGGCCAGCACCAACAAATCGGTCCACCCGGACTACATGTCCAGCTCGGAAATAGGTTACCTCCTTCTGCGCATGGCCCGCCGGCAGGTAGATTGGCCCGACCGGATGCCCCTCCAGTTCGTCCACCACCAACGAACCGATAAACTGGAAGGCGACATTTCCCCCAACGCCGCTGACTTTTACGGAACGCCAGTCCACCCCCCGAGAGATGTCCACATACTGTTGGGAGATGGACACGATACCCTCCCCGTCAATATTGTTGGTTACATAAAGCGTTACGGGAATTCCGGGACCGTCATTGGTGTTAATGGTGAATCCACCACCGGGAATCAGAGTCCCCCAGTCGTAGTAGTAAACATCGAGCAGGGAATCGCTGGTGAATGATGAACTAAGAGAACCCCGGATCGAAGAATCGGTATAATCCGAAAACGTCTCGGTAACCGTGTGGTAGCCATACTGTACCCAACTTCCATCGACCGACTGCGAAACTTTCGTCAAACCATCCTCGCCAAGACGTTCGTCAAGGGTTCTGATGCTGGTGATCTTATCGATGGCCTCAGTATTCCAGCCCCCGGAGTCCCGGTAGGGAAATGCTCCCAGCACGTCGTAAATTTCGGCGTTTAGCAGTTTGTCGCCCCAGAGAGCATAGGAATAAGCGGTCACCATGCTCGATCCGATGTCCGCGCTGTCGGGATGGGTAGGTCCATCCTTCCAGGGTTTCAGGACCGCTGAAAGCGCACCCGCATGCCACCGATGGCCCCAGGTGGTATAAGGGTAGTACTGCCGCTTCTCCCAAAAGCCATCGGGATAGATGATGTGCCGCAACTGCCCATACTCGGCGGGTGAATCGGGGTCCGAGTTATAGGCATATTCGGTGGTCAGAGCCGCTCCATCTGGGTCCGTGACCTGTGACACCAGCTCCCAACGCCATGGGAAACGCTGATAATGTTCAATGATTTTGGAAGCGGTCTGACCCGCCGCGTTGCGCACCTCGTTCGTCTCCCACCGGTGCCCGTTGGTGTCGTCGATGGCAAGATAGCGGGTCTCGGAGCGAAGATCATTGCCGTTGCCGCGGGTCAATTCCCACGAGGTAGTTTCCGCCCGGTAGGCCAGTTTGTTCGGATAATTGGTGCCATTCCGGAATTCGGTGATCCACAGCCGATTGGTCAGGCCGGCATCCCGGTCCGGATTCTCAATCCGCCAAGTGACAAATGGCGTGTCGTTTAAGATCGGAAATCGGCCAAAAGGCTCGCTGGTGTTCGTCCCCACATTCCAAAGTTGATAAAAGCGCAATTCGTACCACTGATTGCTGACAACCACATCCAGCAGGGTCTGGGGGGTCTTAATCTGACAGAGGGTGTTGCCCCGAATCACGGTGATTTCCTGCGCAAAATCCGACGGCGAGTTGTAGGTGAGAGCGGCGGGTGAATAGATGTTTGATGAAAGTCCCAATTCGGCCAACCAAAGGCGACCCGCCGATTTGCCGTTCCACATCCGACCCATGGCAACACTCCATTTGAGGCCAATGTCCGCTGCACGACCAGACATCCCCGGCCCCATTGACAACCAGTCGCCGTCACCGGGAGCGGTGGTTTCGGACAATTCATCGGGATTGTCTTCCAACGCGGCCTTGGCTTTCGTCCGCCGCCTGGACGAAGGTTTCGGTTCGGTATCCTTGCGGACTTCAATTTCCCAGTTGTTGGTGTAAGCCCCGCAACCATTTGTACAACTGTCACGAATGGCATATTTTTCGATCCCATCTACGTAAACCTTGTATCCGCGCTGTAGTTTTGCGCTTCCACCCGACCCGTTCATAAAATCGGGAACCGTGGGCGGCACCAGGTCGATCACGATTTCGGAGAGGGACTCGCTTCCGGCGGACAAAATGTAGCGCTCGCGCGGCTTGATGGTAACCGTCCCGGAAGTTGCGTTCGTAAACTCGGCACAGCCAGCTCCGGCTCCGGTGACAGCAGCGTCCAAAATGCTGACTGAAAACACGACATTGGTATCGACCTTGGCTTGCGCCCGAAAGCCGAGTTGGACCGTGATTGGGTCCTGAACCCATTCATGGGCGACGCCTGGCGAACTTTGATTCAGCACACCCAGACTCGTGAGCCCGCCGATAACTCCATTTCGGACACCGGAACCGGACACGGGCGAGTTGGCCATCAAGGCGAACAGCATTGCCGCACCGATGATTACGATTGCTGGTCTGGTTTTCATGAGGTCGCGGGGTTATTATGGTTGGATTGAGGCGAATCATTCAAGTGGAGTATGGACCCGCAGTCTGGGGGCGAGTCCCTGGTAGGCGGTGACAGAGGCTTTCAATGGGTTGCGGCCCTGGAGCACCTTCACCCAATCGCCGATGCCGTCGTTCAAGGTGCTGACGGCGCGGGGGTTGGTGCCGCGGGTGAGTTCGTCGAGATCGGTCAGACCGTCGCCGTCGGTGTCGCGGTTGGTCGCGAGGTCATTGACGACAAATTGGATGCCGTTGAGGAGGGCCACGGAGGAGGCGTCCGGGCTGATGGTGATGGCCAGGGCCTGACCGCTGGGAACCATCACGTCGCGGAAGACGACGTATTGCACGCCCTCGGCCCATTCAAGACTGCCCCAGTTTTCGGAATTGGTGGTTACCAGCCAGCCATGATCGCTCCAGGCCGCGACCACACGAACCGCGCTGTTTTGGGCGGCATCCTCGCCGTGGGCATAGACATAAACGTCGTAGGATGCGGGCGGCAGGTTGGTGATCGTGAGGTAGAGATTGGTTTCCGTCACGGCGAGATAGGAACCGAACAGCGGCTCAGTGATGGAGGTCACGACCGAGGTCTGCACGTTCATCATGAGCAGACCCGCGCCGAGGTTGGTGCCGTTCCAATCGAACAACGGCAGGAGCAGGCCGGGGTCGAACAGCGTGCCATCGTTGTTGGTGGGGAAGTAATGGTTCCAGAAGTCGTTCGTCCCGGCCCCGACGGCGGCGGGGCCGGTTTTGGTGCCGGAACCGAACTTGAGGTTGAGGAGGGATTCGGCGCGGGTGGTGTGTGCGAGGAGCAGGAGGAGGGCGGTGAGGAGGAGGGTTTTCATGGGATGGGGGTGGGTGGGGTTAAGCCGGGAAGTGGAACTGGATTTGCCGCTATGAACGCAAAGAGACGCAAAGAGGGGTGGCGGGGGTGGGGCGGGCTGAAGAAGTGGGTCAGGCTTCCAGCCTGACGGTGGACGGGGCAGCCCTGCCCCGAGGTTCGGGCGGCAGGATGCCGCCCGAACTGTCAGACAGGATGTCTGCCCCACATTTTGGAGGATGCTCATGGCGACAGTTCACCCCTGCACGGCGATGGTGGCGGTGTCGGACCATTGGCCGAAGGGTTGGTCGCCTTGGAGGTAGATGGCGCGGTATTTCCAGACGGCGGCGGTGCCGGGGGCGGGGGTGAGGGTATCGACGTAGTGCGGTTCGGTGTCGATGGCGAGGAAGGCCCACTGGTTGTTGCCGCGGTCCACCTCGATGCGCACGCCGGTGAAGCCGAGTTTCTTCCACTGAATCTCGACGTGGCCGCCGGTGACGAGGACGGCTTTGATGGCGGGCTTGGTGGTCTGTGCGTCGGGGGCGGCTTGTTCGGCCCCGACGATGCCGAGGTCCTGGCCGATGGAGTCGGTGTAGCCGGGGCGGGTCTTGAGGTTGCGGATGAAGCTGGTGAGGCGTTTGAAGGCACCGGGGAGGACGTTGGCCGGCGGCGCGGGAGAGGCAGGGAGGCTGAAGGCGGGCGGGGCGACGAGGGCGTTGCCGCTGCCATTGTGAATCAGCCGGATGTGGGCGGTGACGGATTGGGCGAAGGATTGCGCGGCCTCCTGAAAGGTCTCAGCAAGCCAGACGAGGCGGTCGCAGTCGGCCTGGACGGCGGTGATGTCGTCGTCCTCGTAGCCGAGGGCGGTTTTGTGGTTGGGGATTTTGTTCCGGAAGTTGCGGAGCCAGACGATTTGGTCGCCAATCCGGGAGGGGGAGGAGGTGTTGGTCGTGGGCATGTTCTTGTTGAGTTTGGGGGGGGGGGTGTGGGGGCTGGGGTTGGGGGTT
>BJHT01000304.1 GCA_014193395.1 Verrucomicrobiota bacterium
CGGGTTTGAAAGAACTGGCGGCTCAAGGAACCGCGGCGCAGGTGGTCGATCTGTTGAATCTGCGCGAGCACGGCGTCGCGTTGGGAACGGAGAGCTTGCTGGGAAGTAGGCATGGGTGTTTGTATCTATACAAATACAATATAGCAACCCGAAAAAAGCACGCCCGACAAGGCGCGCCGCTTTTGGGTTACTTATTCGTCACACACCCTCACGCGGGGGGCGTTTTCCCTTTTCATTTGGGGCGTGCCAACTAGCGTCCGCCGCGATGTCGCGGTTGCCCTTCGAGCTTTCCTTGTCTCTCCGATACTTGCGTCCGAAACGGACGTTCGTGTCGGTGATCTCGTTGATTTCCGTGGTCGGCGTGACGCTCGGCGTAGCGGTGCTGATCATCGTGATCAGCGTGATGAGCGGGTTTGACCGGCAGTTGCGCGAGAAGCTGCTAGGCTTCAACTCGCATCTCAAAGTGCTGCAAACTCAGGCGACGATGCACAATTTCGAGGAGGTCATGGGACCGGTCGCCTCGAACAAATTGGTCAAGGGCGTCGCGCCGTTCGTGCTTGGCAAGGTGCTGCTGGAGACGCAGCCGTCGGCCGGCAGCGCGCTGGTGGATGCGCCGTGGCTGCGCGGCGTCGATCCGAAGTTCGAGGGCAACGTGAGCGTGCTGACGAACAGCATCACCACCGGAACCTTCGATCTGTCCGGCAACGGCATGTTGGTCGGCGTCGAGATGGCGAGGGCGCTCAAGCTGCGCGTCGGCGACAAGGTCTCGGTGTACTCGCCGCGGCAGCTTCAGAAAATGAAGGCGCAGAAGGACAAGAAGAACACCGAGGTCACCACGGCGACGGAGTTCGACATCCGCGGCATTTTCGATGTCGGCTACTACGAGTTCAACGCGGCGGTGATCGTCACGTCGCTGGCCAACGCGCAGGACATGTACGATCTCGGCGACGCCGTCCACGGGCTGCTGGTGATGTTGAAGGATCCGTATCAGGTGTTCGTGGCGCGCGATCAATTGCGCGACGCCCTGGGGCTGGGCTTCACGATTCCGATCTGGCCGGATGAAAACGCCGGCATCCTCAACGCGCTCGCGGTCGAGAAGAGCGTCATGTTTTACCTGCTGTTCTTCATCATGATCGTCGCGGCGTTCGGCATCTGCTCGGCGCTGATCACGTTCGTGGTGCAGAAGACGCGCGAGATCGGAATCTTGAAAGCCGTGGGCGCGACGAACGGGCAGGTGATGTGGATTTTCCTCAGTCAGAGCGTAATCGTCGGGGTGCTCGGCGTGATCTCGGGCTTCGGCCTCGGGATGCTCGCGGTGCGGTATCGCAACGAGTTTTTGCGGACGATGAACCACCTCACCGGCTGGGAGCTGTTCCCGGCGTCGATCTACAATTTCTCCGAGCTGCCGGCGCTGATCGTGCCAGGCGACATCGCGATCATCTGCGGCGGCTCGCTGGTGATCTGCGTGCTGGCGGGGATCATCCCCGCGTGGAATGCCGGGCGGCTCAAACCGGTGGAGGCGTTGCGCCATGAGTGAACCGCTGCTGGTGGCCCACGGGGTCAGCAAGACGTATCAGATCGGCAAGCGCGCGCTCGAGGTGCTCAAGGGCGTGAACGTGCTGGTGGAGTTGGGCGATTTCGTGGCGCTGCGCGGCTCGTCGGGCGCGGGCAAGAGCACGCTGCTGCATCTGCTCGGCGGACTGGACACGCCGACGGCGGGCGAGATCTGGTTCGGCGGAAGGAATCTGGCGACCTTCTCGACGGCGCAGCTCGCGCAGTTTCGCAACGCCAAGGTGGGCTTTGTGTTTCAGGCGTATCATCTGCTGCCGGAACTCGACGCGCTCGAAAATGTCTGCCTGCCCGCGCGCATCGCTCGCGAGTCCGTCGGGCCGGTGGAAAAACGCGCGCGGCATCTGCTCGAACGCGTGGGCTTGGGCGACCGGCTGGAGCATCGGCCGTTTGAATTGTCCGGCGGCGAACAGCAACGCGTGGCCATCGCGCGCGCGCTCATCCGCAATCCCGCGCTGCTGCTCGCCGACGAACCGACCGGCAATCTCGACTCGCACACCGGGAACGAAATCATCGACCTGCTCTGCGGATTGCGCGCCGAAAGCCAGACCACGCTGATCATCGCGACGCACGACGCCAAGGTCGCCGCGCGCGCGCCGCAGGTGGTCGAGCTGGTCGATGGCCGCGTCGCGCACGACGGGGCGGGATAGGCGGGGGGAGCGGCTGAGCGCCGCGCCGCTCTGAAAGGGGAGCGCGACCGGTCCCCGGTCGCAGCGCGTGGGAAGGAAGAGGAGCGCTGGAAAACCCGAACGGCTTTCGCCCTGCGTGCGCGCTGCGGGCGGGGACCGCCCGCGCTCCATCCGGCTCCGTCCTACTTGCTTCCCGGCTTGGTCGCGGGAATGGCGGCGAGATCAGGCGGGAGCTGGTCCGCGGGAAACGCTTCCACATGCAACCGGATGAGGCTGATCGTCGGAACGCCAAGTTTCACGGTGCCGTCCGAGCGGTCCACGAGCATCGCGACACCGACGACCGTGCCCTGATGGGCGCGCACGATGTCGATGGTCTCCTGCACACGCCCGCCCTTGGTGACGACATCTTCCACGACGAGAATTTTTTCGCCGGGCGCGATCTTGAAGCCGCGGCGCAGGACGAGTTTGCCCTCTTCCTTCTCCGCAAAAATGAAGCGCACGCCCAACTGCCGCGCCACCTCCTGGCCGATGACGAGTCCACCCATCGCCGGCGCAATCACCGTGACCGCGCCGAGCGACCGCACCTGCCCGGCAAGCGCCTTGCCGAACTGTTCGACGATCGGCATCTGCTGCAGCGCCTGAGCGCATTGGAAAAATTGGCGGCTGTGCAAGCCACTGCGGAGGATGAAATGGCCTTCAAGGAGCGCGCCAGTCTGGCGGAAAAGAGTGAGTGCTTCGGAATTCGTCATGCGCGGCGAGTGTAGGGAGCGGTCGGCCTTTGGCAATCGCTGGGGAATTGATGCGTGATGCGTGATCCGTGATGCGTGATTTCCGATCCCAGCCTGCAGTTCACGGATCACGCGCACGGATCACGCGTCACGCATCACGAATCACGAATCACGAATCACGATCCACACACCCACTAATTACTAATCACTAATTACTAATTACTTTTCCCCTTCCCGCCCCCGTTTCGCACTCGCCTCCGCCCGCCCGCTCCAGTCTCCTCGCCCCATGCCCAAATGGGTGAAATTTCTCGTCGCGATTCTGCTGCTGCCGGTGTGCGCCGGGGCATTGCGAACGCTCGGACGCGTCCTGTGGGAATGCGGTGGGGCGACGCTTACCGTGGTGCCGTTCCTGGCGGGCGCGGTGTGCTGGTGGGTGGTTTTTCTCCTGTTGCCCAAGCCGATGTGGCTCTACGTGGTGGGACACGAAATGACCCACGCCGTCTGGACCTGGGCGATGGGCGGGCGGGTGAAACGCTTCAAGGCGAGCGCCGCCGGCGGGCATGTGGTGGTGACGAAGACCAATTTCCTCATCGCGCTCGCGCCGTATTTCTTTCCGTTCTACGCGGCGCTGGTGGTGGTGGGATTTGTCATCGGGCATTTGATCTGGGGCTGGAGCCGGTTGCTGCCGTGGTTTCATCTGTGCGTCGGGGCGGCGTATGCGTTTCACCTCACGCTCACCTGGCACGCGCTGAAGACGCGACAGTCGGACATCACTTCGCAGGGCTACTTGTTTTCCGCCGTGGTGATCTTGCTGGGGAATGTCGCGGTCCTGCTGCTCGGGCTGCCGCTGATGACGGACCGCGTGCATCTGCTGGATGTGCTCGGCTGGTGGGCGTCGGCGACCGTCGAGATCGGGCGGCGCGTGGTGCGGGTGTGGTAGGGCCGGGCGGCGTCGTGGTAGGGCCATCAAGGTAGGGCTGCGTTGCGCACGGCCCTGACCTGTCCCCATGCGGGCGCGTGGGGATTTGCGAGGGCGTTGGTTTGCGGGCGAGCGCGGCGGAAGGGGAAAAAGTTAGGGACGTGCGCAACGCGTCCCTACCGAGGAAGGTGCATCGTGGTAGGGCTGCGCTGCGCGCGGCCCTGCAATTTTCCCGGACGGGCGTGTGGGGATTGGCAAGAGCGTCGGTTGCAAGCGGGCGTCGCGGTGCGGGGAAAGGTCACGGACGCGCGCAACGCGTCCCTACCGAGAAGCGTCGTCGTGGTAGGGCTGCGCTGTGCGCGGCCCTGCAATCTTCCCGTGCGGACGCGAGGAGATTTGCGAGGGCGTTGGTTGCAAACGGGCGTCGCGGTGCGGGGAAAGGTCACGGACGTGCGCAACGCGTCCCTACCGAGAAGCGTCGTCGTGGTAGGGCTGCGCTGCGCGCGGCCCTGCAATCTTCCCGTGCGGGCGCGTAGGGATTTGCGTGGGCGTTGGTTGCAAACGGGCGTCGCGGTGCGGGGAAAAGTTAGGGACGCGCGGCAACGCGTCCCTACCACGAGGGGGCGGCGCGTTGCGCGTCAGGTCCGCTCGTGCAACCAGCGCTGCATGAGGGGGACGCGCAGGGTCCAGTGGCCGCCGGGGGCTTCTTGCACGAGGAGATGCCGCTTGAGGGTCAGGCGCAGGGCGGCGTCGGGCGGCGGGGGTTGGGTGTCCTGGGTGCGGAAGGCGGAGAGGTAGGGCCAGGCGGCGGGGTGTTCGTCCGAACGATAGAGCAGCAGTTCCGCCAGCACGCTGTCGCCACTGACCACGGCTTTGGGCAGCGCGGCGTCCAGCACGGCGGGCGTGGCGCGGTCCAAGCCCAGCGTGTTGCACAGGTCCACGACCGTCGAGGCGAGGAGCTGCACCAGATGCGGCCAGCCGCCCGCCTTGGCGTGGATGCGGTCCATGCCGTCCGCGCCCCAGAAGCCGCTGCCGAAGACCGCCACCGCCGCCTGCGCCTCCGGGCCGCGCGCGTGTTCGAGTGGCTGGCTGAGCAGCAGCCGCGTCTCCGCGAGCGTGAAGGGCGGCAGCTCCAGCGTCCGCAGGCTCACCAGATAGGAACTCCACCGCACGTTCGGCAGGTCGTTGAAATGATGGCTCCCGGTGAAGACCCAGCGCCGGTGGAATGGCGGCGAACTGGCCCCGTTATCACCCATTCGCTACCACTCGAGACTTGCATCCCCAAGGCCGAACGGAAAACTGCCGAAGTGTCTTGGACGCGAACACTCCGCCAAATGGCAGCTGACCTGCGCAAGCAGGAGCGCGAAACACAGAAGCGCCAGAAAGAGCAGGAGCGAAGAGGCAAGGAGCTTGAAAAACTCTCCGAGTTGGAAAGGGCGAAGCTGGAAGTTGACGCCTACGGAAACCAGCTCGAAGTCCTTCTCTCCATTCACAAAGAGCATGGTCCAGTCTGGGACTGGATAACGCTTGCTGCCAGCCTGCCGCCTCCTTGCCCGTGCCGCCTCAACACCCATGAATTGCAGGCGAAACAGTCGGCAATGGTTGCTCCGCCCCAACTCAAACAGGCCGCCCTTGACGCGGTTGATGGCGCTCGTGCGCAAGACGATCAAGAGTATCAGGAGGCCGTTCGGGTTTATGAGACACGACTGGCTGAACACAGGCACACCACGCGGCTAGCTCATCGCATTGTAGCTGGCGATGTGTCGGCTTATACGGAGGCTATTGAGCAGCTCAGTCCTTTTGCGGAGATTGCCCACCTTGGTTCCTCGGTTCATTTCACGATCCACACACCGACGCATATCGAGTGCAATTTGAAGGTGAACGGCTCCAGTTTAATACCGGCGGTGACAAAGTCCCTCACCGCTTCCGGTAAGGTCACCGTTAAACCTATGCCTCGTGCTCGATTCCATGAGATTTATCAGGATCACGTCTGCGGATGCATCCTTCGAGTCGCAAGAGAGGTGTTCGCCCTGCTACCGGTCAAATGTGTTCTGATCACTGCGACGGTGGACACAACCGACTCGGCAACCGGTCAACCGGTGGAGCAACCAGTCATGTCCGTTGCCATTCCCCGGGCCACGGCGGCAAGTCTGGATTTCGGGCAGCTTGACCCATCCGATACGTTGGAGAGTCTCGTTCACCGAGGAGACTTCAAGGCGACGCGCAAGACCGAGGCCTTTCTTCGCATTGTTCCACTAACTTTGGCAGACCTACGCACTGAGTCGGAGAACCAACGCCCGTTTACGGCATTATTTGCCCAAGCCCAGCAACTCCGAGTTGACATCCAGGCCCTTGCACACGTCTGGACACCGGACCGGCCTAAATCGGAGGAAATCACAGCATGACTATTTTCTTTGGCATACTGGCCGCGGTCTTCCTTGCGTTGTTTCTCATTTGGTTCATCAAAAGCGAGCGGCTTGAACGGCTTGTCAAACAAAGAGACTCGGAAATCGCGGCAGTACGGCTGGAATTGGATGCCGCCAGGGCCGAGATGAAAAACCTTGTTTACCAGCAGAAGGCCAATTCTGAACAGACCCGCCTGCGCTACGAATCCGAATTGGCCAAACTGCAAAGGGAAGCTCAAGAAGGTCTGGCGGAGGCGAAAACCCTTGTTTACCAGCAAATGGCCGAGGTTCGACGGGAGTCTGACCAGACCCGCCTGCATTATGAGGCAGAAGCTAGGCGAGTTTATGGCGAAGCGATGGCTTCCTTGGCTGAGAAGGCCCAGCAACTAGAATCGTTGCGTCGGTTTGAGCCTTTGGCGAAAGAGGAGGAGGAAATCCGGCAAACGCTTGCTGAAGCACTCAACGTAGCAACTGCACTCCGAGCAGAAGCGGAAGCGCTGGTAGCAAATGTGCGAAACACAGCCGACGGCCAACGGAAGGAGGCCATCGAGCGTGCGCAAGAAATCCGACGCCATGCGGAGACTCTGCTGAACCAAGCGACCCGGGATGCCGGTCGCATCGTCGCGGAGGCGAGTCAGCGGGCGGAACAAATTGGGGGAGACGCTTACATCGCCCTGCGGGACAAGGAACTTCTGGAGCAGGCGGTCAAAGCTATCCGCAATGTCATTGAAGGCTACGGAGACCGCTACATCATCCCCACCCGCAGCTTGCTCGATGAGTTAGCCGCTGACTTCGGCCACACCGAGGCTGGACAAGCTCTCGCTGGCGCTCGCGAGCACTCCCGGCGAATGGTGGAGCAAGGACAGTCCGCTGCTTGCGACTATGCCGAGGAGAGCCGTCGCACAACTGCCATCCGATTTGTGGTGGACGCCTTCAACGGACGCGTGGACGCCATCCTATCTCGCGCCAAATACGACAACTGCGGCACGCTGGAGCAGGAAATCCGGGATGCGTTCAGTCTCGTGAACCTGAACGGAAAGGCCTTTCGGGAGGCGCGCGTGCTACCGACCTATCTGGATGCCCGGCTGGCTGAACTCAAGTGGGCAGTGGTTGCCCAGGAGCTTCGGCTCAAGGAACGGGAAGAGCAGCGTGCCCTCAAGGAGCGCATCCGTGAGGAGGAGAAAGCGCGGAGAGAATACGAGAAGGCGATGCAGGAGGCACAGCGGGAGGAAGAACTTATTAAGGAAGCCATGCAGAGGGTCCAAGCAGAAGCCCAGCGCGCGAGCGCCCAGGACCGCGCCAAGTTTGAGGGGCAAATCGCTCTTTTGACCCAGCAATTGACCGAGGCTGAGGCTAAGAACCAACGGGCTCTTTCGATGGCCCAGCAGACCCGAGCGGGACACGTTTACATCATTTCCAACGTCGGGGCTTTCGGTGACGACGTATTCAAAATTGGGCTGACTCGGCGCTTGGAACCGCTCGACCGCGTCAAGGAGTTGGGCGATGCCTCGGTTCCGTTCGAGTTTGATGTTCACGCCTTGATTCGCAGCGACGACGCACCCTCCCTAGAAAACCTGTTGCATCAGGAGTTTGACGACATGCGGATTAACAAGGTGAATTTCCGGAAGGAGTTTTTCCGCGTACCGCTCAACCGAATCCGCGAGCTAGTCCTTTCCAAAGGGTTGGAGGCTTCGTTTACCATGCTCGCCGAGGCGCGTGAATATCGAGAGACCCACGCCATTGAGCGAATGACACCCGAAGAACGCCAACGTTACTACAACCGCCATGCAGGTGAGGATGTCGGCGGCGAGTGACGGTTTGGCTAGGGCGGTATGTGAAGTGGCCGGTTCCTGAGAATGGCTACTTGGTGCATGGATTCCTCCGGCGATACAGCAGGTGGTTCAGGTAGCCGCGGCTGCCTGTTTCCAGGCGTTTTCCGATCCACTCAACCGTCAGCTTCGTCTCTGCCCGCAACCGCGCTGGAAGGCGGAGAGGTCGCAGGCGGCGCGTTGCAGGGGCAGGACGCGGTCGCGGCGGGAGTCTGGGTCGGACTTGATGGCGCGCTGCATCTCGTGCCGGCAGTAGTCGCTGGCGAGGTAGTCGGGGGTGAGGACGAGGAGGCTGACGTCGGCCTGGTCTTGGGTGGCGTCCATCTGGGCCTTGAGGCCGCGCCCGGCGCGGAAGCGTTCGCGGTCGAGGAGGACGTCGGCGCAGCCCGCCGCGCGGAGGATGGGCACGAGGCGTTCGCAGACCCACCGGCCCTGGTGGTGGCTGTAGCTGATGAACACCCGTTTGCTCATAAGGAGTGGCGGGAATGGTGGGGAAGGCGGGGGCGGGGGGCGAGATTATTGTTGTGCGGCGTGGGTGGGGCGTGGGGGGGTGCGAGGGTGTGAGGGTGTGAGGGTGAGGGGGCGGGCGGGGGGCGCGTCGTGGTAGGGCCGCGTTGCGCGCGGCCGTGCAATTTTCCGGTCGGGCGGGTGGGGATTGGCGGGGGCGGCGGTTGAAGGCGGACGTCGGGGGGGGGAAAAAGTTAGGGACGCGCGCAACGCGTCCCTACCG
>BJHT01000305.1 GCA_014193395.1 Verrucomicrobiota bacterium
CTCTTCAAAACCCCGCGCCCGGCGAACGGCTACAGCACCGTCTTTCATTCGTTCGCCACCGACCATCCCGAGTTCCAAATCCACCAGCAAAAGCTGCGCGAAACCAACACCCTCCGCTTCAACCACCAGCTCCATCTCGCCGACAACTTCACCAAGCTCAACGGCCAGAAACTCACCTGCGCCGACTGCCACCAACCCGACGTCGCCGGCGCCTACTTCCAGCCGCTGGCCTTCACCAAACACTGCGCGAGCTGCCATTCGCTGCAATTCGACGCCCACAATCCCGAGCTGCACCTCCCGCACGGCAACCCCGCCGGCGTGCGCGCTTTTCTCCACAGCCTGCCGACGCAATACGCCGATCTCGCGCGCCGCCGCGGCACCACCGAAACCAACGCCGTGGCCGAGTTCGTCGGCACGCAAATCCGCCGCCTCCGCGACGTCGCCTTCACCGGTGAAAATCTGGAACGACAAGTCTTCCTCTCCGCCGATCCCACCAAACCGCTCGCCACCGCCGCCGGTCCCAGCGCGCCCGGACGCGCCCGTTTCGCCGGCTGCGCCTACTGCCACGAGGTGAAAACCACCGCTGCCGACGCCCTGCCGCTCGTCACCAGACCCATCATCCCCGACCGCTGGCTGCCGCGCGGCAACTTCCACCACGCCAAGCACGCCATCGTTGCCTGCACCCACTGCCACGACATGGCGCACAGCCGCGACACCGCCGAGATCATGCTCCCCACCAAGCAGACCTGCGTGCAATGCCACAGCCCCGCCGGCGGCGTCTCCCAATCCTGCTCCACCTGCCACAGCTACCACACCGGCCACCGCCACTGAGCAAAACGTAGCCGCCGACGTGAGGAGGCGGAAGGCCCGCCCGCGAGTTCGGAATTTGGAGTGCGGTTACTTTTCACCGCTTTCCCAACGCGACTTGTCGCCGTCGAATGGAAAAGCGCGTGAGGATGCGAAAGGGGCGTTCACGGCTCGCGCCAGCCGTGGCGCGCCGACGTGACCGGAGCGGCACGAAAATTCGACGGCGACAAGTCGCCTGCGCAAAAGCGGTGACAAGTCACCGCACTCCAAACCGCTGCCCTCAGTTCACAACGCCGGATTCCGCGGAAACTTCGCGAACGGCAGTCGCACTCCGCGGTGCAACCACCGGTCCGATCGCACCGGCTCCGGCGGCGGAAACAGCGCCGCGCCCGACGCTCCCACCAGATCGTCCTGCTCGATCCCGTCGCCGCTCACGCCAATCGCGCCGATCAACACGCCGTTGCGATAGAGCGGAAACCCGCCCGGAAAAATCGTGATCCCGTTCGGCAGGTTCGGATTCGCATTCGTCGCCGTCATGAACACCGCGCCATTCAGCGTGTTCGTCGCCAGGAACGAACCGGTGGGCGTGATGATCGAGAACCGCTCCTGCAATCCCAGAAACAATCCCGGTGCCGTGCCGCCGATGCCCGGCGGAAAATTTTCCTGGCTCATGAACCCCACGGCGCGGCTCGAGAACGCCCGCGCATCGCTCGAGAAAAACACCGCCGTGCGCGCCTTCTGCACCGCCACATCCCAACTGAACCGCGTCGTGTCCGGCGACGTGCAGAACGTCCCCAGACACACCGGCGGACTGCCCGCAACATTCGGATTATTGACCACCGTGATGAACACCTGCATCGGCACCCCGCGCGGGAGGCGGATGCCCGCGCGCGTCGTGCGCGCTCGATTCGCCCCCGCCGTGAGAATCGCCGTGACCTCCGCCGCCATGAGCCGTGCCGTGCCGCCCGGCAACGCAACGCCGCTGGGATCGGCGATGATCGGCTGCCGAATCTGCCCCGTCACCCCGCCCATCGTCGCGGCCACATAAGGCAGCGGCACCGCGGGACTGCCCGTCGGCGCATACATCGCGACATTCGTGCCGATGCCGCCCAACGGCGTCACCGCGCCGAGCGCCGTCGTGCTCGCGACATACGGCAGCGCGATGCCATCGAGATACACCTTGGTCGCACGAATCCGCGGCGACGGCTCGAAGCCGACCTGCCCGGCGAGCGCCACGTCCTCGTCCACCTTCGGATCGATGACCGTCTGCGGCGAGATGTTGAGCGGGCTGTCATCGCCATCGCCCGCGACGCCGACTCCGCCGACGAGCGCGCCCGCCTTGTAAAGCGGCACGCCGCCCGCCGTGCCCGCGAGACCGCCCGTGAGCGGCGTGGCGATTTGGGTGAGCGGTGCGGCGGGGGAGGCGGTGAGGGCGAGCAGACCAGCCTCGGCGGGCAGCTTGTATTTGTTGATGTCCGAGAACGCGAGCTGCGAAAAGTTCACGCCCACCAGCGGCCCCGGCGGCTTGTTGTTCACACCCGGCGGAAAATTCTGCTGCACAATGAAGCCCGCCGTGCGCGACGTGAACGCGTGCTGGCTGCTGCTGAGAAATGCCGCCGTCCCCGCCTTGGCGATGGCGTTCGAAACCAGGTTCGTGAAGGCGTCGGTCTTTGGCGGTGTGCTGTTCACGCTCCACACGCCGAGCACAAAACCCTCGCGATCCACCACCGCAATCACGCTGGTCGGTGAAATGACCGCCGCCCGCGACACCGCCTGCGCCAGCACGTTGGTGACATCGGCCGCCGTCATCTGCGCCGCCGCCCGCGACGCGAATGCGAACCATGCCAGTGTCCAGAGCAGCGAGTTCATGAACCGGCGATAAGTCGCGCCGGAGCGCCGAGCATTGCTCGGCACGGACGGATGCGGGCGATTCGAGCCGAGCAATGCTCGGCGCTCCGGTTCGTGGGAAACGGCAAAGTCCATTGCGGCTGGCCGAGCATGTGAACTGTAAACCGCGATGGGTAGGGCGCGTCTGTCCTCAGCGCGCCGGTGGGGCGTCCGCACGGTTCGGCGGCGCGCTGAGGACAGACGCGCCCTGCCAGCACGTTCAAGAAAAGTCTCCACCTCCACATGAGCTGGCTGCGCATTGCGGCCACAATCAGCGTCGGAGCGCCGAGCATTGCTCGGCACGGAGGGATGCGGGCGATTCGAGCCGAGCAATGCTCGGCGCTCCGCAATCGGCGGCGCCTGGTCAGGGCCAAAGGCCCGCTTTATACCAGCCTGGGGCAACGCCCCAGGAATCGAATCGCATCCCCGACGAGGGCTGAAAGCCCGTGCCACTTCTCCGCACGCGATTCCACGCCACGCCACGCCACGGGGATGGGCCGCGCCGTTGGCGCTCCGTGGTTCGTGGGGGGCGTGATTCCTGGGGCGTTGCCCCAGGCTGGTATGGCACCGCACCGTTGGCGCTGCCGGAGGGGCACCGAAAGGCAAAACGTGCGCGCAGAGCACTCGCCAACAAAACTTCAGTGGTGTCGTGAGCCAGTCTTGCAGCTTGGAGCTTGAACCTTCCCTTGAGCTTTGAGCTTTGAGCTTTGAGCTTTTGTTCATCGCCCCACCTCCGCCGCGCGCAGCACGCGATAAAATTTGGTTCCACCCGCGCCGCCATCCACCGCGCTCGCGGCCGTTCCAGCCGCCGTCACTGGCGCGCCCAGATCGGCCCACGGCGCGCTGAGCGTTGCCTTCACCTGCACCTGATACACGGCCCCCGCGACCGCTTCCCATTCGATCACCGTGCCGCCGCCGCCCGCGGCGACGGCGACCGTGAAGGGTGCGACCAATTCGCGCACGGTCTGGTTGTAGGTGTCCGTCACCACCAACTGCCCGCGCGGCGCGACGGCGAGACCGTAGGGATTGAAAAACCGCGCCACGCCATTCGCGCCGTCCACCGCGCCGTCCACGCCCACCGCGCCCGCCACGGTACTCACGAATCCGGCGCGCGTGATTTTGCGGATCGTGTGCAGCAGCGCGTCGGCGACGTAGAGATTGCCGCGCGCGTCGAGCGCCAGCTCCGCCGGTTTGCCGAAGCGCGCCGTGGTCGCGGGACCGTCCGCCGCGCCGTCCACACCGGCCGCGCCCGCGAAGGTCGTCACCACCGCGTTGGTCGCGATGCGGCGGATGACGTGATTGTTCGCATCCGAAACCAGCAACTCGCCGCCCGCATCCACGACCACGCCGACCGGGCTGTAAAACAACGCGTTGGTCCCGATCCCGTCGCGCCAGCCCCACACCTCGCCCGCGCCCGCGAAGGTCGTCACCGCACCGCCGGTCGTTACGCGGCGGATGACATGATTGCCGCAGTCCGCGACGAAAATGATTCCACCCGCCGCCACCGCGAGACCGAGCGGTGAATTGAACCGCGCCGCGCCACCCGCGCCGTCCGTGAAATCCGCCACGCCCGCGGCCCCGGCGAGCGTCGTCACCGCACCCGCCAGCGTTACGCGTCGAAGTGTGTGATTGCCCGTGTCGCTCACGACCAGCGCGCCGTCCGCCGTCAGCGCCAACCCGCTCGGCGAATCAAATCGCGCCGCCCCGCCCGCTCCATCCACCGCGCCCGCTTGGCCGAGCGCACCCGCCAACGTGCTCACCACGCCATTCGTCGCGAGGCGGCGAATGACTTGATTCCGGCTGTCGGCAACGAAGATGGTTCCATCCGAAGCCACCACGACACCCGCCGGATCATTGAAGCGCGCCAGCGGTCCGGCTGCATCCACCGCGCCCGGTGTCTCGGGCAAACCCGCGAGCGTGCGCACGGATTCTTGGGCGAGAGCTGATCCGAACAAGGCGGAAGCAAAGATTAATAACGTGGTGAGAAGCGTGGCGACTGGCGGGCAAACGAGCGGGAAGAACTTGGGGCGTGAGCGTCGCGGAAGGCTTCCTCGGAGTGCGCCCGTCCTCGGGCGCAGCGAGGTGGAGCGCAGAGAGCCGTCGGCAGAATCCAGCGCGACCGTGCGTGCGGACACCGCTGCGGCCGGGGACGGCCGCACTCCGCCACCGCTCCGGAGTGCGCCCGTCCTCGGGCGCAGCAACGTGGAGCGCAGTGAGCCTTTGGTAAATTTCAACGCAATCGTGCGGGCGGACGTCGCTGCGGCCGGGGACGGCCGCACTCCGCCACCGCCCCGGAGTGCGCCCGTCTCGGGCGCAGCAGCGTTGAATGGAGGACGGGCTTCGAAAACCTCAACGCCCTGGTGCGCATGTCCGTCGCTGCGGCCGGGGACGGCCGCACTCCGCGGCGCCTCCGCTGCGTTCGCTGCCGCGTTGTCAGTTCTCAGCCTCTCGCTCATTTCCCCCTCCGTAGCAGCCGGTCCGTCGCGGGGCGCACCATCTGGACCTCCGGCTCGAACTGGAACGGCTGCGGCGCTTTCAAGCTCCCGCCGCCTTTGGTTTTCAGCTCGCCGTCTTTCACCACGACCTCTTCCACCGCGTACAGCGCGCCGGTGCGTTTCGCCTTCGGGTCCGACACGGGGCCGGCGTGATGCCGGAGGAACTGCTGCATCTCGTCGAGGTTGAACGGCCGCGAGCCGCGCCGGCCGAAGACCACGGTTTGGTTGCCGCTCTCGTCCACGACGCGATCGCGGTCCAGGCCGCGCGAGACGGCCACCGCCGGGCCGTGCGTGAGATAGGTCGCGATCAGTTTCGGATTTGGCGTCGGGCTGAAGCCCATGTGCGTCGGCACGTTTTCGGGCGAGATCATCTGGAGCACGCGCAGTCCGTTTTTGCCGTCGGCGACGAGCGCAAACATCGACGCGCTCACCGAGCCGATCTGCACCGCGCGCGTGTCCGTGAGCGCGCCGTCGGCGTTGAACATGCGTTCCAGCTTCGGTTTCTCGGGGTTCGTGATGTCGATGAACGCCAGCCCCTCGGGACCGTTGGCGACGTAGGCGTAGGTGCGCGCGTGGTAGAAACGCCCCGCATTCTTCAGCGGCACCGTCGCGCCCGGAACCAGCTTCGGCCGCGACGGATCGCTGATGTCCACCACCTTGAAGCCCTCGTCATCGGTCACGTAGGCGTATCGAAACTGTACAGATACCGCCCGCGGATGCTTGAATTCACCGCCACTCAATTCCGCAATCAGCCGCGGTTCTTTCAACTCCGTGTTGCTCAACGCAAGGACGAACAGGCCCTTCTCCGCGACGACAAACAAGTTCGTGCCCGCCATGTAGGAGTGCATCGCGCCGGTGAGTTTTCCGTCCGGGTTGAAACGGATGATCTTTTCCTTATCGAGGAAGTTGTTGTTCGGATTGCCATCCACCAGCGTGCCGACGCTCACCATCACGAGGCCCTCGTCGCGGTCAGTCACGAACACCCACGCGTAGATGAGGCTGATGGGCTGCTCCTGATTTTCCGGCAATCGCTGGCGCAACGGATCAATGCCCAGCGTGCTCGGCAGCGTAACGCTGGTCGCGTACTTGGTGCGCACGTAGAGCCGCTGGCCCAGCGGAGAGACGGGCGCGGTGACGATGCGTTCGCTGAAGCCCTTTTGATCAATGTTCGCGACATCGAAGACCTCGAAGCCGTCCGCGCCGTTGGCTGTGTAGAGGTATTCGCCGCGCAGCGTGAGATCGAGAATCTCCTTCGCGTGATGGTGATGCGCGAGTTCATCGCCGTCCTGTTTCGTTGGCAGGATGCCCTGATTTTTCCCGACGTGCCGCGCGTAGTTGTCGGGGTAGGCGAGCGAATGCAGGTGGCTGCCGATGGCCGCCTGCGGCTCTTCCTGCTCGGTCCACGCCACGCCGTAGAGGCCGTCCTTGCCCGCGCCGATCCATGCGTAACGGCCGAAGAAATTCACCGTGCCAGTGCCGAAGCCGAGCAGCGATGCCATCCACGCGTTGTTGTCGTTGTCCTTCGACAGGTGGCAATCCGTGCAGCCCTTGGTCGTGCCGACGCTGCTCGTCGTGTGCGGGAAATGCGGGTTGTAAGCCTGGCCGCTGTAGCCCTCGGCGCTCACGGTCTGCTGCTGCGAATAGACCCACTCGCGATTGCCATTTTGCGAACCGACGATGACCGCGCTCGACGAGCGCAGCACGGCCATGCGGTGGTTTTTGTATGTGGCATCCACGCCCAGTTGGAACACGTCGTCGCGCACGACCTGCGGATTGTAGCCCGTGAAATTGCGCGAGGTCATGCCCTCGAATTTGTTCAACGGCACGCGCTGGTTGGCACGCATTGGCAGGTGACAGCCGAAACAGCTCGTGGCCCAGGACGAGTGGCAGACCTGGCAGGAGAGGTTCGAATTGTCGTGCGCGAGGTCCTTGGCGCACGCCTCGGCCTGTAGCCGCCGACGTGAGGAGGCGGAGTCTGTGTCGGGCGCGTCGCCGGTCCGCCTCCTCACGTCGGCGGCTACATCGGGAACATCGCCCCACGTCTCGCCGTCGCGCCGCAGCGTCTTGGCGTAGCGGGCCTTGGCGTTGTAGCGCGGGTGCTGGGGGTTGATGATGTCCATGGTCTGCGGCACGGCCCAGCGCACGTCAGGCGAGAGCGTGCTGCGCTGGAAGAGCGCCTTGCCATCCCACACGAAGCGCGGCCCCCACGGCGTCGAGGATTTCGTGAGGTCGATGCCCTGGCCCTTGTTCCCAAATTTTCCGCCGTTGCCGCTCGTGACCAGCGTGGGCCGCGCGTTGACGGTGCCGTGGCAGTCGATGCACTCGATGGTCGTGGCCGCGCGCGGCTCGCCGTAGAGATGCCCATCGCCGTGGACGTCGCCGAGGAAATGGCAATCGACGCACTGCATTCCCTTCGCGAGATGGATGTCCTTCAAATGAACCGCCTTCTCGAATTTGTGCGCGTCGTCGTGAGGAATGTTGCGGTCCTGCAAATCGAGCAGGTTGCCCTTCTTGTCTTTCTTGAACACCGCGCGGAACACCCAGCCGTGGCCGTGGTAATCGGCGAACTGTGTCTCCTTCATTTTCGGATTCAACTCGGCGACCTTTTCGAGGAAGTCGAGTTCGCCCCACAGCCCGCGCGCGGCGGCGGCCTCGGGATTCTTGCGGATGGCGTGGACGAGCTGTTCGTCGGTCGGATTTTTCTGCCGCGTCATCTGCTCGCGGGTGCGGTTGCCGCGGAAATGCGGATCGTCGGCGAGCGGGTTTTTCGGATGCGGATACATGAGTTCGCCATCGCTCTCCTGATCCCACCAAGTGTAGCCGAGGAAGGGATTCACGAAGAGATTTCCCTGGTGCATGTGGCAGTTCATGCACTGGCTCGAGGGGATCGCGCGCGTGAACTCGTGCTTGATCGGATGCCCGCGCTCGTCCTTGCGAATCGCGTTGTCGCCGCTGAAGGACAGGCCCTGGTGACCGTACTTGGAATACCAGCTCGAATGCGTCGGCGAGCGGTCGTTCGCATAGACGACATGACACGCGGTGCAGCCGCTGGAGCGGTAATCGCCGGGATGATTGTTGCTGCCCATGAAGTCGAGCAGAGGATCGTGCAGGCGGGTTTTCTGGAGGTTGAGATAGACGGGATCGATGCGGTTCAACGTGCCGAGGCCGCGGTCGCTGAGGCGGCGCGCGGGTTTGCCGGCCGGTTCGGTGGTCGTGGGAATGCCGAGCTGGAGCTGCTTCTCGCCGCCTTTTTCAAAGATGCGCAGGATGTTGCTCGGCTGACCGATGGCGAAGCGCGGGAGCGGATCGAGGAAGGGGAGCACGCCGAATTTCAGCGTGTCCTCGGGCGTGACGGGTGTCGGCGAGAGCAGGCGCAGCGCCGTGCCGTCGGGTGCGTAGGCCTGGCCGTAGCGCGGGTTCTTCTGCGGGATGGCGCCGTTGTTGTAGAGCGCCGCGCCCCAGAGCATCGCGCCGTGGCGCATCATCGAATGGCCCACGTCCTTCACTTCCTTCGCGTGGCCCAGCCCGCAGGCCTTGCCGGCCACGCGCAGGTCGCCGGGGTTCCCGAACTGGATGAACGCGGGGGAGTCGTGATTGAGCAGTACGGT
>BJHT01000306.1 GCA_014193395.1 Verrucomicrobiota bacterium
TTATTATCCCCCCATGATTCTGCCTCTAATGATTCTGAGTGTTCCCCCCTGGCCAAAACCATGCGTCCTCCCCGCTTTCCACCACTGCCCGTTTGAAATCGCCTCCCAAGCGCGGTAAACCTATCCACCTTTATGTCCACTTATCGCGAAGAAAAACTCACCGAGATCTCCAGCAAGTTCCAAATCTACGGCCAAGTCATGCACGCCGAGTCGTGTAAGATCGGCCACATCAACGAGACCTACTCCGCGACCTACGACCAAGGTGGCACTCGCGTCCGCTACATCCACCAGAAGATCAACCAACACGTCTTCAAAAACCCCGAGGGCGTGATGGACAACATCATGCGCGTCACCAACCACCTGCAGAAAAAGCTCCAGGCCGAACGCGCCCCCGAACCCACCCGCCGCACCCTCACCGTCGTCCCCGCCCGCGACGGCAAGCCCTTCTACCGCGACGACGACGGCGAATACTGGCGCACCTTTGTCTATGTCGAGCGCACCCAGACCTTCGAGGCCGTCCAAACCCCCGCCCAGGCCCTCGAGGCCGGCAAAGCTTTCGGCAAATTCCAACGTCTCCTCGCCGACCTTCCCGGCGGCCGCCTCGTCGAAACCATCCCCGGTTTCCACAACACCCGCAATCGCTACAACGCCCTCCAGCAGGCTGTGACGGAAGATCACTACAACCGCGCCCAGTCCGCCGCCAAAGAAATCGACTTCGCCCGCAAACACGAATCCATCGTGGACACCCTCCTCACCGCGCTGGCCGATGGACACCTCCCCGAACGCATCACCCACAACGACACCAAGTTCAACAACGTCATGCTCGACGCCGAGACCGGTGGCGAAATCTGCGTCGTCGATCTCGACACAGTCATGCCCGGCCTCGTCCACTACGACTTCGGCGACATGGTCCGGACCACCACCAGTCCGACCCTCGAGGACGAGCGCGACCTCAGCAAAGTCAAGGTTCTCCTCCCCATGTTCGAGGCCTTGGCCACCGGCTACATGTCGCAAGCTGGTTCTTTCCTGACTCCCACCGAGAAATCCTATATCGCCTTCGCCGGAAAACTCATCACCTTCACCATCGGCCTGCGCTTCCTCACCGACTATCTCAACGGCGACAAATACTTCCGCGTCCACCGCGCCGGCCACAACCTCGACCGCGCCCGCACCCAGTTCAAACTCGTGGACTCCATCACCCGCCACGAAGAGCAAATGCAGAAATTCGTAGATGGATTGTGACCTGCTCATAGGTTGTAGGGATTAGTGGCAAAGAGATTATTGGCAAGGGAATGGAGGCAAAGGAATGGAACTTCTGTTTCTTATTCCTTTGCCTTCATTCCTTTGCCCAACCTCAGTAAACAGACTGAGTGACTCATGGGAAGGTCCACCGTGATTCTTCCCGTGCGGAAGGCATCCTGGCATTAGTTAGAACATGAAGACACTTGCCATCGAAGAGATCCACGCCAACCCCCACGTTCCGGATTCCATCCTGACGACGGGCGAGCCAGTAGTCATAACCCGATCTGGAAAGACAGTGGCCGACCTGGTACCGAGGTCAGCCGCGCCCATGCCTGCCCGTATCTATCCCCGTCCCGACTTCAGGGCATGCTTCCTCCAAATGTGGGGACCGGACGCCTTCAACACCAATGAGTCCGTGGCCCGCCAATTCACGAAACTCCGACGTGACCGGCGCTGGCTGAGTTGACTTCACGCCACCTTTGCCTGACAAATCCTCCATGACTGCAAACCAAATTGCCCGCCAAGTCGCCGCACTGCCACAGGACGCGCAGCGCCTCGTCTTGGAAATTATTACCGCCCTTCAGGCAAAGCCCGTTGTCGTGCCGCCCGTTCGCAACCGCCGCCGTCCCTCCGTTCTCGAAAAGCACATGGGCACGGTTGACGGTCCAAGCGATCTCTCCACCAACAAGGCCTACCGCCGCGCGTGGAAAAAGCCTGCCGCATGACCTATCTGCTGGATGCTGGTCCATTGATTGCCGCTCTGGTCAAAGCGGACCAGCACCATGCTTGGGCGCGTGAGGTGCTTCCCACCCTGAAACGCCCCTTTCTGTCCTGCCCGGAAGTCTTGGCCGAAGCCGCCGCCATGACCGGACGCCCGGATATCATCGTAGAGATGGTCAAAGCCGGCGAAATTATCCTCGCCTTCCGCTTGGAAGACCACGCTGCGGAGGTGTTGAGCCTGCTGCGCAAGTATTCGGATCAAATGATGGATTTGGCCGATGCCTGCATGGTGCGGATGTAAGAGCTTCACCGCGACTGCATCGTCGTGACGGTGGATAGTGACTTCAGGGTTTATCGGCGGAATGGCCGGGAAACGATCCCTCTACTCGCACCTCCAAAAGGTTAGTCGCGTCTTGCGGCACTCACCTTTTGCCACTTCCCCTCTTTGCGCTCTTTGCGCTGTCTTGCGGCCATCCCTCCCCCGTCACGCGGTAAAATAGTGCGGCACGAAGCGGCTCGTGTTCCCCGTGATCAGTGACTCACTCTCCCGGATGCCCATCCCGCCCGCCTCATTCCCGATCACCCATGACCCGATCACCGGACAATGCCCGTCAAAATTCGGCAGCGGCTGGAAGGCCTGATATACAAACCCCTCCGCCCCGTAGTCTCCCGGCGTCGTCTCCGTATGCGAGCCGCGCACCAGCGTGATGTTTGCGCCCTCCCGGCCGAACAACGGCTTCTTCACATAATTCTCCCCCAGCCGCTGCGGTTCCGCGTAGGCCGGCAACAGATTCGGATGGCCCGGACATAGCTCCCACAAAATGGGCAGAATCCCCTTGTTACTCAGGATCAGCTTCCACGGCGGCTCGAACACCCGCCACGGCGCAGCCAGCAGATTCGGGCCGAACTCCTCATCCAGCATCCACTCCCAAGGGTACAGCTTCATTAGTGTATCAATCGGCCGCACCCGCTGATCTAGGAATAGCTTCCGCCCGGCATTCCAGCCGATGTCTTCGATGAAGATATGCTCGGTTGCCAGGCCCGCCTGCCGGGCCGTGTCCGCGAGATAAGTCACATTCGCCAAATCCTCCGGTGCCTCCCGCAGACAGGTGAAATAAACCGTTCCCCGCACCTCCGCCCCCTGCCACCGCGCGATCAACCGTTCGTGCAGCGAATTAAACTGATCCTCCTCGGGAAACTTCTCCTCCAGCCAGAACCACTGCACCACCGCCGCCTCCAGCAGCGAGGTCGGCGTGTCCGCGTTATACTCCAGCAGCTTCGGCGGATTACACCCATCCCACCACAGATCAAACCTTCCGCAAATCGACTGTTCCTTCCGCTCCCACGACCGCCGGATCAGCGGCACCCACCGCTCGGGAATCGCCAGCCGTGCAAACAAATTCTCCCGCACCACCTTGTCCACGGCCCGCAGACACAACCGATGCAACTCATTCGTCGCCGCCTCCACCTGGTCAATCTGCGCCGCATTGAACCGGTAACACACCGACTCATCCCAATACGGTGCCTCCGGCGTGTGATACACCAAACCCAGCTCCTCCACCTTCCCCTGCCAATTCATCCGCGGTTCAATTTGTAAACGGTGCATGACCGAAATGAGCAACCAATCCCCGCCCCGACACAAGCCCGAAACGCCCGTCTGCACTCCGGTAGGGAAGCGTTGGGCGCGTCCGTAACTTTCCTCAAACCGTTCACCCACCCAACGCCAGAGTCCCCGCCACGAGTGATTTGATTCACCGATGCTGGTAGCGCGCGTCTGTTCTCGCCCCGTGAGGCACGAACGGCGAGACGGCAAGGGAGCGGGGTGCCCCCAAGCATTGCGTCCGGTTTCGCCGTGGCGGAACGCCTCCTCTCCCCGGCCCTTTCCTCCGTTCCGAACGGAGGCGCGGAAGCCGGACGCCGCGGTGCGGACGGCACCATTTTTACCTAGCACTGATAACTTGCCGATCACTTCACCGCGAATGAGTCAGAACCACTAACCTGCACTGACTTGCACCAATGAGATAGACTGACTCGAATCTCACCTCGTCGGGAGCTGCTTTGATTGGTTCTCGTTATTAGTGCAGGTAAGTGCCAGTCAGTCGTTCACTTTTCCGTCTCCTAATTCAACTTATCCGATTTCTTGTCCAGCGGTTGAACTAACCTTCGGCGCAGCTACGGGAATAGCATCTTATTCTGGTTGGTGATCGATCCCGAACTTGAACCGAGCGCCATACCACCGTACTTGGTCATGGCATTAGCCAAGGATGCCCGCAATCCATCGGCATTCACCCGGTTTTGGCTGCCATCCGCGTAGCTCAGGTTGCCTTGTAGATCGTGTATCCGCGTGCCCGTGACCCAGACGGCCTGGGTCGGTCCCGGCCGGTGCTGCAACACCTCGCGGGTGCGGGTGAACGCCACATTGCTGGCGATGGTTGCTCCAGCAAGGCCGACATTGTTCACGTTGCGATCGACAATCAGGACGCCCAGCGGGCGGCTCTCGTCGGCAGCCACCCCGAAGGCATAGCTGAGGGCTTTGTCTTGGTTATCGGGATACCCCAAACTGGCCTTGGTCATGCTCAGAGGCACACCTTTTTCACTGCCGGCGAGTCCGGCGAAGTCAGTTATCCAAATGGACGGGCGTCGGGCGAGGTCGCTCGGGCAGAGAAGAACTTTGGGCGACTGCAACTCAGACCACATGGCTTGGGCGACCTGCCAGGCCGCCGCATTGGTGGAATTAACCTGGGAACTGGTGGCACCACCCGGCACGATATAGGAATTGGTGGCCCGGGGCATTGCTTCGAGCGGGTATCTGCCCCCATTACTGAAGGCAAACACCGAAAATCCAGCGCCGATGAGCTTCTGATTGCCCTGACATTCGACCCGGTTGGCGAGGTTTCTCGACTTTTTGATAGGTCCGTAGCTCACCGCGACGGCCACGACGCAGAGAACCGCCACCACAACCAGCGCTTCCGTGAGCGTGAAGGCGGCGCTCCATTGGCGGGCGATGTGTTTCATGACTTTGGATCGTAGCAACCGCAGTTACCGAATCAGGAAGGGATTGAAACCACTGACTGGCACTAACTGGCACTTATGGGAAGAACCGTCTGCCTTCATTCCCGAATTCACCGTTGGTCCGCCCAACGCCACCTACTTTGGTGGCGGCCGGATGTATCCGCCGAACTTCCATTCGTTCCCGATCAGTTTCATCGAGACTTTTTCCATGCGGCCGACGCCTTCGATGTAAACGTTCATGAGGACTTCGTTGGGCGAAACGGTCTGGCGGTCCAGCACGCGCAGACCAGTGATTGCGGCCACGTCGGATTGATGTTTGGCCACGATTTCGGTCTCGGGCTTGTTCTGCCACGACTTGGCGAGGCGCGCCTGTTCCTCGGGCGACAGGCTTTGCAGGTAGGTCTGCGGATTGCCCTCGCGCATAGCCCAGATGGACGAGACCAGCGCCGCCTCGGGCGACGCGTAGCCGGCGAAGGACCAGGCATCGCGCGGAAACTGATCAGCGGTGGCGGGACGCGGCGCGACGACGGGATGGGCCGCAGCGGCGTTGGCGGCGGCGCTGGCGTTGGCGGTGCGGAGTTGCTGGTTGTCGCCGCGCAACTGGAGATTCTCCGCGCGCAACCGCTCCAGGTCCTTGGCCCCGGCGCGCAAGGACGCGAGTTCGCCGCGCAGTTTGTGAACCTCCTCGGCGTCGGCGCGCAGGCGTTTCAATTCGTACTCGCGCTGTTTGGCCTCCGGCGAGTCGGCCGCGGACGCGTGGGCGGCCTTGAGCGTCTCGATTTCAGCGCGCAACGCGGCGTTTTCGCCGGCCAGCGTTTCGGCGCGTTTCCAGAAGGTGAAGGCGGCGGCACCGCTGCCGAGGAGCGCGACCGCGACGAAGAGGCGAATGGCATTCATGATGAGTTTGGCCCGGAGTTTTTTTGCAGGACGGGGAGTGAGTAGCAGGACCGTCGGTGCGTGGCGAGCGGGGAACCGAGGCTGCCCGAACGCTGGGTTGACGCGACCGCTGACCGGGCCTCTACTGCCGCTCGTCGCAATTTGAAAATCACCAGCCTCGTTATGAAACCAATTCCCGAGAACCTCGCACTCCGTTCTTCCCACCAGCCCGCGTCGCGCCGCGGCTTCACGTTGATCGAACTGCTGGTGGTGATCGCCATCATCGGCATCCTCGCGTCGATGCTGCTGCCCGCGCTGACGCAGGCGAAACACAAGGCGACCGGGGTCAAGTGCATGAACAACATGCGACAGTTCGGTCTCGCGTGGCGGATATATTCGGAAGACTACGACGGCGTGCTGGTGCCCTGCCGGCAATGGGTTATCGGCGGTTCGCCCGACATGGCCAGCATCACCAACGGCTGGCTGTTCCGCTATACGACGACGCCGGTGCTTTACAAATGTCCGGGCGACAAAAGTCAGAATGCGCGCAGTGTGGCGATGAGTAATTTCATGGGCGGAAACTACGGCGACTACGTGCCGAATACCTTTACCCTCTTCAAGACGTTCGTGGACATCCCCGCGCCGGATCAGTATTTCGTGACGCTCGATGAGGGGGCCAAGACGATCAACGACGGCTTCTTCCGGGTGGACGTGTTCACCACCTACGGTTCCATCTCGGTCGCGGATTTTCCGGCGGTGTATCACAATCTCGCGAGCGCGTTCTCCTTTGCGGATGGCCACGGTGAGCAACACAAGTGGACCACCCCGACCTTCAGCAGCGGGACGTCGCCCATCGGGACGCCGGCACCCAACAATCCGGATGCGATCTGGCTGATGCAGCACTCGAGCATCCCACTGGGCGCACCGTGGCCGTAAACTGCGGCGTTCCGGCGGCGCGGCTTGCGTTCGGTGCGGTGGACGGGCACAACCCAGCCCGCCCATGAACGCTACCGTTGCACCCACGCCCCCGCCCTCCTCCGTCAACCGGGTCGTGCTCGCCAGTTTCATCGGCACGATGATCGAGTGGTACGATTTCTTCCTCTACGGCACGGCGGCGGCGCTCGTCTTCAACCGCCTTTTCTTCCCGACCATCGATCCGCTCGCGGGCACGATGGCGGCCTTCGCCACGTATGCGGTGGGTTTCTTCGCGCGGCCGCTGGGCGGGATCATCTTCGGCCATTTCGGCGACGCGCTCGGGCGCAAGTCGATGCTCGTCACGACGCTCATGCTCATGGGCGTGGCGACGTTTCTCATCGGCGTTCTGCCGACCTACGAGCAGGCGGGCGTGTGGGCGCCGGTGCTGCTCGTGGTGCTGCGTTTCATCCAAGGTCTCGGCGTCGGTGGCGAATGGGGCGGCGCGGTGCTGATGGCCGTCGAGCACGGCACGGCGAAACGACGCGGCCTGCGCGCGAGCTGGGTGCAGGCGGGCGTGCCTGCGGGGCTGCTGCTGGCGACGCTGGTGTTCAACGCGTTCTCGTCGCTGCCGGAAAAAGATTTTCTCGCGTGGGGCTGGCGCGTGCCGTTCCTGCTCGGGCTGCTGTTGCTGGGCATCGGCCTCTTCATCCGGCTGGCGGTGGTGGAAAGCCCGGTCTTCCTGGCGATGAAAGCCGCGCGCCCGGCGGCGAAGGAAACGCCCCCGCCGATTTTCGAGGTGCTCACCAAATACCGCCGCAACGTCCTCCTCGCGATGGGCGCGCGTTTCGCCGAGAACGCCTTCTTTTACATCTTCACCGTCTTCGTGCTCACCTACGCCACCAAGCAGCTCGACCTCCCAAAAGCCACGATTCTCAACGGCGTGCTGCTCGGCTCGGCGGTGCAGTTGGTCTGCATCCCGTGCTTCGGCGCGCTCTCGGACCGGCTCGGTAGGCGGCCGGTGTATCTCGGCGGGGCGGTGTTTCTGGCGCTCTTCGCGTTCCCGTTTTTCTGGCTCGTCGATCAGAAAAGCACGGTCGCGGTGTGGGCGGCCATCGTGGTGGGACTCGTCGGGCACTCGGCGATGTATGGACCACAGGCGGCGTTTTTCTCCGAGCTGTTCGGCACGAACGTGCGCTACAGCGGCGCGTCGCTCGGCTATCAGCTCGCCTCGCCGCTCGCCGGCGGACTCGCACCGCTGATCGCCACCGCGCTGCTGGGATGGTCCGGCGGCCGGCCGTGGCCCATCGCGTTGTATCTCGTGGGCATGGCGCTCATCACCATCGTCTCCGTCTGGCTGGCAAAGGAGACGCATCGGGATGAATTGAGTGAAGCGAAGACGGCGGCGGAGGTGCCGGAAGCCTGAGCGGGCGGGGGCGGGTGCCGGAATGGTTTGGAGTGCGGTGACTTGTCACCGCTTTTGGTTTGGCGACTTGTCGCCGCCAAACTATCGCGCGCATCCGCTCACGCCGGCGCGCGGATGCTGGCGCGAGCCGTGAACGCCCCGTCGCCAATCGACGCGTTCCTTCGTTCGACGGCGACAAGTCGCCTCGGGAAAGCGGTGACAAGTCCCCGCACTCCAAAGCTGGCGCTCGTTCGGTTGCCGCATTGGTGCGATGAAATTCCTCCGTGGGCACTGATCTCCGTTCAACCGAATCCTTACCTGTCTTACTTCCCCAACTTCTCCAAATTCCACGCCACGACATCCACCGGCTGCGCGCAATGCACCAATGTCGGCGCGCCGGACAGACTGAACCCCAGCGCGTCCGTGAGCGTGTTCGCCTCGATCTCCACCACACCCGGCTGCAGCGGCCATGGCGCGTGCGCGATCTCGCCGCGAAAAATCCGCTGCCGTTTATCCGCTGCGTACAGGCAGTAACGCTCGACGAGCCAGTGCTCCAACGTCCCGCGCTGCCCCGGACCCACCGCGCCCAGCCCCCGATACCCCGCGCGGAACCCGGCCGCCG
>BJHT01000307.1 GCA_014193395.1 Verrucomicrobiota bacterium
CGCGCTCGCCTATTTGCAGGAAAACGCGCTCGACTGGAGCGCGTGGAAACTCGTCGCCAACCTCCCCTACTCCGTCGCGTCGCCCATCCTCGTCGAGCTGTGCCTGCGCCCGCGCGGACCGCAGCGGCTCGTCGCCACGCTGCAGCTCGAGGTCGCGCAGCGCCTCATGGCCACGGCCGACAGCGGCGATTACGGCCTGCTCTCGCTGCTCATCCAAATCCGCTACGAGCCGCGGGGTTGCTTCCGCATTCCGGCGAGCTGTTTTTTTCCCGCGCCCGAAATCGACTCGGCGTGCATCACACTGGTGCGCCGGGAAACACCGCTGCTCACCGACGCCGAGATCGACATTTTCGAGCGCCTGATCCGCCGGGGCTTTTCGCAGCGGCGCAAAAAACTTTTCAAGCTGCTCAAGGAAAACTGGGCGGAAGCGGCGTTGACCGCGGCTTTTGCGGTGGTCAAATTGGCGCCTGAAATCCGGGCCGAGCAAGTCAGCTTGGAACAGTTCGCCAGCCTCGCCCGGGAGTTGGAAAGACCGCAGTAATCCGGGAAAAATCTCAGCATCATGTACACGCCTTCCCCTCCGAACAAACGGTCCGCCGGTGATCCGATCAAAGAAGAATACTTCGACGTGGTGAACGACCGCGACGAGGTGATCGGCCAGGAATTGCGCCGCGAGGTGCATCGCAAGGGCCTCAAGCACCGCGCCGTGCATGTGCTGGTGTTCAACGCCAAGGGCCATGTCTTCCTGCAAAAACGCTCGTTGAAAAAAGACCAGTTCCCCGGCACCTGGGATTCCTCCGCCTCGGGCCACCTTGCGCCGGGCGAGACCTACGACGATGCCGCGGTGCGCGAGACCTTCGAGGAGATCGGACTCAAGCTGGAGGAGGTGCCCAAGCGGCTCTTCAAAATGTCGGCGTGCAAGGAGACGGGACAGGAATTCGTGTGGGTGTACCGCTGCCAATCCGAGGGCCCGTTCAAGCTCGATCCCACCGAAGTCGAGCACGGCAACTGGTTCCGCGCCGACGACATCACGCGCTGGATCACGAACCGGCCGAAGGATTTCGCGGAGGCGTTCATCTACCTGTGGAAGATCGGAAAATTCTGAGGGACGGAGGACGGCAACCTCGGAGTGCGGCCGTCCCCGGCCGCAGCGACGTCCGCACGCACACGGGCCGTGCAAGTTTGCCCGCGTCTCTCTGCGCTCCGCCTTGCTGCGACCGAGGACGCTGCTCTTCACACGAATCGCGAAGAGCCGGTGCCGGGTCGTCGCGGAGCGACGGTTTTGGAGTGCGGTGACTTGTCACCGCTTTTGCGCAGGCGACTTGTCGCCGTCGAAATTTCGTGCGCAACCGATCACGCGCGCACGCTGGCGCTGGCGCGAGCCGTGAACGCCCCCTTTCAACCCACACCTCCCGCAATTCGCCGGCTACCAGTCGCCTCCGGAAAGCAGTGACGAGTCACCGCACTCCAAAGCCGGCCCGCCACGCGCTCCGATTCTCACCGCGCCCGACTCCCCGAGGTGCAAAACCATTTCGACTCGGGCCGAGCACGGCCCCGCCGGGTCACAAAAACTTTCCCGGATTCAAAATCCCGTGCGGATCCAGCGCGTGTTTCACGCGCTGGTGAAGGTCGCGGACCGCGGGCGAGGCCGCCTGATTCCACCACGGTTTCTTGGCGAGGCCGATGCCGTGCTCGCCAGTGATCGCGCCGCCCAGTTCGAGAATTTTGCGGAAGAGATCGTCGAGCGCGGCTTCCTGCCGCGCGGCGATGCCGGGCGCGGCCTCGTCGAGCATGAGGTTGACGTGGATGTTGCCGTCGCCGGCATGGCCGAAGCAGGCGACGGGGAGGTCGTGTTTGCGGGAGAGTTCCGCGGCGAACGTGAAGAGTTCCTCGAGGCGTCCGCGCGGCACGACGATGTCTTCGTTCAACTTGGTGAGCCCGGTGTCGCGCAGGGCGTAGGAAAACTCGCGGCGTAGCTGCCAGATTTTCTCGCACGGCTTGGGACCGATGGCGCGCTGGATGAAACGCGGCTTCGCCTTGGCGACGAGTTTTTCGAGGTCGAGAATTTCGCGCGCGACGCTGGTTTTCTGGCCGTCGATTTCCACGATGAACAGGGCCTCGCAGCCGGCGAGCAGATCGCTGCCGGTGCGTTTGCGGGCGGCGGCGAGCGTGAAGGCGTCGGCGAGTTCGAGCGCGCAGGGAAGGAAGCCGGCGGCGAAGATGGACTGCAACGCACGGATGGCGGACTTCATCGTCGCGCAGCCGACGATGAGGCAGGCGCGCGAGGGCGGGAGCGGGAGGAGTTTCAGCGTGGCGCCGGTCACGACTCCGAGCAGGCCTTCGGAGCCGACGAAGAGGCGGTGAAGATCGAAGCCGGTTTTGTTTTTGTGCGTGCGCGTGCCGAGACGCACGGGCGTGCCGTCGGCGAGCACAATGTCGAGGCCGAGAACGTAGTCGCGGGTGACACCGTATTTGAGGCAGCGTGGGCCGCCGGCGTTGGTGGCGATGTTGCCGCCGAGGCTGCAATCCGCGCGGCTCGCGGGGTCGGGCGGATAGAAGAGGCCGAGCTTCTCAACGGCGGTCTGGAACTGGCCGGTGATGACGCCCGGTTCGACGACGGCGACGAAATCGCGCGTGTTGATCTCACGGATGCGATTCATCCGCGCCACTGACAGCGCGATGCCGCCGTGAACCGGCACGCACCCACCGACGTAGCCGAAGCCCGCGCCGCGCGGCGTCACGGGGATGCGGTGGGCGTGGGCAAAGCGCAGGATCGTCGCGACGGCTTCGGGCGTGCGCGGGAGCGCGACAACGTCGGGGAGGGCGGAGGCGAACCATTTGTCTCCGGCGTGAGCCTTGCGGGTCGGCTCGTCGAGCGTGAGTTCGTCAGGGGCCAACTGCGCTTGCAGGCGCGGGAGGAGGCGACGCCAGGCGGGGGATTTCATGCTTCGGTTGGGGTGGGGGCGGGATCGGCGAGGATGGTTTCGGCGAACGCGGCCTCGTCGTCGGGGACTTGCACAAGGATGCCACCGGCGGCCAGCGCATAGCCGTCGAGGCTCAGCGAGGAAAGCTCGTGGAGCACGTCGGGATGCAGGCCGGACGCTTCGAGCAGCGAGCGGACAAGCTGGGCATCGGCGGAATTGAAACAGCGGCGGACAGTAACCATCGTGCGCGGACGATGGGCGCGGGCGGCGGGGATTTCAACTGAAAGGGGGAGGTGAATGGGCGAAGAGCGCTGCCGCGTAGCGCCGTTGTAGCGCAGACTTCCAAGTCTGCTGTGTCGCCGATTTCCAAATCGGCAGGGGCAACGGAGTAAAGAACGCGTTCGACACGCCGGGGGACGCTCGTGCTTCGACCGGCCGCGGGTTTGGAAACCCGCGACACAGCAGACTTGGAAGTCTGCGCTACAGGGCATCCGTGCCTGCCCTGCCGCGTGGCGCAATGCAGCCCGCGCCCGCGCTCACGCCGCCATCGCCGATTTGAGATCCGCAAAGACGATGGTGCCGGTGCCAGTTTGCAGCAGGCTCAGAACCTGCACCTCGGCCTGCTGACCGACGAGGCGTTGGGATTGGTTCACGACCACCATGGTGCCGTCGCTGAGGTAGGCGACCCCCTGCCCTTTCTCGCGGCCTTCGCGGACGATGTGGACCTCGAGGGTCTCGCCCGGATGGACCAGGGGTTTCAGCGCACGGGCGATTTCCGTAATGCTGACGTGGGGAACGGATTGAAGCTCGGCGATCTTCCCGAGGTTGTAGTCATTGGTGAACAGTTTCGCGCCAAGCATTTTCGTCAGGCGCACGAGCTTTGCATCGACGGCATTTTCGTCGGCGAAATCGGCCTCGTGAATTTTCACGTCCACCTTCGGATTGCGCTGCAAGCGGCTGAGCATTTCCAATCCGCGCCGCCCGCGCGCCTGGCGGATGGGATCATTGGAGTCGGCGATCAACTGCAATTCGCGCAGCACAAAGCGCGGCACGACGACGATGCCTTCGACAAAGCCCGCCTCGATCAAGTCCGCGATGCGCCCGTCGATGATGACGCTGGTGTCGAGGACGAGCAGATTCTCGGGCCGGTTCTGCGGCGCGAACCGCACGTAGGGAATGATGAGCGAGAAATCCTCCTTGTTGCTGCGCAGGGCGAGAATGACGCCGATATAGCCGAAGCCGAGGAAGAGACACAGCCGGATCAGCCAGCGGGTCGCCTCGTCCGTGGTGTCAAACAAGCCCGAGCGATCGACCATCATCGCGATGAGCGTGCCCAGCGCCATCGCGAACGTAACCGCGGAAAAAGTGCGGAGGGAAAAGCCCTTTACCAGCTCGTCGAGCGCGATCAGCACCCCGCCGAAAAGCAGCCCGGCGCCGAGTCCCAGCCCGCCGTCTTGAATCATCTCGGGGCGCACCTGGCTGACGGCGTACCCGCCGAGCGCGCAGAGAAACAAAAACGGTATTCGTATTTGCCAGAGCGCCATGAGTTTCAGGAGTTGTGCGACACGACCGGAGCCTGTGGGTACGTCGGCGGAAATGCGCGGGGGTTTGAGCACAAAAACGGTGAGCAGAAGAAAAGCTCCAAGCATAAAGCTCAAAGCTCAAGGAAAGGGCCAAGTCTCCAAGCTCCACCGGGCGTGCTGCTTGTGGCTTGGAGCATTTCAGTTTCTTGCAACGATCGGTGCGCATTGGCTCAGTCCCGCAGGGACGACCGAAAACAGCCCAGCACTGAAGTGCTGGGCTATGCTCTTTCGCCCGCTGGGCTGGCAGGGGAATCAGGCCATCCGCAATAAACTGAGAGCGCCACTTTTGGCTTGGAGCTTGAGCCTTCCCTTGAGCTTTGAGCTTTAAGCTTGGTCCTTCTTTTCCTGCATTTCATCGGACACCACCGCACCGCCACGGAGGCGGATGACGCGCCGGGTGCGCTGCGCCAATTCCAAATCGTGCGTCACCAGCACCAGCGTGGTTCCGAGCGAGGTGTTCAGGTCGAAAAGCAACTCCACGATGCGATGACTGGTCTCGGCGTCGAGGTTGCCGGTGGGTTCGTCGGCGAAGAGGATTTGCGGGCGATTGATGAAGGCGCGGGCGAGGGCCACGCGCTGTTGTTCGCCACCAGAGAGCTGCGCGGGATAATGCCCGAGCCGCTCGCCGAGACCGACGCGCCCGAGCAATTCCACCGCGAAGCCGCGGATGTTGCGCTCGCCGCGCAGTTCGAGCGGGACCATCACATTCTCCAACGCCGTGAGCGTCGGGATGAGCTGGAAATTCTGGAAGACAAAGCCCACCGACTCGTTGCGCACGCGCGCCCGGGCGTCTTCGTCGAGCGCGTCGAGACGGTGGCCATTGAGCGTGACCGAGCCGGACGACGGACTGTCCAGCCCCGCAGAGAGCGCGAGCAGCGTGGTCTTGCCGCTGCCCGACGGCCCGAGAATCGCGCACGTCTCGCCGCGCACAATGGTGAACGACACCGCGCGCAGCACCGTGAGTGGCTGCCCGCCGCTCGGGTAGGTTTTCGTCAACTGGCTCGCGGTCAGGATGGGCGTCGAATTCATCGCGCCCCTCTGTCGCACGGAAGCACAACAGGGGTCAAATGGGAACGCCCCTCCAGAGACGCGCCGCCACCAGTCCTTGTAGGAGTCGAGGTAACGAGGCTCTAACCTCCTTCTGCGAGCGGCCCGTTCCAAAACACCGCCAGCCGCGCCTTGAAACCAAGTTTCCGGTCCCACACGCCGCCGCCGAATCAGCCCACAAGACTCAGTCCGCTCCCCGCTCAGAAAAGGTCAGAGTCTCGTTACCTCGACTCCTACAAGAGGCACTCGCGGGCGGGTCGCCCGCGCTCCCGATGGCAGTGCTGGTTCGGCGGCCTTAACTGAAGTTTGATTTGCCAAGCTTCACGAAAGCGCCGACAAATCGCCGCACCAAAAAATCAATTATGCGTTCTTCCTTCCTCTCCCTTATCACGTTGCTCGCGCTCGCCTCGCCTTCCCCCGCCGCCCCGGCCCCGCCGCCGCTCGCCACGACCGGTCCCGGCAATGCCGCCGACGGCATCGTCCGCGGACCGTTCTTCTCCGGCACCATCATGGGCAGCGGCCGCAAGACGGTCGCGGCCAACAAGGGCCTTGTCGTCACCGTCGGCGCGGACAAGCGCGCCTACGTGTGCTACGACGCCGACACGCTGCGCGCCGCGCTGGCGTGGACGGGCGACTACCTCGAGTTCGGCAACACGCAGACGCAAATCGCCTGGCCGCCGCCGCCGGTCGCCAAGGGTCAGGTCACCTTCGAGACGCCCGTCGGCCCCGGCTGGGCGGTGGACGGCAACTTCACCGACTCACGCAAAAAGCAGCAAGGGCCGCTGCCCAAGGCGCAGGCGCATTACCGCGGCCTCTTCGTGAATGGTGACAACGTCGTGCTCAGCTACACCGTCGGCACGGCGGAAGTCTTGGAAATGCCCGGCTACAAAACCATCGGCGGCGTCAGCATTTTCACCCGCAGTTTCCAAACCAAAAATCTCGGCGCGCAATCGCTCGTGCTCTGCAACGCCCCCACCGGCAGCAGCAAAGCCAGCGGCGGCAGCGCCGTGCTGGTCACCGCGCCCGCCGGTCCCAACGACCAAGCGCTCGGCGTGGCGTTCCTCGGCGACGGCGATGGCGCCACGATCGAACAAGCCGACGGCCGCGTGGTCGCCAAGCTCACGGCGCAGACGCCCGGCACTTTCCAAATCGCCATCTGGCGCGGTCCCGCCGCGGATGCGGACAAATTCAAAGCTGCCGCAAAACAGCTCGGCGCCGCGCCCGATCTCGCCGCGCTCACCAAGGGCGGCCCGGCGCTTTTCCCCGATGAAGTCATCACCCAGGGAACGGTCGGCACGAACGACGGCCCCTACGCCGTGGACATCATCGCCGAAGGACTGCCGAACAAATGGAACGCCAAGTCCTTCTTCGGCGGCTTCGATTTCTTCGCCGACGGACGCGCGGCGATCTGCACCTTCCACGGCGACGTGTGGGTGGTGAACGGGTTGGATGACAAGCTCGCCAAGCTGACGTGGCGGCGCTTTGCCACGGGGCTGTTCCAGCCGCTGGGCTTGAAGATTGTGGATGAAAAAATCTACGTCCTCGGCCGCGACCAGATCACGCGCCTGCACGACGTGAACGGCGACGGCGCGGCGGATTTTTATGAAAACTTCAACAACGACACGATCGTCACGCCGAACTACCACGAGTTCTGTCTCGACCTGCACACCGATTCGCAGGGGAATTTCCTCTTCCTCAAAGGCGCGCCGTGGACGCCCGCCGTGGAGTCGGAACATCAAGGCACCTTGCTGCGCGTGTCCAAGGACGGCTCGAAACTCGACGTCATCGCCACCGGTTTCCGCGCGCCCAACGGTATGACCGTCGGGCCGCACGACGAGATCCTCACCGGCGACAACCAAGGCCACTGGATTCCCTCGAGCAAATTGAACCTCGTGAAGCAGGGCGGCTTCTACGGCATGACGCCCGCCGCGCAGCGCGAACTGACGCTCACGCGCAAGGGCACCAACATTGTCATCAATCCCAGCGATTCCGAGGCGCGCGCGAAGGTGAAGCTGACGGGTTGGGACAAGGACGCGCCGATCCCGACGAGCTACAACCAGCCCATCTGCTGGGTGCCATATTCGGCGGATAACTCGAGCGGCGGCCAGGTCTATGTCACCAGCGAGAACTGGGGACCGTTCAAAGGGCACGCGCTCTTCCAATCCTACGGCAAATGCACGCTCTTCCATGTGATGACCGAGGAGGTCGAGGGCGTGACGCAGGCGGGCATGGTGCAGTTTCCGCTCAAGTTCAACAGCGGTCTGATGCGCGCGCGCTTCAATCCCAAGGACGGCCAGCTTTATCAATGCGGCCTCAAGGGCTGGCAGACCAGCGCGACCAAGGACGGCGGCTTCTATCGCGTGCGCTACACCGGCAAGCCGGTCCACGGCCCGAGCGAATTCCACATCCGCAAGAACGGCGTCGAGATCACCTTCACCACGCCGCTCGACACCGCGTCCGCAGCAGACGCGGGCAACTGGAGCGTCGAGCAATGGAACCTGATCTACTCCGGCGGCTACGGCTCACCGGAAGTCTCGACCGACGATCCCACCAAACGGGGCCATGACAAAATCACGCTCTCGGGCGTGAAGGTCATGCCCGACCAGAAGACCGTGCTGCTCGAAATCCCCGGCCTCAAACCGGTGAACCAGATGAAGATCAAGTTCAGCCTCAAGGCGGCGGATGGCACGGCGATCAATCAGGAGTTGTTTAATACCATTCATAAGGTGCCGGGGAAGTGAGGGGCGGAACTGGGTTGAAGGGTTGAAGGGCTAAATAGTTGTTAGGCTGCTTCACACGTCATGCGCGCGCAATTCTCAGACTTCCAGAAGCCCGGCATGGTTTCCGTCTGGGTTGGCGACTTCCGCACCGAGGGCGACTTGGATGACTACCTCAATGGAAAGTTCGAGTCTGACTTCGGTTTCGCACTTTACGAGAGAGCCGTGGAGGAGATTGGTGTCGAGCCAGAGCCGGTGAGCGTCGAGCAGCTTGTCGCCCCTTTCTCTCGCTCGCAGACGTTTGCTTCCGGTGTCGTGCAGGCGGCGCACAGCGTTGGTCGCACGTCCGCGAGCGCGATGTTCATCATTTACTTCTTCGCCTTCGACCCTTCGCGAGTGCATGTCCATCCACAGGCACAGCTCAGTTTTGTCGGGGCAGTGCCATTTTCAGGATTCGCATGATAGGCAAGCGGCTTAGAGCGTGTTGGCAAAGTCCA
>BJHT01000308.1 GCA_014193395.1 Verrucomicrobiota bacterium
GGCGACGGGGAAGCTGGGGTTGTATCCGTTGGTGGCGGGCCGGGGCGCGGAGGGCTTGATTGTTTACCTGCCGGCCTACCAGTCCGGCGGCGTGGAGCCGACCTCGGCGCGGCGGCGCGAGGGGCTGGATGGCTATGTTGTGGCGCTGGTGCAACTGCCGGCCTTCATGCGCGGGCTGGAAGATACCGGGGTGCCGGGGGATGTGGCGCTGGAGGTTTTCGACAGCGATGCCGGGCGCTCGCGCAGTCTGCTTTTTCGCGTGGCGGGGGAGAAGGATGGCGGCGTGCCGGCGCATCCCCTCATGCAGGTGGAGCATCCGCTGGGAGTTTTCGGGCGGCGGTGGGTGTTACGGGCGTCGAGCCTGCCGGCGTTCGAGGCGGAATCGCAGCATTACCTCGGTTTTCTGGTGTTGGTCGGCGGCCTGACTGTTTCCTTTTCATTGTTCGGCATCGCGTGGACGCAGGACCGGGCGCGGAAGCTGGCGGAGCAACTGAACGAGAGCCTGCGCCGAAGCCACGAGCGGGATCGCTTGGTCGAGAAGGCGACCAACGACGTGATCTGGGACTGGGACATCGCGGGCGGCACCATGACGTGGAATGGAGCGATGCTGGACAAGTTCGGGTATCCGCCCGAGCAGGTGCAGCCGAAGATGGATTGGTGGCTCGAACGGGTGCATCCCAAGGATCGAAAGCGGATCGCGACCGGGCGTGAGACGGCGGTGCAGACGGGGAGCGAATTCTGGGCGGACGAGTATCGGTTTCAACGCCGGGACGGCTCGTACGCGGAGGTGATCGACCGCGGCTACATCGTGAAGGACCGTCAGGGGCTGGCGGTGCGGATGCTCGGTTCGATGTTCGACATCACGGAGCATCGGCGCGCAGAGGCGGACCTGGCGGCGGAGAAGGAGCGGCTGGCGGTGACATTGCGGTCCATTGGGGATGGGGTGATCACGCTCGATGTCGCCGGGAAGGTTTCGCTGGTGAACAACGTGGCGGAGAAGCTTACGGGCTGGCGGCTCTCGCTGGCGTATGGCCGGCCACTGACGGACATCTTTCATGTGGTCGATCACAAGACGCGGGAACGCTGCCTGGACCCGATCCAGCGGCTGCTCGACACGGACTACATTTTCGAGCTGCCGCATTACGCGGTGTTGATCGCCAAGGACGGCACCGAGCGGGTGATCGCGAGCAGCGCGGCGAAGATTCTGGATCGCGACGGCGGCGACCTGGGGGCGATCCTGGTGTTCCGCGACATCACCGAGCAGAAGAACATGTTCGAGGAATCCCTGCGGGCCGACAAACTCGAGTCGCTCGGCATTCTGGCGGGTGGGATCGCGCATGACTTCAACAACATTCTCACGGCGATTCTCGGGAACCTGTCGCTCGCCAAAATGTATTGCGCCCCCACCGACCGGTTGTTTCCGCGCCTGAGCGAGGCGGAGCGGGCGTCGCTGCGGGCGAAAGATTTAACCCAGCAGTTGCTGACGTTTGCCAAGGGCGGTGCGCCGCTCAAGCACACGGCGTCGTTGAAAGAATTGATCAAGGAGTCCGCCACCTTCGCCCTGCGCGGCGCGAATGTCCGCTGTGAGTTCGAGCTGGAGTTGGGCTTGTGGACGGCGGAGGTGGATGAGGGGCAGATGAGCCAGGTGATTCACAACCTCGTGCTCAACGCCGTGCAGGCGATGCCCGACGGCGGGGTGATCCGGGTGACGGCGGAGAATGTGACATTGGCGGCGGGGGACGCGCAGGGCTTGAAGCCGGGATCCTATCTGCGGATTTCGCTGGCGGACCGGGGCGTCGGAATTGCGCGGGAGCATCTGCCGCACATTTTCGATCCGTATTTCACGACCAAGCAGAAGGGCAGCGGCTTGGGTTTGGCAACGTCGTATTCGATCATCAAGAAGCACGACGGGCTGCTCACGGTCGAGTCGGAGCTGGGGCGCGGCACGACCTTTCGCATTTATCTGCCGGCCTCCAACAAACCGGTGGAGAAAATCGTCCCGCCCAAAGTGGTCGCGCCCCGCGGCAAGGGGCGGGTGCTCGTGATGGACGACGAGGCCTTGATCCGGGAGCTGGCGGTGACGGGCCTGGGGCAACTGGGCTATCAGGTGGCGACAGCACCCGATGGGGCCGAGGCGTTGCGGATGTATTCCGAGGCGAAGGCGACGGGGCAGGCCTTCGCCGCGGTGATCATGGACCTGACGATTCCCGGCGGCATGGGGGGGAAGGAAGCGATCAAACGCCTGCTGGACTTGGATCCGACAGCGCGGGTGATTGTGTCGAGCGGGTACTCAAACGACGCGGTGATGGCGAACTTTCGGCACTACGGCTTCAAGGGCGTGGTGGCGAAGCCTTACAAGATGGAGGAGCTCGCGGCGGCGGTGAATACGTTGGTGCAGGACCTGGCGGCGTGAGGCGTGACGGGTGGCGCGTGATGCGTGATGCGTGATCGTAGGAGCGGCGGAGGCGGTGAACCGCGAAAGACACGAAAGACACGAAAGGGGCGAAAACAAAGGGCGGAAGCGGGGTTAGCCACAGCTCCGTCGCCTCACCGGCCCGGTGACAATCCCCGAGTTAGGAAGACCTTTTCCTTTCGTGTCTTTCGTGTCGTTCGTTGTACCAACTCTTCTTTTCAGGGGGATGCGGATGGCGCGGATCAGGCGAGCACGGCGCGGGCGTGGGCGAGGTCGCGGGCGATTTGGGCGCGGAGGGCGGGGAGGTCGGGGAAGCGGATTTCGTCGCGGAGTTTTTCCACCACGGTCAGTTCGAGTTCGGTGCCGTAGAGGTCGCCGGAAAAATCGAGCAGGTGGGCTTCGACGTGGACGTGTGGCGTTGGCTGGGCGCGGGTGGGGCGCAGGCCGATGTTGAGCGCGGCGAAGTGGGTGGTGCCGCGGGTGTGGGCGAGGACGGCGTACACACCGTGAGGCGGGAGGACTAGTCCGCGGGCGTCGAGATTGGCGGTGGGAAAGCCGAGTTGGCGGCCGACTTGATCGCCGGGGATGACGGTGCCGGCGAGGGCGTAGGCGCGGCCGAGCATCTGGCTGGCGGCATCGAGATTGCCGGCGCGGATGGCTTCGCGGATGCGGGTGCTGCTGACGGTCTGGCCGTCGAGGGCGACGGAGGCGAGGTCGTGAACGACGAAGTTCAGTTCGGCACCGAGTCGGCGGAGGAGTTCCACATTGCCGCCGCGCTGGTGGCCGAAGGTGAAATTCGCGCCGACGCAGATGCTGTGGACGTGGCCGCAGTCGCGGACGAGGGCGCGGATGAAGTCCTCGGCGGGTTGTTCGCTGAGGGCGCGGTCGAAGTGCAGGAGCAGCGTGGCATCGACGCCGAGGGCTTCGATGGCGCGGAGTTTTTGCGGCAGGGAATAAAGGAGCGGCGGGACGCGTTGCGGGGCGACGATGGTGGCGGGGTGGGCATCGAAGGTGACGACGACGGCGAGCGCGCCGTGCTGGCGGGCGTTCATCAGGGCCTGCCGGAGGACCTGCTGGTGCCCGAGGTGGACGCCATCGAACGTGCCGATCGCGACGCAGACGCGGCGCGGCGCGGCGGGGAGTTCGTGGGGATGGCGGATGAGTTTCATCCTCGGAACGGGGATTTTTTCAACCACGGATGGACACGGATGGGAAGGGGAGTTTTGTGCGAGTGATGTTTATCCGTTTCGCAATCCGGCGGAACGTGGACGTGGCGACACGCTGTCTTCGGGGCGGAGCGGTTTTGGAGTGCGGTGACTTGTCACCGCTTTTGCGAGGCGACTTGTCGCCGTCGAACCGGGGAAGGTGTCGGTGTGGAACGGGGGCGTACACGGCTCGCGCCAGCGCCGGCTCGCGCGCGGGGGCGGACGCGTGCGGACGATTGACGGCGACAAGTCGCCTACGCGAAAGCGGTGACAAGTCACCGCACTCCACACGCGGCGCGCCTTCGGCTGCGCCGCTCTCCGCGCTTTGCTTATCCGTGTCCATCCGTGTCCATCCGTGGTTTCCCAATTTCGTTTTCCTTAAACTCCCGCGGGCGCGGCGTGTCAGCCCTGCGCGGCGAGGGTGAGAAAGGGGATGATGCGTTTCTGCACCTCGGCGAAGGGGAGCTTGCAGAGGGCTTCCATCGGAATGGCGTCGGCGACATCGAAGCGGCCGCTGACGGTGCGGCGGAGGGTCTGGAGGTGCGCGCCGCACCCGAGGTTCTGGCCGAGTTCGTGCGCGAGGGCGCGGACGTAGGTGCCCTTGGTGCAGGCGACGCGGAACCAGCCGAGCGGTTCTTCGTAGTCGAGAAACTTGAAGCTGTAGATGTGGACGAGGCGGGATTTGCGCTCCACTTCGATGCCTTTGCGGGCAAGCTTGTAGAGCGGCACGCCGTCGAGTTTAACGGCGGAGACCATGGGCGGAATCTGCTGGATGTCGCCGAGGAAGGGTTCGCAGGCGGCGTTGAGTTTTTCGAGGGTCAGGGGCGGAACCGGGAGGGTCGCGGTGACTTCGCCGGCGGCGTCGTAGCTGTTGGTGGCGACGCCAAAACGGATGCAGCCTTCGTACACTTTGTCGTCGGCCATGAGTTTCTCGGAGAGCTTGGTGGCGCGGCCAAGCACCATGATGAGCAGGCCGGTGGCGTTGGGATCAAGGGTGCCGCAGTGGCCGACTTTCTGGAGGTCGAAGTAGCCGCGGATGTAGTCCACAACGTCGTGCGAGGTCGGGCCCGCGGGTTTGTCGATCAGGAGCGCACCGTCGAAGGAGGAGAAAGCGTGCATAGTTTTGGAGGTCCGCGGGTGTCTCGGGAACTTGGAGGGAAAGCTCAAAGCTTAAAGCTCAAAGCTCAAGGGAAGGACCAAGGAGCAAGCTCCGCTCGCGCTGGTTTGGATTGGGCGCTGGTTGACGACCGCCCCCGGGAGTGCGCCCGTCCTCGGGCGCAGCGGGGTGGAGCGCAGTGAGACATCGGAGAATTCACAAGCCCTCCGTGCGTGCGGACGTCGCTGCGGCCGGGGACGGCCGCACTCCGGGGACACCGTCAAGCTGCACCCATTCCGTTCACAGGGCCGACGTCGGCGGCGCGATGGCAGCCTGTTTCGCGGACCCTGCTGGCGAAGCCTGGTTTGAAGTTTGGACCTTGGCACTTCCCTTGAGCTTTGAGCTTTGAGCTTTGAGCTTTCTTCCCCTCCCGCTTTCAACGCGCCGCAGTGAGAAAGCATAATCATTCTCCAGCAGCGTCGATGGCCTGCTTGATGGCCTTGAGGACGCGGCGCTGGACGGAGAGCGGGGAGCCGGGAGTGCGCGCGCCGGCCGCGGCATGGTGGCCGCCGCCGCCGAACTGGGTGGCGATGGTGTTGACGTTCACCTTCTGGCTCTTGGAGCGGAGGCTGATGCGGGTCAGGCCGGGTTCGGCTTGCTCGAAGGTGCAGGCGACGACGACGGGTTCGATGTCGCGGATGTGGTCGATGAGGCCTTCGCTGTCGCTGGGCGCGGCGCCGGTGCGGTCGTAGTCGGCTTTTTTCAACCAGAAGTAGGCGATGCGATTCTGGTGGATGAGATGGAAGTGATTGTAAACGTGGCGCAGGAGGCGGACGCGGGAGAGGGGATAGGATTGATAAACCTCGTTGCAGACCTTGGCGAGGTTGGCGCCGCGTTTCACCAACTCGGCGGCGGCGTGATAGGTCGCGGGGCGGGTGCTGGCGTATTGGAAGGAGCCGGTGTCGGTCGAGATCGCGGTAAAGAGGCAGTCGGCGATAGGCGGCGTGATGGGCCAGCGGGCGGACTTGGCGAGCTTGAGGATGAGTTCGCCGCTGGAGGGTTCACGGGGGGAAATCCAGTTGCAATCGCCGTAGCGGGTGTTGCTGGCGTGATGATCGATGTTGATCAGGAGTTTCCGGTCCTTGATGAACTCACCGACGGTGCCGAGGCGCTCGAAGCTGGCGCAGTCCACGGCGATCACGCAGTCGAAGCTGCTGCCGGCGCGGGGTTGCTGCACGATTTTGTCGGGGTCGAGAAAGCGGAGTTTCACGGGGACGGGGTCTTGATTCCAGCAGGTGACTTTTTTGCCGGCGTTTTGCAGCGCGAGGGTGAGGCCGAGCTGGGAGCCGATGCAGTCGCCGTCGGGGCGGATGTGGCCGACGACGCAGAGAGTCTCGCTCTGCGCGATGCCTTCGAGAATGCGCTGAATGGTTTTCGGGGCGGGCTTCATGCCGGGGGCGCGGGCTTGGGTTCCGGGGGCAGGGTTTTCTCGATTTCCTCGAGGAGTTTGAGGATGTGGTTGCCGCGCTCGATGGTGGTGTCCAATTCGAAATGGAGGACGGGCGTGTAGCGCAGCACGACGGCCTGGGCGACGAGCGACTGGATGCGGGGGCGCATTTTTTGCAGCAGGGCAGGGGCGTCGCGGCGTTGCGCGGGGCTGCCGATGACGCCGAGGAAGACCTTGGCGCTGCGCAGGTCGGTGGCGGGCTGGACGTCGTTGACGGTGATCAAGCCGGCCTCGCCCACGGGGATTTCCCGCTGGATGATTTCGCCGATGGCACGCTTGAGCAGCTCGCCGACTCGTTGGAGACGGAGGGAGGACATGGCAGCAACCGCAGGGGTCAGAGCTTTTGGGCGACGCGTTCGACCGTGTAGGACTCGATCAAATCGCCGATCTGGAAATCGTTGAAGCCGTCGATGCGGATGCCGCATTCCATGCCGGCGCGGACCTCGTTGACCTCGTCTTGAAAGCGGCGGAGCGAGAGGGTGTTGCCTTCGTAGATGAGGCTCTTGCGGCGCATGACGCGGACCTTGCCCTTGAGCACGCGGCCGGAGGCGACGGAGCAGCCCGCGACGTTGCCACCCTTGGAGAGCGCGAAGAGCTTGCGGACTTCCGCCGAGCCGATGACAACCTCGCGTTCGATGGGATCGAGCAGTCCGGCCATGCCGGCTTTCACCTCGTCCACGAGTTCGTAGATGATGGTGTAAAGCTTGATCTGGACGCCCTGGTGTTTGGCTTTGTCCGCCACACCCGTGTCGATGCGGGTGTGGAAGCCGAGCACGACGCCCTTGGAGGCGGCGGCGAGATTGATGTCGTTCTCGGTGATGGTGCCGACGCCGTGGAGGATGATGTCGATGGAAACCTTGGAGGAATCGATTTTCTTGAGTTCCTCGACGATGGCTTCGACGGAGCCTTGGGTGTCGCCTTTGATGACGACGCGCAGGACTTTGGCCTGTTCCGCGGTGAGCGCGGCGAACAGGCCCTCGAGCGTGACGCGGTCTTTGCGGCCAGCGGTGCTGTCGGTGTTTTCCTCGCCTTTGCGGGCGAAGAGGCGTTGCTCGGCAATGTCGCGCGCGGCCTTGTCGGATTCGACCACGGCGAAATCCGCGCCGGCGAACGGGACGCCGTTCAGGCCGAGCAGTTTTACCGCCGTGGAGGGGCCGGCTTCCTTGAGCCGCTTGCCTTCCTCGGTGATGAGCGCGCGGACTTTGCCGTAAAATTCGCCGCAGAGAACGATGTCGCCGGTGCGGAGGGTGCCTTTGCGGACGAGGACCGTGGCGGTGGGGCCGCCGGGTTCCATGCCGGACTCGATGACGTTGCCCTTGGCCATGCGGTCGGGATTGGCCTTGAGTTCCATGACTTCGGCCTGCAGCAGGATGGCCTCGAGCAGTTTGTCCACGCCCAGCTTGGTGATGGCGGAGACATCGACGAAGAGCGTTTTGCCGCCCCATTCTTCACAGGTGAGGCCGTGCTCCTGCAATTGCTGGCGCACTCGCATCGGGTTGGCGTTCGGATGATCGCACTTGTTGACGGCGACGATGATCTCGGTGCCGGCGGCCTGGGCGTGTTTGAGGGCCTCGATGGTCTGCGGCATGACGCCGTCATTGGCGGCGACGACGAGGACGACGATGTCGGTGACATTGGCCCCGCGGGCGCGCATGGCGCTGAAGGCTGCGTGGCCGGGGGTGTCGAGGAAAGTGATCTGCTGGAGTTCGTTTTTCCGCTCCGGGTGCGGGAAGGAAATCGTGTAGGCACCAATGTGCTGGGTGATGCCACCGGCTTCGCCGGCGGCGACGTTGGCCTTGCGGATGACGTCGAGCAGCGAGGTTTTGCCGTGATCGACGTGGCCCATGATGGTGACGACGGGCGGGCGGGGCTTGAGGGTGCCGGGTTTGTCCTCGGTGTCGTAGTCGTCGCTGGCCTTGGCTTTTTTCGGCGCGTGAACAATGCCCTGGCCGCGTTCCCGTTTCTCCACTTCAAAGCGGAAACCGTGCTTGGCGCAGAGCTTCTGTGCGACCACTTCGTCGATGGTGTGGTTGACCGTCGCGAAGACGTTCAACTCCATCAGGTCGGCGATGAGCTGGAAGGGTTTTCGTTTGAGCCGCTCGGCCAGATCGCGGATGGCGATGGGCGGCTTCATGGTGATGATCTCGCCGGTGGTGAGCGGGACGAACTTGGGTTCGGCGGGCTTGGCGGGTTCGGGGGCGGGGCGGGAAGTCTGGGGCTGATTGTAGCCGCCGCGGCGTTGGTCGCCGCCACGATTGTCGCCCCCGCGGTTGTCCTGACCGGGGCGGGTCTGGCCGGGGCGCGTCGGCGGGGCCGGGCGGGGCGGGGGAGTTTTGGCTGCGGCGCGCTCGTCGGCGCGGGGGCTTCGGTAGCCCATCGAGCCGAGATCGACACGGCCGACGAGGGAGCCGAGGGCCGGCGCAGCGGGTTTGGAAATTGGAGCCGGCGCAGGAATCGGAGCGGGAGTGGTTGTCGGAGCGGGAGCCGGAGCCGCCGTTGGCGCAGCGACCGCTGGCGGC
>BJHT01000309.1 GCA_014193395.1 Verrucomicrobiota bacterium
CGAGGCAAGTTGTCGCCGTCAAATTGCGGGACGCGTGAAGGGGGGATGAGGCGTTCGCGGCTCGCGCCAGCGCCAGCGCGCCCGCGTGACCGGAGCCATTCCGGTTTTCGACGGCGACGAGTCGCCTGCGCAAAAGCGGTGACAAGTCACCGCACTCCAAAACTGTCGCTCCGCGACGACACGGCAACGGCACTTTGCGATCTGTACAAAGAGCAGCGAGGACGGCCGCACTTCCCGCACAATCGCCCCTCGCCACCTCCCCACCTTCGGCCCTACATTCCTCCCCATGAAACTACAGCAAGGCCAGGTCTGGCAGCGCGCCGGCGAATACCTCCGCATCGTCGATCTCCAGCGCCTCGAGGTCGAATACAAGTCCCAGCTCGACCTCACCAGCCGCGACGGCACCCACCACCGAACCTCGAAGAAGGAGTTCTGCCGCCTGCTGAAGGGGGCGACGCTCCTGGCCCCTTCCGAGGTCCCGAAGCCCCTGCCCGCGAAGAGAGGGGAAAAGTAATTAGTAATTAGTGATTAGTAATTAGCGGGCCCGCAACCAATCGGGCGACCTCGGCAACCCCGCAACCAGATCCCCACCCAGACACAAAACCATTCTCAGGGCCCCAATACCGCCCGCCCGCCCACTAATTACTAATCACTAATTACTAATTACTTCCCCCTCCCCTTCCCCTCCCCCATCTGCCACCATCCCCAAACGTGCTCGCGCCAACCATACTCGCCCTCCTCGGAGTTTCGCTGCTGGCCGCCTTGAGCTTCTTCTTTGCCGTGGCGGAGTCGGCGCTCTTTTCCCTCGGCAAATGGCGCGCCCGCCGGCTCGAGGAACAATCCCCCATCGAAGGCCGCCTCGTGGTGAAACTCCTCAGCGCGCCCGAGGACCTGCTCGCCACGCTCGTCCTCGGCAACACCTTCGCCAACGCCGCCCTCATCGCGCTCGGCCTCTGGATGTCCCTGCACGAGCGCCACTGGTCGCTGCCCGCCACCATCGTGTTCCTGCTGGGCCTGGTCCTGATCGTCGGCGAAGTCGTGCCCAAGGCGCTGGCCGTGCGCGCGCCTGACCCGTGGGCGTTGCGCGTCGCGTCGCCGCTGTGGCTGCTCATGCGCGTCATGCGCCCGCTGCGCCAGGTCGCCCAGCGGATGAACACCGCCATCCTCCGCGTCACCATTCCCAAATCCGTGCGCCCCCACACCCGCCTGAACGAGGACGACTATCAGGAACTGCTCGAGCTCGCCGTGCAGCAGGGCACGCTCGCCAAATCCGAGCTGGAAATCATTTTGGAAATCATCCGCCTCGACCGCCGGACCGTGCGCGAAGTGATGAAGCCGCGTTCGCAAATGGCCTGCGTCCCCGACGATCTCAGCGTCGAGGACATGATCGCCGCCGCGCGCCAGCACCAGCACCGCCGCCTCCCGATCTACGACGACACGCCCGACACCATTGTCGGAATTCTCAACACCCGCCGCCTCCTGCTCGATCCGCAGATCGATCTCGCCGAGGTCATCGAGTTCCCGTCCTTCGTGCCCGCCAGCATGAATCTGCTGCAATTGTTCCAAAGCTTTCAGCGCCAGCAGCGCGGCCTGGCCATCGTGGTGGACGAGTTCGGCGGCACCGCGGGCGTCGTCACCATCGAGGACATCCTCGAGGAAATCATCGGCGAAATCCGCAGCGAAGGCGCACCCGCCGGCTTCGTGATGGAAAAGCTCGGCCCCGGCCGCTGGCGCGTGAACGGCACCATGCGCATCGACGATTTCCGCCGCGAGTTCCCCGAGCTGGGCGCCGTGCCGCCCGTGGAAACCATGGGCGGTCTGCTCGTCGCGCTCTGCGAGGTCGTGCCCGCCGTCAACCAGTCGGTGCATTTCAACGGCCTGAAACTCACCGCCACCGCCGCGGACGAACGCCGCGTGCGCGAACTGCTCGTCACCGCCACGCGCAAGAAAGGGGGCGACTAACATGGACTACCCCGGCCTCACCGCGCTCGTCATGGCCGCCTGCCTCGCCGCGTCGTTTCTCTTCTCGGGAATGGAGGCCGGCGTGTTCGCCCTCAGCCGCCTGCGCATCCGCCAGATGATGCGCAAAGGCCACGCCCGCGCGGCCGTCCTGCATGGCTACCTCGAGCAGCCGGAAAATTTTCTCTGGGCCATCCTCATCGGCAACACGCTCGCCAACTTCGTCATCGTCTCGCTCAGCGTCATCGCATTGCACCGCTGGCTCGAGACCCATCCGCTCGGCTTTTTCGGCGCGTTCGTCCTCGCCGTGTTCCTCTTCTACGCGCTCTTCGATCTGCTGCCGAAAATGCTCTTCCAGCAGTTCCCCAACCGCCTCTGCCTGTTCGCCGTCACGCCCTTCCGCCTGCTCCACTGGCTGCTGACGCCCGCAGTCATGCTGGCCACGCGCCTGACGAACCGCCTCCTGCGCTGGACCGGCGGCCAGGTTTTCACCGGCCATCTTTTCGGCAACCGCGCCGAACTCCGCTCGCTCATGCAGGACTCCGCGCAAACCCTGAGCACCGAGGAGCACCAGCTCATCAACCGCGTCCTCGACCTGCAAAACACCACGCTCCGCCACATCACCATCCCCTGGGCCAAGGTGGTCACCGTCACCTCCAAAACGCCGATGACCGAGGTCCTCCAGCTCTGCCGCGACCGCCAGCTCACGCGCCTGCCGGTCCTGCACGAACAAGGCGGACGCCGCCGCGTCATCGGCGTCGTCAGCCTCAAGCACCTCCTCTACGAAGCCGAACCCGCGCCCGGCCGCACCGCCGGCCAGAGCCTCCAGCCCGCGCTCTACCTGAACGAAAACCTCCGCCTCGAGGACGCCCTCAAGCGCATGCAACGCAGCGGCCAGCGCCTCGCCATCGTCCTCGGCAACGCCAACGAGGAACTCGGCATCGTCACCCTCCAGGACATCCTCCGCGCCATCTTCGGCGAGGTGAATCTGTAGCGCATGGACACCACCGCCATTCTCCTGCTGCTGCTCAAGATCCTCGCGGTCATCGCGCTGGTGTTGATGAACGGCTTCTTCGTCGCCACCGAATTCGCACTCGTCAAAATCCGCGACACGCAGCTCGACCCGCTCATCGCCAAGGGCAACCGCCGCGCCAAACTGCTCCGCCACATCATCGCCCACCTCGACGCCTACCTCAGCGCGGCGCAGCTCGGCATCACGCTCGCCAGCCTCGCGCTCGGCTGGATTGGCGAGCCGATTTTCGCCGCGCTGCTTCAGCCCGTGTTCCGCTGGTTCCATCTCACCTCGCCCGACCTCCAGCATTTCATCGCCGTCGCCGTCGGCTTCACCGCGATCACCTTCCTCCACATCGTCGCCGGCGAGCAGGCACCGAAATCCTTCGGCATCCGCAACCCGCTCACCACCGCGCTGTGGATCGCCTATCCGCTGCAATGGTTTTACAAGCTCGCCTACCCCTTCATCTGGCTGCTGAACGAAAGCTCGCTCGCCCTCCTCCGCCTCCTCGGCATCCAGCCCGCCGGAGAATCCGCGGCGCACTCCGAGGACGAACTGCGCCTCATGCTCACCACCGGCCAGATGCACGCCGGCGCGACCGCCCTCGGCCGCGACATCGTCCTCAACGCCCTTGATCTCCGCCACCGCATCGCCCGCGACGTCATGCGCCCGCGCCGCGAAATCGTCGTGCTCGACACCCACGCCAGCCTCACCGAATGCCTGAACATCGCCGAGAGCACGCGCTACTCGCGCTTCCCGTTGTGTGAAGACGGCGACCTCAACCGCGCCCTCGGCGTCGTCCACATCAAAGACCTTTACGCCCAGCGCCACCGCGCCCGCGCCGGAGCCGACCTCGCCGGCGTCACGCGCAAAATCATCTACATCCCCGAAACCGCGCGCCTCGAAAAGGTCCTGCAACTCCTCCAGGACCGGCAGCTCCACTTCGCCCTCGTCGTGGACGAATACGGCGACACCCTCGGCCTCGTCACCCTCGAGAACGTCCTCGAAGAAATCGTCGGCCAGATTCAGGACGAGTTCGACCAGGAGAAACCGCTCCTCGTGAAAACCGCGGAAAACACCTGGGAAATCGACGGCGCCCTGCCCCTGCACGAACTCTCCGACCTCGTCGGCGAACCCCTCGCGCAAGAAGGCGTCACCACCACCAGCGGCCTCGTCACCGGCCGCCTCGGCGGCTTTCCGAAAGAAGGCGACATCATTGCCCTCGGCCCCTTCACCCTCCGCGTCGAAGAAATGGCCGGCCCCCGCGTCGCCCGCCTCAAGCTCGAAAAACCCGCCCCCGCCCCGCCCCTGCAGGAGGCGAGGTAACGGGACGCTAACCTTTTCCCCGCACGTCCGTGCGCCGACCTCCTCGGTAGGGACGCGCTGCGCGCGTCCGTGACCTTTCCCCCGCCGCGCACGGCTGCAACCGTCGCTGTCGGAAAACGCACACGCACAGGACGGGAAGATTGCAGGGCGGCGCAGCAGCGCCGCCCTACCACGCCACCGGCGCGCCACGGCGAAACCCAGACCGCACCCGCCCACCCACCGCCTCCGCCTCCCTCGCCTCGTATGGCACGAACAGGGAGACGACCGCAGAGAGCAGTGCCCCGCCAGTTCGCCCCATGCATTTTTCTCCGCTATCGAAGGCCCGTCGTCCCGCCTCTCCCGGAGCTTCCCGTGGGCTTTGAGCTTTACGCTTTGAGCTTGGAGCTTTTCATCCCGCAATCCCCTTTTCGCCCGCCGCCAGCCGCATCTTCTCCGGGTCCAGCCCCTGCTGCACGCACCACTCGCGATACGCCAGCGGTGAGATTTCGCTCGGCTTGATCTCACTGCGTCCGCCCCAGAACACATTTGTGTAACTCACCGGCATCCCCGCCTCCGCGAGGTGCTGATCGATGGCCGCCTTATGCGCCAGCACCAGCGTTTTGTCCGTGCCGTGCGCCACCCCCATCACGTTCACATTGCGAAACTCCGGCCCACCCTCGCGCCAATACGCGTGCGTCATGATGTAATGCCGCGCCACCTCCACGCCCGCCTCGATTTCACGCCCCGCCGGCACCGCCCAGTGGAATAGCGCATTGAACCGCGTCACCCGCTCGCCCGTCGCCGACGGCTTCACGTGTTCGAGAAACGTCGAGAAGCGCCCGATGATTTTCCGCCGGTCAAAATCCGCCGCCACCTCGAGGAACGTCGCCAGCGGCACCTGCGCCTCCGCCGCCCGCGCCGCCCACAGATTCTCGCTCAATTCCTCCGGTTCAAACTCCCGCTTCAGCGCGCTCAGGATGCGCCACTCCAGATCATTCAACGTCACGATCGCCACCTCCGTCGGCTCGCCCGGCACGTCCGCACGCGCGCCCGGCTCCATGCCTTTGCGCCGCACATGCCCGACCCCGAGCGCGAATAATTTTTTCGCCGGCATCAAACGGAAATGCACCCCGCCCACTTTCCCGAGCAAAAACTCCGCGTGCCGCGGCATCGAGTACCCCTGCGGCACCTTCAGCGTCGTCCATAATTTGTACTGCGACCCCGGCGTCGCCGCATCCGTCGAGCGCGTCACCACGTGCCCGCTGAACGGGTCCTGCTGGAACATGTAATCAAACGCCGCGTCCAGCTTCGCCTGCGGCACCTCCCACGCCACCAGCGCGCCCTGCGCCAGATTCGTCGCCAGCAACGTCTGCCGCACCCGCCGGATCGTCCCCGCCCGCAGCATCGCCTGGATGCGCTCCGTCACCACCGGCAGCTCGACGCCCGACTGCCGCGCGATCTCGCGCAACGGATTGCTCTGAAACCCCGGCACCTTGTCCTCCGACACCGCGAGTATTTGCGCGTTGATCGGGTCCGTCACTTCCACCGGCACAGTCGTTGAATTCATTGCCGCGATGCTAGGAGCAACCCGCCGTCGCTGTTAAGGCAAATTCCCAATCGCCGGAAAACGTGGCGCTCTCAAACCCCATTCCTAACCCGGATATTTCACAACCTCATCGAAGCCACAAGCCGCCTGCCCCTGTAGCGCAGGTTTCCAAACCTGCTGTGTCGCCGACTTCCAAGTCGGCAGGGTGTCGGCCTCGCCGGACGCTCCGCGGGTTTAGAAACCCGCGATACAGCAGGCTTGGAAGCCTGCGCTACAAAAGGAGCATCAAATATTCGGGCTGATTTCCCAATCCCCTGCCAAAAAAATGCCGCTCGAAGCCCCCAGCACCACACCTAGTCCTCGCCCCCCTGAAATGCGCCTGCCGAAAACCACAGCCGTCACCACACCAGCGACCCGCTCGGCCCTCACGGCACCGCCGCGATGCTGAACTTCACCACGACGCGCGCGGGATGCCCGCCAGGCAGGCGCTCGGTCTCGGGCGCGAATTCAGCCACGAGCCGCTGCGCCCCAGCGGGGATTTCCCCGCTGTTCAGGAAGCGGTAATGGCCGGGGTAATGCACCGAGAAACCGTCGCTCAGGCGACCTTCCCACCGCTCCGTTCCCACGTCGCCGAGCGGCGCGGAAAAGACAAAGCGCTGCGCCAACCCCGGCTCCAGTGACGTGTGGATCGCCGCATCCCACGCCAGCGGACGACCACCGATCTCGGCCCGCAGCAGGCCGCGCAAGCGCACCGCCGATGCCTCCAAAAAATTCGCCAGTTCAGGCGCGCTCACCGTGCCGTCGCGATCCGCATCGGCCGCATGAAACTGGAGCAGCGCCATCCGCAGCGTGAGCTGCAAACGACACGCCACGAACAAGCGGCCCTCCTGCACCCACAGCGTCAGCGTGCGGTCCACATGGTCCACCGGCGATTCATGCGCCTGTGCGACCGAGAGCAGGACTAGCCAGACTAGCCAGACTAGTAGTTGCCAGTTCCGGACGAGCCGCCCCCCGACGGCCGCCGGCTTTCGAGTGCGGTGACTTGTCACCGCTTTCCCAAGGCGACTTGTCGCCGTCGAACTGCGGGAGGCGTGGATACGGAAAGGAGCGCCCCCGGCTCGCGCCAGCGCAAGCCCGCCCGCGTCATCGGCAGCGCGAGGAAGTGCGACGGCGAACAGTCCCCTTCGCCAAAGCGGTGACCAGTCACCGCACTCCGAATCGCCGCGAGATCTCCCTCCCCATCCGTGTCCATCCGTGTCCATCCGTGGTTGAAATTTCCCTTCTCCGGTCATCGGTGCCCTCCCATGTGCTTCGTCCGCCGCCCGCCCGCCGCCTCGAGCGCGTCGCCGAGCAGGTCCTCAAAATTCAACGCGTCCACGCCCGAGTGCCCGAGCGCGCGGATGAACGGCCCCGCCGCGAGTCGCTCCAATTCCGCGCGGTAGCTCACGGGCTGCGTCCGTCGCGCCGCCGTCACCGCCGCCAGCAACACCGCGAAGTCGCCGGAGTTCAGGCCATCGCGGATCACGGCGTGATCCAGCTTCAGCGCGCCGAGCAACTGGAGGGTGATGAACTGCACGCTCGCCGTGCCGCGCGCGAACGTGCGGCCGATCTCGTCCGCCGCCGTCGATTCCCCCAGCCGCAGCCGCGCAATGGCGAGGTAAACCCGCGCCTGCTCGATGCGATCCTCGCGCGCGCCGCGGCTCGCGCCTTCCTCCGTCACGCCGAACTCCGCCTCCACCTGCGTCGCAAGCCGCGCCAGCAGGTCACGCACTTCCAGTCGCGGAAAAATACCGAGCGCTCGGATCGCCTGCCAGCGGACGCCGACGGGCGCGGTGCGATCCGCCGCGAGCGCGAGCAGCGTGGGTACGGCGTCGGCCACCGCCAGCTCCTCGAGCGCGAGGATGCTGTGCTCGACGACCAGTCCGTCGGTGCCGGTTTGCAACAGCTTCACCAGCGCCGCGCGCGCGTCCGCGCCGCCCGCCGCGCGCAGCGCCTGCACGAGCTTGAGTTGCAGCGAGACGTTGCGTTCCGCCAATGCCCAGCGCGACAAAATCTCGCCCGCCCGCGGCTCGCGCAGCGCCCCAAGCGCGTCGATCAAATTCGGTTGTGCCGTGCGCGCCGCGGCCGCAAACGCCAGCACGGCTTCGCGCGCTGCCGGTTCCGCGCGCGCTGCCGTCGCCAGCAGGGCCACGCCCGCCACGCCGCCCGCGTCCTCGCGCAGCGCGCGCAACACCAGCGCGGACCGCTGCGGCCAGCGTCCCGGAATCGCCGCGAACAGCACCGAACGCCGCACCGCCGCGTCGGGCACGCGCTCGAACAACGCCAGCAGCGCCGCGCCCGCCGTCGCGTCCTCGGGCCACGTCTCGAGGGCCGCCGCGACCTTCACCAACACGGTGGCATCAGCTTCGCTGACCGCGTGCCGCGTCAGCGCCGCGAGCGCCTCAGCGCCGCCGCAGCGGCCCAGCGCGATGGCCGCATTACCGCGAATCTCCGCCGTCTCGCCCGAGCGCAAACTCGCGCTCAAAAACGGCACCGCCGCAACCGCCTCGCACTCGCCGGCAAACTTCGCGAGCGCCGCGCGCGCCGCCGCGTGATGCAGCACGGCGGAGTTGGTCGAAAGTTTCGCAATGGCGTTTCCCAGCGCGTCCTGGTGTTGCAACTCGCGCCCGCTCCGCACCCACAGGCCCCACGTTTTCCACAACGCCAGCAACTGATCGAACGCCGGCTCGTCCGCGCGCGCCTGCTGTTCGAGCCACGCGAGCGCCGGCACGGGCGCGGCCCGCACGAGCACCTCCGTCGTCGCGGGTTCCCAAGCTTTCCACTGCAAACACGCCGCCAGCCGCTCCTGCTCGCGCCGTCCCTCGGCGTGATAAAAC
>BJHT01000310.1 GCA_014193395.1 Verrucomicrobiota bacterium
CAAGCGGCGGCCCAAACCGTATCCACTGCTCAACCGCCCCCGCGGCCAATTCGTCGAGCTGCCCCATCGCAAACGTCGCTGGAAAGGCGGCCCCGCAAAATATCGAGGCCTTAACTAACCGCCATTCCCGTCAGCCATCACTACATCACGGGTTTGCCACGACGCAGGCGTAGGAGGTGTTTGACCTGTGGGGGAGCTGGTCGCGGCTTCGGCGAACTAGCGGGCAGGCCGTTTATCCCGCATTTGCCCCATTGCCGGGCGCGGTCTGGGCAGGCCACCAAGGTGGTTGCGGAACTCGTAGAGGTCGCTGCGGTAAAGGGTCTCTTCGTGCCAGAGCGGCGATTTGTCGGCCAGCGCTCCCACCGCTACGACCAGCAGACAGGCAGTGTGCTTCGGCACGCCCAGCCGTTGTGCCTGTTCGGGCGTCGCGTTGACGGCGCGGATGGTTTCCGTTGCGCCGGAGAGGTTGAGCCGGCAGTCGCCGGTCCAATAGGCGTAGAGCGAACCCGCCGCGTCTGCGCGCGTCATCCCAGGGCAATGCCGGGCCACCACGTGCCGTCGCTCCAAAATCACCGGCACGCCGTCCGCAAGGCGAAGTCGCTCCAGATAGAACAGCGCGTCTCCGGGGTCAGCGCCCAGCCGGGCGGCGATTTCGGCGGATGCGTCATCGGCTTTGAGCCGGCGGAAGGCGAGCACCCGCGTGGATGGCATGCGTCCGGCGGCGGTCGCCTTGTCCGTGAAACTCACCAACCGTTGCAGATCGTAATCCAGCACCCCTTCGCGCACGAAGGTTCCCGCGCCGTGGCGGAACTCAAGGAGTCCCTCGGAGGCGAGGCTGGTCAGGGCTTTGTTGGCGGTGGCGCGGCTGGTGGCGAAGCGCTCGGCAATCTCGCGCTCGGTCAGGAATTGCGCGCCAGGTGAGTAGGCCCGGTCCCGGAGGAGCCGCTTCAGTTCGGTGACCAACTGGTGATGAAGGGGAGCGGTTTGAACCACAGCGCGAGATTATGGGCTGGGCCGGCGCTTGACAAGTGGCTAGGCCACATTCAGAAGTGGCCTAGCCAATTCTCAACCAGCCATGCCCGCCATGAACCGCCGCGCCTTCCTCGAATCCGCAACGTGCGCCGCCGCGCTGGCTGCGGCGCGTCCGCTGCTCGCGGCGGCGGGTGCGGCGGGGAGCCGGATCGGCATCTGCACTTTCTCGTGTCACCAGCATTGGAAAGCCGTCGGCGCGAAGCACGCGGGCGTGAAGTTCGCCGATGCCGCCGGCTTTTACCGCTACGCGCGCGAACTCGGCGCGGAAGCCGTGCAGACGCCGTTGCGCGGCGCGGAGCCGAGGGGCATCCGCGAGCTGGTCGAGCGCACTGGCGGCTATTACGAGGGCGAGTTGCGGCTGCCCAAAACGGACACGGAACTCGCCGCCTTCGAGAACGAAGTGCGCCAGTCCCGCGAGGCCGGGGCCACAATTGCGCGCGCGGTCTTCACCAACGCCCGCCGCTACGAGGCGTTGCGCACGCGGGCGGAGTTTGAAGCGTTTCGCCAGCAATCGAAGCGGACGCTCGCGCTCATCGAACCGGTGCTGCGAAGGCATCGGCTCAAAGTCGCCATCGAGAACCACAAGGACCACACCGCCGAGGAATTGGCCGCGCTCATGAAGGCCGCCAGCAGCGAGTGGATTGGGGTTCTCGTGGACACGGGCAACAACCTCGCGCTGTTGGAAACGCCCGAGGAAACCATCGCCGCGCTCGCGCCGTCCGCCTTCAGCGTGCATCTCAAAGACATGACCGTGCTCGCGGTGGACGAGGGCTTCCTCCTCAGCGAAGTGCCGCTCGGCAGCGGATTTCTCGACCTGCCACGCATCGTCGGGACTTTGCGGAAGGCAAATCCCGCCCTCGTTCTCAACCTGGAAATGGCCACCCGCGACCCGCTGCGGGTGCCTTGTCTGAAGGACGGCTTTTTCGCCACCTTCCCCGACCGCAAGACCTCGCACCTTGCCGCCGCGCTGCAGCGGGTGAAGGATAATCCCCCGAAAGCGCCCGCGCCCACCGTCAGCGGCAAGCCAACCGCCCAAGTGCTGGCCGAGGAAGAGCAGCACAACCGTCACGGACTCGGCTGGATGAAACAACGTTTGGCCATTTGAACCCGCCCCTCTTTTCCACAACCATGAAACAACTCGTTTGCCTCCTGCTCCTGAACCTAGCGATCGTCACCCGTGCCGCCGAGTTGAAGCTCCCGCTGATTCCCGCTGAAGCGAAAATCATCCAGGGCATCGCAGCCACAGAGGGCGTTGAAGTCGTGCTCGGGTCAAAGCCGGGGTGGTCGGCCAGAGGCGCTGCGGAGACACTCGTCGGCCTCGGCGTGCCGAAGGATGACATCGCCTCGGTGACGGTTCAGTCCAAAGAGCGCGAAGCTCTCGCTTTCACTGTCACGCATGACAAGGCCGGTCATGTGCTGGCCATCACCGGCAATGGCCCGTGGCTGCGCAACAGCACGCTGCGCTCGTTCAAGGCTCTGCCGGAGCTGCGCATCATTCGCATGGACCACAATGGCTTTCTCAGCAAAGACCCGCGCGCTGTGGAGTATGACGGCAGTGGCTTTGATGCGCTCGCGGACTCGAAGCTGGCGGACATCAAGATTGGCCTCAGTTTTTCCGACAAAGGCATGGAGCAATGCGCGAAAATCAAAGCGCTGCGCAGCTTCGGTGTCGCTCATTCGCAGGTCACGGATGCGGGTGTCGCGTTCTTTGCGGGGCATTCGGGACTGACGAGCTTTGCCGTGAGCGAGATGGGCAAGCCGCTCCTCACGGGGAAGTCGCTCGCTTCGATTGCGAAGATTCCCAACGTGAACAAAATCGGCTTCGGGGAATGCTACATCACTTACACCGACGGCTTCGCGCACCTCGCGCCACTGAAAGACAGGCTCGTCGAGTTCAACATCACCATGTCCATCGCCTCGCCCACCGACCTCGATAAGTTCAAGGCCGACCATCCGAATATGAAAATCACCGGACTGCTCACGCCCGAGGAAATCGCTAAACGTCACAGCGGTGCCGCAGCCAATATCGCGAAGCAAGCACCGCCAGAACTCGCCGCGCCCTTGAAGGCCGCGCTGGAGGCTGCGAAGAAGAAATAACCCCTCATGCTCATGCGCTTGGTTGCCTTTTTCATTCTGCCACTTTCGTGCATCCCGATACTGCATGCGGTGCCCGATTTCGAGCGCGAGGTGCGGCCGTTTTTGAAACAGCACTGCTACTCCTGCCACGATGCGAAGAAGGCGAAGGCGGGCTTTCGCATTGATGAATTGGGCACGGATTTCCTCAGCGGCAAGACGGCGGACGCCTGGCACGAGGTCATCAATCAAATCAACAGCGGCGAGATGCCGCCGAAGAAAGAGCCGAGGCCGGATGCGAAGGCGGCCTTTGCCGTGGTGGAATGGGTGGGCGCGAACCTGAAGAACGCGGAGCGCCAGGCACGCATGGCGGGCGGACGCATCCTGATGCGGCGGCTGAACCGGCAGGAGTATGCGAATACGGTGGGCGACTTGTTCCGGCTCGACCCGAACTTTGTCGAGAAGCTGAAACGCGAGCTGCCCGCCGACGGAAAAGCGGAGGGCTTCGACCGCATCGGTAGCGCGTTGTTTTTCGACCAGACGCAGATGCTCGGTTATCTCGACTGGGCCGGGCAGATTGCCCGCGAGGCGGTGCAGAGTGCGCCGCCGAAGGCGGAGACCTACGTCTATGAGGCGGAGCGGCACCTGGGCAGAAACGAAGGCCCGACCGTGGAAGTGGCGCAGGCCATCGACCATCAGATTCCCCTCGGCCCCACGTTCTACGACAAGAAAGCCACTGGCGTCGAGATGTGGGGCGGCCACGGCGGCAAACCCGATGAGGATAATAAGACGTGGGCGATGGTGCCGTATGGACCGCGCCCGGACCTGACGAAGCTGGTCACGCAGGACGGCTACTATCGCGTGCGCGTTCATGCCGGGGCCTCGCCCGGTGCGCGGGGCACGCCGGTGGTGATGCGCCTCACCTACGCCACCGGCACGCCGCTGGAGAGCGTGCATGACATCCCCATCGAGGGAACTTTGGAAAAACCAGGTGTGGCGGAGACGCTGGTGTTCCTGCGGGCCGGGCAGCCCGACCAGCAGAAACCCTTCGTGCCGACTTGGAACGGCATCAACAACCTGCGCGTCAACAATCCCGAATGGGCTGCCGTCCACCTGCATTGGCTGGTGGTGCAGGGCAAACTCTCCAGAGCTGCGGCGGCACGCGACGATGCCGAAGTCGCACGACTCAAGGTCGAGCGCGAGCAGGTGCTCAAGGACTTGAATGACTTCACCGGGCCGCGCTGGATTCCGCATCCGACGCACAACGCCGCCACCGCGCCGCGCCTCTTTCTCGACAAAATCGAGGTGGAAGGTCCGCTGCCGAAAGAATGGCCGCCGGCGAGCCACAAGGCGCTCGGACTCGATGACAAGACGCCGCAGGATGAGAACGGACTGCGCTCGGTGTTCGCGGGGTTGCTGCCGCGAGCGTATCGTCGGCCAGTCGAGAAGGCGGAAGTGGATAAGCTCGTGCGCATCGCCGCCGGTGCGATGCAGCGCGAGAAGATGCCCTTTCCAGACGCGCTGCGGCTCGGAGTGCAGACGATGCTTTGCTCGCCGGGCTTCGTTTTCATCCAGGAGCCGCAACCGCGCGCCGCTGCCGCCACGAAGGGCACACGGCCGCTGAACGACTTCGAACTCGCGAGCCGCCTCTCCTATTTCCTCTGGAGCAGCCTGCCGGACGACGCGCTGCTCGCGCTTGCGATGAAAGGCACACTGAAGCAGCCCGCGACGCTCCGCGCCCAGGTCACGCGTATGTTGGCGGATGCGAAGAGCCGGCGTTTCGTCGAGAACTTCGCCGGTCAGTGGCTCGATGTGGAGCAGTTCGGCAGCGTCGAGCCAGCGAAGGAATACAAGAGCTATGACAACGCGCTCAAGACCGCGAGCCGCGAGGAGCCGCTGGCGTTTTTCCAGCAGGTGCTCACGGAAAATCTGCCGGTCGCGAGCTTCCTCGACTCCGACTTCCTCGTCATCAACGAGCGTCTCGCGCGGCACTACGGCATCGAGGGCGTGAGCGGCGACGCGTTTCAAAAAGTGGCGCTCAAGCCGGAGCATCATCGCGGCGGCGTGCTCGGCATGGCCGGGCTGCTGACCCTGCTGGCCGATGGCACCCGCACGTTGCCCGTGCGTCGCGGCGCGTGGGTTTTGGAAAAGCTGCTCAACGACCCGTCACCGCCTCCGCCACCGAACGCGGGCGACATCCAGCCGAACACCGCCGGAAAAAATCTCAGCGTGCGCGAGCGTCTCCAGCTACACCGCAACGAGCCGAACTGCGCAAGCTGCCACGCCAAGCTCGACCCCTACGGCCTCGCGTTGGAAAACTACGACGCCATCGGTGCCTGGCGCGAGCGGCAGAACGGCGAAGGCATGGGAGGAGCGAGGGCACCGGTCATCGACGCCAGCGGCGCGCTCAAATCCGGACGCGAGTTCAAAGACCTCCACGGCTACAAGGCCGGATTGATGGCCGAGCAGGACAAGTTCATCCGCGCCTTCAGCGAGAAGCTCCTCACCTACGCACTCGGCCGCCCCGTGGGCTATGTGGACCACGCCACCATCGAAACCATCCTGAAAACCGAGCCGCGCCTGCAATCGCTCGTGCAAGCCGTCGTCACCTCTGAACCCTTTCAAACCAAATGAACGCCGGCGGAAGGGAGTGATGGAGAAATGGAGTGTTGGAGTAATGAATCTCAACACTCCTCTTCTCCACCACTCCACCACTCCATCACTCCACCACTCCCCCACTCCCCCACTCCAGCCCCACACCACCATGAACATCCTCAAACACCGCCCCATCGACCGCCGCACATTCCTGCGCGGCACCGGCGTCTCGCTCGCACTGCCCTGGCTCGAATCCATGTCTTCGCTGGCACGCGCGGCATCGACGGCGGGTGGCATCGCGGAGAGCGAGCGACCGAAACGCGCCCTCTTCACCATGTGGGGCCTCGGCGTGAATGGACGCGATTACACACCGGCAAAATTTGGCCGCGATTGGGAGGCGACGACCATTTTGAAACCCGTCTCCCATCTGCGCGATGACTTCACCCTCATCAGCGGCCTCAAACTCACGCACTCCGGCGGCCACGGCGGTGACCGCACTTTTTTGACCGGCACCGCCACGCACAAAGCCGACGCCAAACTCCGCATCTCCGCCGACCAGGAACTCGCCGAGGCCGTGGGCAAAGCCACGCGTTTCTCCAGCCTCGTGCTCGGCATCCATCGCGGTACCGGCTTCGGCAGCGGCACCATCGACAAGACACTCGCCTGGACCCGCGGCGGCACGCCCATCCCGGCGGAGAATCGCCCGAACATTCTCTTCGACAAACTCTTCCGCGCCGAAAGCCCCGACGAAGTCGCCGCCCGCAGGGTCGGCGCTGGCCGCACCGGCAGCGTGCTCGACGCCGTGCGCGACGAGGCAAAGACCCTGCAAAACCGCCTCGGCAAAGACGACCTCGCCAAGCTCGACGAATACTTCACCTCCATCCGCGACGTGGAGCAAAGCATCGCCACCGACCTCGCCTGGCTCGACAAGCCGAAGCCGAAGGTCGCCGCGCTCGACTTCGGCAAGAACGTCCAGGCGCTCGACCCCGAGCTGCAAGCCAAGGGCAACTTCGACTACCGCCGCTACCAGCGCCTGATGTTCGACGTCATCACCCTCGCGCTCCAGACCGACAGCACGCGCGTCATCAACTACTACGCCCGCCGCGACCTCAACGACGGCACCCATTGCTACGCCTACAAAGGCTGCCCCTACGGCTACCACGAGATGACCCACCACGGCGAAGACCCCGACAAGCTCAAGTGGCTCACCACCGTGGACACCTGGTATATGGAGGACTGGGCCTACTTCATCGAAAAGCTCAAGAGCGCCAAGGAAGGCGACGGCACCCTGCTCGACCACACCATGCTCGTCTGGGGCAGCAGCGGCGGCACCGAGAATGCGCATAACAACACCGACCTGCCCACCATGCTCGTCGGCGGCCACAAAATCGGCATCAAGCACCAGGGCCACCTCGCCAAGAAAGATGTCCGCCTCGGAAACCTCTGGCAGACCATTTTCGGCGTCATGGGCGTGAAAGTGCCCGACAAGTTCCAAGGCGGCGAGGCTGATGGCGTCATCAAGGAACTCGTTTGACCCACCACTTTCTGCAACGCCCTTTCGCGCTCCGCGGCGTTTGGTTGGCCGCTCCGCTGGTCGCGCGGCACGCCCTGGCACGTATCGTGAGGCTCGAAAAACCGGAAGATGCCGCGCCCCTGCTCAACGCGCTGGTATCCCGCAGGGAGGGGCCGCGCAGCTCTGGAACGAGCGTTGCAAAAGCCGGACGCGCTCCCGGCCAGCGGTGCAAAGATTGCGCTTCGGGCACTGAACCTCCTCGGCAAGAGCGACCCAATACTCTCGGCTCAATTCATGAAGCTCGCGGGCATCGACGCCGCGCTCCCCGCCTACACCAAAGAGACCATCGCCGATCTCGTGAACGCCGCGAAGACCATCGGCAACGCCGCCGAGGGAAAGAAAGTTTACGAGCAGGCCGGCTGCATTGCGTGCCACATACCGGGACCGCAGCAGAGCAAGATCGGTCCCGATCTTAGCAACCTCGCACGCGGACTGCCCGTGGACATGATCGTCACCGAAACCATCTGGCCCGCGCTGAACGTGAAGGAGGGCTACGAAGCCGCCACCGTCACACTGAAGGACGGCACGCTCATCAGCGGCTTCAAGCAGACCGAGACCGCCGACGCCATCGCCATCCGTGACATGACATCCGGCACCATGACAACGATCCCGCGCTGCGCGACACAAAGCATCAAAACTGGTGGCAGCGTCATGCCCGACGGCCTGACCGCTGCGCTCAGCACCCAGCAACTGGCGCATCTCCTCCGCTACCTCTTCGAGCTCGGGAAGTAGCGTCACGATTCCCATTTCGCCGACAGCGCGAAGCCGAGAACCTTGCTGCGCGCGACCACAACCCATTGCCGAATCCCCGCATGAACCTGTATCCGCGCCTGCACATTCTCCTCTGCTTGCTGGCGTCGCTCGTTGCAGCGCGGCCGGCCGAATCCTAACCTGCCTGAAAGCCGACCTGCCCAAAGTGACGATCAAATACACGCCGATGAAGCCGGAGCACCGGTTGAAATTCGAGCGATGGGAAGCCACCCGCGATCGCACCGCCGAGTTCGTGAAGCTGCCCGAGGCAGACCGGTCCGCGAAGCTGGCGAAGCTCCGGAAAAATGATCCGACGTTCTGCCAGGCGGCAAACGCGGAGCTACGACGGCACCAGCCGAGTCCGAGAAAATGAACAGCGAAGAATCCGGTTGGCGACGGCGGTTCGATGATCGATAAGCGGGAGCCCCGCGAGAAGAGCACGGGAATAGTGAGGTGCTCTATCTTTCTGGACCAAGAACCTACAGAATCAAAAAATCATGAAACTAGCACCACGCAAGCGCTACACCCCCAGTTCAAAACCCAAGCCGTCGAGCTGCTGACCACCGGCAAGCCGGTCGCGCAAGTCGCCGAAGAACTCTGCATCAGCAGCAATCTGCTCTACAGTTGGCGGCACAATTCGCACGGTGCGCAGCTCGG
>BJHT01000311.1 GCA_014193395.1 Verrucomicrobiota bacterium
AGCGGTTGCAGCAGTTCCCATTGCGGTTCGGTGAGATCAGTCGGATAGCCAGGTTCATTCATTTCCCCCATCTAAGCACAGGGGGTGGGTCATCTACGGGGGGACCCCCACTTTTAAAACACGCTCTTAGGCAAGGGCATGCCGTCAATGTATCGGATGTTCGTTACTGAACTTGATCGAGCTGCACACACTCTTGAAAATGCACTTAAACCACTTGAGAGTAAACTTACGAAGGCATTTCCTAATGCACCACAGCTCTTGAAAACCCTGTTGGGAGGGAGTGCCCCTGAATTCACGGATATTCTCTGTTATCTCGAACACGATTCACAATGCAAAGTCCCGCTACCCAATGGGGTGCTAGAGGCGGTCATGAATGTCGGACTGGAGGCGATTCATGATACCCGCCTTCAGGATATTAAAAAGCCAATTGGTGCTCCGGTATTTGTTCTTTCAAAAGTAGATATCAAAGTTGGCCTCCCAGCCGGAGGTTTCACGGATAAGCAGACGGCTGTCGTTGAGCAAGCTGCCGAATTGCTCTTCCCGTTAATATTGGGAGCCGGGGATGTCAAAGAGCAAATTGAGAGATTGGAGGGGACTAATAACAAGGTTATTCTGCCCGTTCCAGCACCCGGACCCGTTCCAGCACCCGGGCCCGCTCCATGGCCACCCATTGCAGGGGAGCCAATACCACCTAATGTCAGTAGGGATGTACAGGACGCGGGAAAGCAAGATGAACTGACCGCAGTACTCGGAAATCCGGGGGTTCAAGCCTTGGTTGCGGCCATCAGCACATCGATTCCAGCTGTGGGAATCGCTATACAGGCCGTCAGTATCGTCAACAACTGGTTATGTGGGGTTACCGAACAGAATGCTGGCGCCAAGAAGGTGAGCACGGCCATGGGCGAGGCCCGTCAAATTGATCAAGCGCTTACCGACGCCCGCCACCAGCGGGAACTGGCGGAATTGGAGCTGCTGACCGCGCAGGACGATCTCAATGCAGCCCGTGAGCAAAGACAAGGAGTCGAGCGAATTGCTCGCTTTGACGCGAGTATGGCGGACCGGGACGTGTATCTTCAGCGTATGATCTTCCGCCAAATGTCGGCCAATCTCGAACTGCTGACCTACGATCTCTACGTCCTCCAGAAGGCGTTTGAATACGAGTTCGACGCGCGCATAGACGAGATTTTCAGCCGCTGGCCGGCGTTGCAAAAGTTTCGGCCACTGTTGGAGCTTTCCCCTGGCAGTCTGACCGGAGAGTTTGATCGGACAAATGTGCATCGTGACCTCCTTGAACAGAGTGCCCAACTGGAAGATTTGCCGGACGTGGTGCAACTGGTGCGGGATCTTGCCCTTGGGGCGCGGCACCGGGATTCCTACACCTTGTCGATCAAAGATGACTTCCCGATTGCGTGGGATCGTTTCAAAAGGAATGGGCCGCTGTTGTTTGAGATCAGTCTTCGGGAGTTCATGGGTTTATCGTCTAATGGACGCCCCATGCGCCACTCGATCAAGATTAAGTCGCTTCGTTTTGAGCCGGTTATCTGCGTACCTAAGGAAGATTTGGTAAGCCTTTCCAACGAAAAGGACCCGGATAAGGAGGATTTCAAGTATTGCCTGGCAAGTCCCGTTGATGTTGGTACATGGCGAACCCGGGAGGCCACTTTGCGGTCCTCAAAACAAGCGAAATTGGTGGAAAAACACCCGAATCGATTAACGTGGGCAGCCTTCCACGCCGGCGAGGGTTGGCAGATCGGAGAAAACGGAGCGCTGCGTTGGATTGAGTGGGGTCCCCAAGTTGCTGACAGCAATTACGAAGCTGAGGAAGTCAAGAACTACTACAACGCGCTTGAAGGATTGACCCCTGCCAGCCGATGGGTCATTGATTACGATCGAAGCACAGGTTTGTTACCCAAGCATTTTGGTAATGTGCTCGTCACTATCGAATTCACCTATGGCATGATCGAGGAGAATATTCGTCAGACCTTTGCGGCGGGTATTTCCGAACAACTTGGCGCCGTTACGGAGTTTCAGTCCGCACCCCGCATTATTCAGGACGCAACTGCGGAGAATCGGACCGATGCCCGTGCCGCAAGAGCCTTCGTTCGCCGCCGGATTCAAGCCGTTCATGAGCGCTAATGCATCGAGAATTGAAAACGCCGTGCTGGACCGAGTTGGCCAACCTGGGCTTTAGCGTGAAATAGGGCATATGATTCGGAGTATCGATCGGGTGGTCGCCCGTAAGAGGGTGCAGCGGCGGCGTTACGGTCTGCTGGATGTGCCCTCAAACTCGCGCTGCCGCCCTTGGGCGCTGGAGTTGATCGCGAGCAGGGGCAATGGGTATGTGGCATTTGAAAAATTCAGTGGCCGTGGCCGAATCCAACCCAGTAAAATGGGCAATCGACCATTAGTATGATTATCTAATCACAAGGAGAACTAAAATGATCTTACCAATATCACTTACGAATACCGCACAGCAACTGGTCGATTCCGGGAACTTTGCACCCGCAGGGGGGCAATCCAAATGCAATCTTTTTGTAGCGGCATTTGCGAACGGGGTGTTTAATTATGCTGACCTAGCGGGTAAGACTGCAAATGGGATTGTAGAATACATGCGGTCTGGCAACGGGTGGACGCTAAGATACGACGTCTCGTCGCCACCCTCTCTTGATGATGCGTTTTCTCAAGCTCAGGATCTGGCGAACCAGGCGAACTTGGTCGTGATTGGACTCAAGACTGGGGATGCGGCATTGTCTGGGGGGCATGTAGCCGTCGTGATTCCGGGAGTGGTGACCCCCAGCGGATCTTGGCAGACCGCTGGTCTGGCAAGCAAACTGCCAATAGTAGCCCAGGCTGGGGTCCAAGTTTTCACTGGGAAGCATCTGGGCTACGGTATTTCTCCGGCAAGTTACAGTAGCGGTCAGTTCGTGATATATAGTCGAGTTTGACAAAATTGTGGATGTCAGAATGTCCTGGCGGTGAAGAATAGCCGCCGGGGTACATCGTGGAGAACGCCGACGATACTTGGCCCATTGAACCCCATTGATTTTGGTAGTTGAACTATTGCACGAGCGACGGCTTCGTGGCCGGACCTCAAGGTGGTTTTGATTTGCGAGGAGAGTTTCGCTGCAGAGCGGGGTGAAGATTTCTCTTAAACGGAGTGCGTAAGGGCTATTGGTGACGGGTGTGCCGGTGAAGGGGCGAGAGCGTGGTAGTTGAGGTGAGTAACGTACGGGAAGAGCACCCGATCCCCGTGCAGGTCTGAGTCGCATTCTTCAACCATCGTGCCCACGTCTGACTTTACTACGAGGGGTACCCTGCTTGATTGGGTCCGCATCGGCAGCTCCCCGCTGAATTTCCCCCCATGCCGCCGGGTCTGCCTTTCACCCAGCGATCAATCGCCAATCCATGATGCCCACACCATTTTCCACCGCGCTCCTTGCCCTCGTCGCCCTCGCTCATTGCGCTTACACCGCCCCCGCAGCGCCGCTCCCTCCGTCCCATCCGCCTCCTCCGCCCCATCCGCTCCCGAAACCGTGGACTACCTCCGCGACATCAAGCCCATCCTCTCCGCCCGCTGCTTCAGTTGCCACAGTGCGCTGCGGCAGAAGGCCAATCTGCGTCTTGATGCGTCACAATTGATCCGCCAGGGCGGCGAGAGCGGTCCCGCGTTCAAGCCCGGCCAGAGCGCCGAGAGCCTCCTGCTCCACGCTGTCACCGGCACGCGCCAGGCCACGCCCATGCCGCCCAAGTCCGAAGGCGAACCGCTCACCGAAAAACAAATCGCCCTCCTCGCCGCCTGGATCGATCAGGGCGCCCTCGCCCCCGTTGAGAAAATCCCCGAAGACCCGCGTAAAAATTGGGCCTTCGTCGCCGCATAGTTGAAATTATATAATCGGTCGGTTTTAGGAACAGGCAGCGAGCCGCCGCTCGTCGCGCAAGGCCGAGACCCTGGTCGCAGCGTGAATCTGCTGGACGAAAATTTCCCCGCCGACCGGGCGGTGCTGCTCCGCGAGACCCGGGCGCCTTGTCGGCAGATGGGCCACGAAGTTTCCCAATTCGGAACCCAAAACGCGGACATCATTCCTGTCTCTGCGTCGCTTCCAATCTCTGCGGTGTTCTGCGGCCGCGTGAAACGGCGAAAGCTGATTTGAACATCGCAGAGAGTGGAAGAAACGCAGAGAGCAAAACGATCCGCACCTGCCGCACTTCTGGAGCTTGATCATTCCCTTGAGCTTTGAGCTTGGTGCTTCCCGTCGTCGCTCATTGACTCGCCCCATCGCTTCCCCGATTTTCCGCCCAATGAGTTTCGCCGCGCCTCCGCCCGCCTCGACCACCCAGTTCGCCGTGGACGGCATGAGCTGCCAGAACTGCGCCCGCCACGTCCGCGAAGCCGCCCAGTCCATCCCCGCGGTCGCCGACGCCCACGTCGAACTCGAAGCCAATCGCCTCACCGTCCGCTGGCGCACCACCTCCGCCGTCTCTCCGCCTCCCAGTCCCAGCGTCCCACCCTCGCCGCTCGACGCCGTGCTCCACGCCGTGCGCGAGGCCGGCTTCGAGATCCGCGCGCTTCCGTCTGCCGATCCGGGACCCCTCGCCGACCCGGCGTCGTGGTCGCCGTTCAAGGGCTGGCGTTTCAACGTCGTCGTCGGCTCGCTCGCCACGCTGCCGTTGATGCTTGGCGAATGGATGCTTGGTCTCGGCATGAACCGTGCGTTTCATTGGACCGCGTTCGCGCTCACGGTGCCCGTGATGCTTTTCTGCGGCGCGAAATTTTTTCGCGGCGCGTGGCACCAGATCCGCCGCGGCCAGTCCAACATGGACACCCTCGTCTCCCTCGGCTCGACCACGGCCTTCACCTACAGCACCTGGGGACTCTTCGCCGGCTGGCACGCGCATCTTTATTTCATGGAAGCCGCCGCGATCATCACCGTCATCAGCATCGGCCACTGGCTCGAGACGATCATCAGCGCCCGCGCCGTTGCGTCCCTTCACGCGCTCCTCAACCTCGCCCCGCAAACCGCCCGCCGCCTCGCCCCCGATGGCTCCGAAACCTCCGTCCCAGTCAGCACCCTCCAGCTCAACGACCGCGTCCTCCTCAAACCCGGCGACGCCATCCCCACCGACGGCGAAGTCCTCACCGGCCAGTCCGCGGTGAATGAAGCCATGCTCACCGGCGAATCCCTGCCCGTGGAAAAATCCGCTGGCGCAAAACTCTACGCCGGCACCGTGAATCAAAACGGCCGCCTCGAAATGCGCGTCACGGCGCTGGGCGAAGCCACCGCGCTCGCCCGCATCATCACCATCGTGCAGCACGCGCAAAACAGCCGCGCTGGCATTCAAAAACTCGGCGACCAGGTCAGCAGTGTCTTCGTTCCCATCGTGGTCCTCATCGCGCTCGGCACGGCGCTGTGGTGGGGCCTCGCGCCGGACTCCGCGCGCGCCGTCCACGCGTGGCTCGCGCCGTTTCTGTGGCACAGCGTCCTGCCCGACACCGCGCTGGCTGCCGCGTTCATCCAAGCCGCCGCCGTGCTCATCGTCGCCTGTCCCTGCGCGATGGGCCTCGCCACGCCCGTCGCGATCATGGCCGGCACCAACGCCGCCGCCCGCCGCGGCATCCTCATCCGCGACGGCACGGCGCTGGAAAAAAGCGGCCGCATCACCGCCGTCCTCTTCGACAAAACCGGCACCCTCACCCAGGGACGCATCACCGTCGCCGCCACCGAAGATTTGCGGAAAAACTCAGCCGCCGAACCATCGCTCCCCGCGCTCGCCGCCGCGCTCACGCAACCCTCCAATCACCCGCTGAGCCAGGCCGTCGCTGCTTGGGCTAAATCTGTTCCCACCAGCGGCAGCACCCCGGTTCTCGACCAGTGGCAAGAATCCCGCGGCCTCGGCGTCCACGCCCGCTGGCAAAGCGGCACGCTACGCCTCGGCTCGCTCACCTGGCTCCGCGAATCGGGTGTCACCGCCACCACCGCCACCGCCGCCACCACGTTCTGCGACCACTGGACCGCGCAAGGTTCCACCGTCCTCGGCCTCGCCCACGACGCGCAACTCCTCGGTCTGTTCGCCCTGCGCGACACCATCAAACCCCACGCCGCCGACGTGATCGCGAAGCTCATCCGGCAGGGACAAAAAGTTTTCCTCGTCACCGGCGACAATCCGCGCACCGCCGCCGCCATCGCGCAGGCCGCCGGGATTTCTGCGGAAAATGTTTTTGCGGAAATCCGTCCCGAGCACAAAGCGGACATCGTCGGCCGGCTCCAGCAACGCGGCGAACAAGTCGCGTTCGTCGGCGACGGCATCAACGACGCGCCCGCCCTCGAACAAGCCGACCTCGGCATCGCCGTCAGCCAGGCCGGCGACGTCGCCCGTGAATCCGCCGACATCATCCTCCTCAACGCCGACATTCAGGCCGTGCCCGAAGCCCTCGGCCTCGCGCAAGCCACGCTGCGCACCATCAAGCAAAACCTCTTCTGGGCCTTCTTCTACAACGCCGCCGCGATCCCGCTCGCCGCGCTCGGCTACCTCAGCCCCGTCCTTTGCGCTGCCGCGATGGGCCTCTCCGACCTCATCGTCATCGGCAACGCCCTCCGCCTCCGCCGCTGGCGCACGTAGGCCGCAACCGCCGCGGATTTCCCGCAGATCCAGGGCGACCGCAGGTGGGAAATTTCAATCTGTGGTCGCCCTGAATCTGCGGGAGTTTTTTGGAATGCCGCTTCGTCCAACCGAAGCTGAACGCGCGGTTCGCGGTCCACGCTGAAGCGGCGTCAACGCCGCGCATCCGTCGTCGGGTGCAGTCGTTCGCAGTAATGCTGGATATGAAAAATGCCACCAAAGCCCACTCGCCGCCCGCCCCGCCGTCCGCCGCGCTGATGTCGCAGGAGCAGCTCCTGCCGTTCCTGCTCAATCCCCAGTCCTATCCGCACCGCCCGCGCACGGTGCGGCTGGTGCAGACCCACGCGTCGTTCGTGTTCGTCGTGCCGCCCTTGGTTTACAAGGTGAAGAAGCCGGTGAACTTCGGTTTTCTCAACTTCTCCACGCTCGAACAGCGCCGGCATTTCTGCGAACGCGAGGTCGCGCTCAACCGCCGGCTCTCGCCCGGCATTTATCTTGGGGTCGTGCCCATCTCGCGACGCGAGGGCCGCTTCGTCTTCGGCGACGGCGACGCGGTGGTGGAATACGCCGTGCAGATGCGGAAACTCGCGGACGGCGGCTTTCTCGACCAGCTCGTCACGCGCAATCGCTTGGTCCCGGCCGATCTGGATCGCATCGCGGACGCACTAAAAAATTTCTACGAAGCGCAACATCCGACCGAGGAGATCGAGGCCTGGGGCCGCATCGACCGGCTGCGCATCAGCACCGACGAAAACTTCCGGCAGACCAAGGAATTCATCGGTCACACGCTGTCGCGCGCGGCGTTCGAGACGATCCGTTTTTACACCAACCGCTTCTACGCCCGGCACGCGCGCCTGTTCGCGTCGCGCATCCGCGAGCGGCGCATCCGCGACTGCCACGGCGACCTGCATCTCGAGCACATCCACCTTACTCCGCGCGCGCTCCACATCTACGACTGCATCGAGTTCAACGACCGCTTTCGCTACGTGGACGTGGCCAGCGACGTTGCCTTCCTGGCGATGGACCTCGACTACGAGGGCCGCCCCGAGCTGGCCCGCCATTTCGCCACGCGTATCGCCGCCGCGCTCCACGACGACGGCCTGCCGCGCCTGCTGGATTTCTACAAATGCTACCGCGCCTACGTGCGCGGCAAGGTCGAGAGCCTCCACAGCCTCGCGCACGCGGCCTCCGAGGAAGAGCGGCGCGACAGCGCGGATCGGGCGCGCCGCTATTTCCGGCTCGCGCTGCAATACGCCGTCGCCGGCTCGCAACCGCTGGCGCTCGCCGTGATGGGTCGCATCGCCTCCGGCAAAAGCACGCTCGCGCACGCGCTGGGCGCCGAGCTGGGCTGGGAGGTTTATTCCTCCGATTACGTCCGCAAAAAGCTCGCGGGTTTCCCGCTCTACGAACGCAGCAGCGCCGCCGCCCGGGCGCGCCTCTACTCGGCCGCGATGACCAAACAAACCTACGACCGCCTGCTCACCACCGCCGCGGCGCAATTGCAAAAAGGCCACGGTGTCATCCTCGACGCCACCTTCGCCCGCCGCGAGCATCGCGACCTGCTCGCGGAACGCTTCGGGAAAAGCGGCCTCGCCTGGCGCGTCCTCGAGGCCCACGCCAGCGACGCCGCCGTGAAACAACGCCTCCGCGCCCGCGAGGCCAAACCCGACGAAATCTCCGATGCGCGCCTCGACGATTTCGCCCCGCTCACCCGCCTTTACGAACCGCCCGTCGAGCTAGCCGCGGCCCAACGCACGCGCATCCGCACCACCGGCCCGCTCGCCCAGACAGTGATCACGGCGCTGCAAAGTCTCGCGCGCATCCAAGTCGAATCCCGATGCCCACAGTCTTGAACGCCGGCATCGCCGGACATCTCGACCAAGCGACGTGCATTCCCGCTGAACAGGGTGCGGACTGCTGTCGGGTGCAGGCGTGCCCTCACGCCTCGTAAGTACTGCGTGGGCTGGTCCGGCCCCGAAG
>BJHT01000312.1 GCA_014193395.1 Verrucomicrobiota bacterium
GATGGAGCGTGAGTTGGAACGGGTGCGACGGGAACTGTTGAGTCGGACCGCTGAGGAATATCGCGACAGCACCACGGCCCGCGCCCGCCTCACCACCGGACTGCAACACCTGGCCGATCATGCCCGGCAACTGGCCCGTCAGGATGCCTCCGAACTTGTGGAGCGCTTCGGTGAACTGGGCCGGCGCAAGTTCCAACTGGCGGCTTGAACGGACGGCACCGGGGCACTGAGTCATCAAGGGGAACCACCCTGAGTGCCTTGGTGCCTTGGTGCCTTTCCATTCCCTCCTGACTCCTGACTTCTGTTTCCTGACTCCTACCCCCCAACTCTAAACTCCAAACTTCTAACTCCAAACTCCTAACCCAATGGCCGATTACTACACCAACTTCAGTTTCGCATTCCGGTTGCCCGATGAGGCCGCGCAGACATACGCCCTCAACCTCGCCGAACAGGCGTGTCAAAGTCAGTTTGAAAACGAGGTCCCGAATGACTTCCCCGCAGAACTCCGCGATCACTTGGATGACTGGCTTTTCGAGGTCGCTGCTGAGAGTGTGGACGAGCATCCAGGTCTGTGGCTCCACTCCCAGAATGGCGGCGTGGACTCCGCGTGCGCATTTCTCCAGCACCTGCTCCAAAAGTTCGATCCCGCTGGCGTGGTGACCTTCGAGTGGTCGCACGACTGCTCCAAGCCCCGCACCGATGCCTACGGCGGTGGGGCAGCCATAGTTACCGCCCAGGAGATCAAAACCCTGAGCACGAACCAGTGGTTGCACGAGCAGACCGCCGCACTGGCCTGACTTTCAAATCGCCTCGGTCATCACCCAGCGCTCCATGAAAACCATCACCCTGCGCCGGATCGACCTACAGTTCGATGCCGGTCAACTCACCCACGGTCCGGCGGCCCAACAAGCCCGGCAGGCCGTGGAACTCATCAACCTCACCCTGCAACGCGAACCCTTCGGCCTCGGCGCCCAACTTTTCGTCCACCCGGATGAAGTGGAAGTCGAAACCGGAGAAACCGCTGCCTGAACCATCAAGTCCTCACTCAACCCCCAACTCAGAACTCTCAGCTCCCAACTATGTCCCACTTCACCACCATCAAAACCCAAATCAAGGATGTCGCCGCCCTCCGCTCCGCCATCACGGAACTCGGGCTCGAACTCCTCCCAAACACCACGGCTCGCGGCTATGTCAGTCAGACCATGAAAGGCGATTACGTCGTTCGCCTCAAAGGCCCCTACGACATCGCGGTCAACCGGCAACCCGACGGCACCTTCGGCCTTACAACCGATTGGTGGGACGGTCATGTTGCCCAGGAAGTCGGTCCCAACTTCGGCCGGCTCCTCCAGCTCTACGGAGTTCACAAAGCCACTGCTGAAGCCCGCAAGAAAGGCATGTCAGTCCAGCGCAAACCCCAACCCAACGGCTCCATCAAACTCGTCCTCGCCACCCTATGAAACCCACCATTGAAATTGTCGTGGCACCCACGGGCGAAGTCTTGATCGAAGGCGTCGGGTTCAAGGGCACCGACTGTGAGAAGGCGACGCGGTTCCTCGAAGTCGCGCTGGGTGTGGTCAACTCCAAGGCCAAGAAGCCCGAGTATCATCAACAAGCCCGGTCCATCCTCCAACAACCCCAGGGCCGATGAACCCCGTGCTGACGTTTGATGCGCACGGAGTGGCCCGGTGTCTTCATACCGACGCCATCCCGTTGCAATCCCTCGGCACGCTGGAGATCCACCGTGCCACCACCATCGAGTTCAACTCCGCTGATCAACTGTGGGAGGTGAAGGACACGGAAGGAGTAATCCTCTTAAGCGATCCCTCCCGCTCCTGCTGTCTGGCCTGGGAGTTGGACCACTTCAACCATTGATCCGATGAGCAAACCTATCAGCCGGGTCTGGACGTTCCCTTCGGACTCCAACCCGGCAGTCAACTACGAGACCCTCCTGTACACCGACGGCTCCCTGTCCTGCAACTGCCCCGGCTGGACGCGTCGATTGGCAGCGGATGGTTCCCGTTCCTGCAAACACACCCGCGCAGTCGATATGGGCCAGGCCGATGTCCGCTGCTCGGCTTCCCACACCTACGAACCTCTCAACTCCAAACCTCCGATCCACCAACCTCATGCCCGCACCCAAACCCACGAAAGCCCCAAACTCGGTCAACGCCGTTTTGCTGTCTGACACAGCGACGACCATCATCAACTACCTCCGCGCCGGTTACTCCGGCCTCTATGTGGTCTCTCCCGAAGAACTCCGCGTCGAAGCCGAGTTCAAAGCCATCACGGAACGGCTCAACTACCAACTCCACTTCTGGTCCGTGGTGGATGGTCTGATCGACGTGAAGAACAAGACCGTCAAGCCCGCCAACGATCCCCTGGAGATGCTGGAAGCGGTTGGAACCCTGCCCGAGAAATCCGTAGTTCTCCTCAAGGACTTCCACCTGTTTCTGAACGATCCCAACCCGATCCTCCTCCGCAAACTCAAGGACACGCTGCTCCATGCCAAACTGAAGCAGAAGGTCATCGTCGTGCTCGGCTGTCGCTTGTGTCTGCCCCCGGAACTGGAACACGAAATCACCATCGTCGAGTTCCGTTTGCCGGGGAAAGAGGAACTGCGGGCAGTGCTGGGCGGCATCATGGAATCGGCCGGCATCCACAGCCTGGAGATCGAGGTGCGTGAAAAAGCCGTGGAAGCCGCCAGTGGATTGACCACCATCGAAGCCGAGAACGCCTTCGCCTTGTCAGTGGCGGAAACCAAGACGATCACGGCCACCATCATTGCCCGTGAGAAAGCCCAGGCGGTGAAGAAGAACGGCCTCTTGGAAATCATCGAAACCAAGGAAGCACTGAACAGCATCGGTGGTCTCGATTGCCTCAAAGACTGGCTGGTGAGACGGAAAGATGCGTTCAGCCAGCGCGCCATCAGTTATGGTCTGCCCGCGTTGAAGGGTCTGTTGATCTTGGGACTCCCCGGCACTGGCAAAAGCCTCACTGCCAAAGCCACCGCCGCTGTCTTCAACGTGCCGCTCCTCAAACTCGACGCCGGCAAGCTCTATGGCGGTCTGGTCGGGCAATCGGAAGCCAATCTGCGCTCAGTCATCCAAACTGCTGAAGCGATAGCGCCGTGCTGCCTGTGGATCGACGAACTGGAGAAGGGCTTCGCTGGTTCCAAGTCCTCCGGCCAGACCGATGGAGGAACCAGTGCCCGCGTCTTCGGTTCCTTCCTCAGTTGGATGCAGGAGAAGACCAAACCGGTGTTCGTCGTCGCCACCGCCAACGACGTCTCCCAGCTCCCGCCCGAGATGCTGCGCAAGGGCCGGTTCGACGAGCTGTTCTACGTGGACCTGCCGGATGACACCGAACGGGAAGCGATCTGGCGTATCGTCATCCGCAAGCATCGCCGTGACCCCAACGACTACGACCTCCGACAACTGAGCCGCATCACCGAAGGTCTCACCGGCGCAGAGATCGAAGCCGTTTATCTGGAGGCCATGTTCGCCGCGTTTGAACGATCCAAGGAACCCACGGACCTCGACATCGCCGGGGTGCTCAACGGTTTTGTGCCGTTGTCCAGGTTGATGGCGGAGCAGATTGAGGGACTCCGCAAGTGGTCTTGTGGCCGTGCCCGTCCGGCTACCTCTGCGTCGCCGACTTCTGAGCGAAAGCTCCGGAAGTTGGAGGTGTAGCGGCCGCGAAAAGGAATCTGGCTCGCGCCGGGTTCCTTTTTTTAGCTGGTAGGGGGCAATGCTTTGAGGATCAGATTTAACAGTGGACGATTTTATTGGGATCCCCGCTTACATCACTTTTAAGTAGGTAATCTCGGCACCGCGTGTCAGTCGAGCTTCCTGAAGCGCTTGTTCGAGAGAGAACGGACCGGATTCGTATTTCTGGAAAATGTCCAAGCCGCGGTCGATCGTGATTTTCCAGCCGGTATCCGTGGTGAGGTTACGGGCGTGGAAGTTAGGGCTTTGATCATCCTCCCAAGTAAAGGCCACGCGTGAGCCCGTGAATGATTCGGCGATCTGATTCAGATTCTCCGCCTGCTTGACGCAGGTGTCCGGGTCGGACTGGGTTTTCAGATGAACGGCGACTTCATCGCCTTCCGGCACCAAGTCATGGATCATCTGGAGCAGTTCCATGAGGTTCCGGGCCTGAAAAAACATCCGGACGTAGGGATCATTGATGGCGATGGTGCGTGCGCCGGTTAGGTGTTTGGCGAATAATCCACGATAGCTCCATCCTTTGGTGTTTTCCGGGACCACCACATGACCGGTCTGCGGCTGATCCGATTTCACTTCTATTGGTTTGGCTGCAGCCGACTCGGCTGGCGCTTCGTGCGACGATTCACCTTCGGCCGCCGGTTGAATGCGCGGCCCGGCAAAGTTGGGATACTGGAGTTCCTCGGGCGTGAGCACAGTGACAGGTTTCCCGCCGCCGACCGACTGGTAAATGAAGTCGTGACGTATGAAGGTGTCATCAATCCGCAGGATGTGCTCGCGCACTCGGCGGCGGGCCTCCATCGCAAAGGCGAGCAGTTCCTCCATTTCCTTTGGCGTGGCTTTGCCATCGGGAAAAAGAATCTTCATCAGGCCCGAGAAGGTTTTTTCGAAACCCGTCTGGTCGCGAGTTGAAACCTCGGATGTGATCTCAAAATGCTGCTTGTAGGCGCTGGTAAAATCCTCCGTCCGCAGGTGCTTCAGCACTTCGGCGATGTAATCCACGACAAAACCATATCCGTTGGTGAAGAGTTCGTGGCGAATGGGCGCGACCTCCCAGCCGGGGTTGTAGGCATGGATGCGGTCGAGAAAGGCGGAATCAATGTATTTGTCCGGCAGCGGATCGAAGAAGTTGGAATGTTTGAGCATGTAGGCAACTGACTTCTTGGTGTTGCCCATGAAGACCATGGAAGCCTCGGCCGTGTGCTGGCCGACTCCCCGCGAGAACGTGCGGTTGGCCATGTAGTTCTTCATGATGTCCACTAGGGTCTTATCCACCTTCTTGTCCTTGCCGGCGAACTCGTCGAAGCAAAGGCAGTCCCAAACTTCAACGAGACCGGTTTTGTTGCTGGCATTGTTGACGAAAAGTTTGGGGGCGGTCACTTCCGAACCGGAGATGAGCATTCCATGCGGGGAAAACTCCGAGTAGATGTGGGATTTGCCGGTGCCCTTCGGCCCGAGTTCAAGCAGGTTGTAATTGCGCTCACAATACGGAATGAGGCGAATCAGCGTCAGCAGTTTGGCCCGGCGTCCGAACATTTCGGGATTGAAGCCCATGCTCTGCATCAATACGTCCATCCATTCTTCGGTGGTAAACTGGGCCCGTGCTTTCAGAAACTGCTCGTAGTCCACGCCTGCCACCTGGATCGGCTTTAGCGTATCAATCTGCCACGGGCTGGCCTTGGGATCTTCGGCAACTTCATAGCTTACATCAATGATGCACCAGATACCCCCCACCAGCAGCTTGGGGAACCGCCGCACAAAGTCATCGGTGACGGGCACTTTCTTAATGCCGAGGTTGGTGAACGTGGCTTCGTAGAAACCGCCTTTGTCGTTCAGTTCCACCGTGAGTTTATCAATGACCTTGTGCCGTCCTTTTTCCTTGATGGTGGACTTCACCAACTGCGCCTGATTCCGATGCACGTAATGCTTGGCCAGAATTTTCTGAACGGATTCCAAGCCGGCTTTGATCACCGCGGTGTCATCGGTGGCACAGTGCTGGCCCAGCAAGTATTCCAACACGTAGGTCGGGACGACTGCGTTTTGCTTCAAACCGTTGGTCAGGTCCTTACGCACGACCAACCCGGGGAAGTGGAGGAGGATTTTTTGGTCCAGCGGAGTCAACTGGCGGGGCGCGGCCACAAACGGCTCCGGCGTTTCGATCGGCCCTTCAACGGGCAACGGCTCGGGAGTAGGTTCAGGGTTCATTCAAAATCGGTGGTGAATGGTTTCTGGAGCTTAATGCTGTGCGTCTTGTAGGTGACGATCTGGCTGGTGCCGGGCACCGTTTCTTCGAGGCGAAGATCCACCTCGCGGTTGTTGAACGCATCGGCGGCCGGGGACAGCACGATGAGCACGGTGGTTTCGCGCTGACGCGCTTCGGTCTCTTTTGAATCAAATGTCAGCGTCTTGATTTCGGATAGGCTGGTGCCGTCCTTGGCGAAAACGCCAACGCGCAGCGTGCGGGGCAGAACCTTGGCGACGGCGGGCCGGTCCTGAAAGAGCGCGATGGACAGTTGTCCTGTGGTGATCTTGGCGGGCACGCGCAGCAACTCCACTTCCACCCGGCCGGTATCATCCGTGCGGGCCTTGTGGATTTTGACCACGGGCACGACCACCTCCTGAAGGCTGATGCCGCCGTGAACGTAGCGCATTCCTGAACCTTGGAGTGGAAACCGTCCGAGCGAGAGGGGAAACGCTGCTGACCAGTCGCCGCTCACCTCAAGGGCGGCGCTCTCAAAGACTTTCACCTTGGCGGCGGCCGGAATACCGCGACCGAAGGAGAACCGCCGGTTACGAAACGTCCATTCCCGGGCGGCGGGCAATGCCGTGGCATCATCTTCCGCAACGTCGTCCTGCTGGAAAAGAAAGCCGTGATCCGCCGTGAGCAGCATGTTGCTCCCGTTGATGTTCGCCACCTTTTTGATGATCAGGTCCAACTCCTCAAAAGCCTGCTCCACGGCATCGAAGGTTTTGCCCTCCGTGCCGGGCGCGTCGCCGGTCTTATCAATGACATTGTGGAAAATGTAAATGACCTCGTGGTCGCGCATGAGCGCGCGGCCATCGGTTTTGGTGTTCAGTTCCAGAAAATCCTCGGCCTGAATCGCTGTCCCCTTTCCGCCGCAGGCGAGACTCAAAATCTTCGACCGGTTTTCGGTGCCGGTGGCGCTTTGGCCATCCACCGTGACGGTGGCCGTCGCGGCGTCCACGGCCAACTGCTTGCCGGGCAGGAGCGCCGCCATGCCGAGCTGGGTGTAGGAGGGGAGCACGCCCAAGACAGCATCCACTTCGGCGGTCCAGCGATTGGCGGAACGCAGCCGTTGCGCGAAATCCGCCGCCGCCTCATAACGCAAGGCATCGGAGATAATGACGAACACCTTTTGGTTCTTGGCCAGAAACGGCTGGACGTATTGAGTGAAAAACTGCCGTTGGGCCATCACGCCGGGACATTCCCAAGCCGCCAGCTCACGCACCTGATCACTCCACCGGTCGCCCAGCGGCAGAAGAAAATTGTTCACGTAGGATTTCTCGACCCATTGCGTGATCTGCTCCATCAACTTCACCTGGCCGTAGCGGCGGAGATTCCAATGGCAGCGCCGGTAAGCCTGATCTATCCGCCACCAACTGGCCACGTAGCGGTTGAAGCCGCCGGCCACGGAATCCACTGTCAGTTCGGCGGACGCCAGCAACTCGCGCAGCTCGACGGCCTGCTCCAGCGCGGCATAGCCATGCTGATGCTCCGGCTGCCAAAAGGATGCGCGGCGCGATTGGACCACCGCCCGCAGGCTGGTGGCGGAGGCTCCGCTGGCAAACGACTGGCAGAGCCGGTGCAAGGTGAACTTCTCGAAGATCTCGAAGGTGTCGCAATCGCCGAGGGCCTTCAGTTCATCCAACGCGCCGAGGGCGGTGGCGATCTGCAGCTCCTGCTCCATGTGTTGAGACCATTGGCGAAAGGAAACGCTGTGCGCCTGGCTGTCCTTCCAGCGTTGCAAAAAGACTTTGACGTGGAGATGCAGCGGGACCTGGCCGTCCAAGGGATTCGCCCCGCGAAAGAGGGACACGGCAAAATCCCGGAGCGATGGCGCGGCGGAATTGTAGCCAAACAGGCGCTCCACTTCCTTCCAGAATGGTTCCACCAGGGCGGCGGTGCCGAAGCACTCCGTCACTGGATCGATCAATTGCGCCTGTACGTCCCCGCCGAGGAATTGCAAGAGCAGCGCATCCACCTCCACCGCCGTGCCCGCGAGCACGGCCATCATCTTGAGCCGGATTTCCGGGCTCTGATCGTCCTTGTGGATCAGTTCCCGCAGGGCATCCACTCGCTTGGCGCTGGTAAAATAGGGGGCATGGTCTTCGGCCAGATGAAGGAAATCGTGGGGCAAGCCGACATCCTGCAAGGCGAGCGACGCCTTGTCGGCCTTGTATTCGTAACCTTGGAGCAGAAGATCCAGCAGCCAGTTATCGGCATCCACCGGGCGGGCGGTGGGCACGTAGATCAGAAATTTCGCCTCCGGGTTGGGATCGCGCACGATGCGCACCTTGGTGCCGAACTGGTTGCCCGCCACCGAGAGCTTGGCAACGGCGGCATCCGGGTAAGCCTGGAAGGTTTCCGCCCATTCGCCGGTCGCGTCATACCAAAAGACTAGGCGATGGCGCTGGAACACCCGCTGAAGACTGTCGTGAATGCGTTTCATGGGGCTGGTTCTTCGGGGATGACTCGGATGCGGCTCACTCCACCGGCCATTTTTTCGACCACGATTTGAGTGCTGATTCGTTCTTTGAGCAAGCCGACATGCGAGATGACGCCGACTGTCTTGTGATCCTGTCTGAGACTTTCCAAGGCCGCGATGGCGACTTCGAGCGTT
>BJHT01000313.1 GCA_014193395.1 Verrucomicrobiota bacterium
TCCTCGCGTCGGCTACGAGGGAGCGTCCGGAGGGGAAATGGTTAGAGTCTCCTTACGTCGTCTCCTACAAGAAGAGCGATCAGCTTTTTTTGCGGAAGATGATTATATGCTGGCGGGGGAGGATGGGGTTGGTCTCGATCCACTCGAGGGGGTGGGCGGTCATTTCTTTGACGACCTGCAGCTCGGTCATTTTGTGGAGGAGTTTGATCGGGACCTTGGGGTCTTCGCGGCGGTATTCGACGAAGACGACGCGGCCGCCGGGTTTCAGGCCGCGGCAGATGGCTTCCATCATTTCGTAGGGGTGGTCGAACTCGTGATAGACATCGACCATGAGGACGGTATCGACGGTGCCGGCGGGGAGCTTGGGGTCGGTAATGGTGCCGAGGACGGGCTTGACGTTGGTCACTTTGGCGGCGGCCATTTTCTGCATGAGGAGGTCGAGCATTTCCTGCTGGATTTCGACGGCGAGGACGCTGCCTTCGGGGCTGACTTTGCGGGCGATGCGTTTGCTGAAGTAGCCGGTGCCGGCGCCGATGTCGGCGACGATTTCGCCGGGGCGGAACTTGAGGGTCTCGACGAGGACTTCGGTTTTTTCCTCGTCGTCGCGCTCGGGGCGTTCGAGCCAGCTCGCGCCTTGGTGGGTCATGTAGTGGGCGATCTCGCGGCCTTTGTAGAATTTGCCGATGCCGTCGCGGTCGTGGACCTGGCGCATTTCGTAGCGCAGGGGCGCGGGTTCGGCGGCGGGCGCGGCGGTGGCTGTCGGCGCGGGGGGCGTCGGCGTGGGCGCGGGCGCGGTTGTGGTTTGGGAGCGGGCGTTGAGCGGCGCGAGGCCGAGGAGGAGCAGGGACAGGAACGCGGAGAGATTTGGGATTCGCATGGGGCGACCATAGGAACGGCGGTGGGAAAGTTCAATCACGGGAAATTTCCGAGATGGGGGCGCGCGGCGACCAGGAGAGGGAATCAGGAAGGCAGGGGGGGAAGACGAACCGCGCATCACGGATCACGCATCACGGATTCCCTGCATTTCCGGGCACGTTGTTGCATCCCACTGCTGCTCCGCGCATTTGAAGCTTTGTGCGGCGCGTGTCCTGCGGCATGCTCGGTTTTATGTCAGGATTAATTGCCATTGTGGGCCGGCCGAATGTCGGGAAGTCCGCGTTGTTCAACCGCATCGCCGGGCGGCGCATTGCCATTGTGCATAACGAGCCGGGCGTCACGCGCGACCGCGTGACGGCGGAGGCGGAGTGGAATGGGCGTCCATTCACGTTGGTGGACACGGGCGGCATCGGGCTGCTGCGCGGGGAGAAGTCGGCGGATGTGATCACGCGCGCGGCGTTTGACCAGGTGCAACTGGCGATCGAGGCGGCGAACGTGATCATTATCGTGGTGAACGTGCAGGAGGGCGTGGTGCCGCTGGATCGTGAGGTCGCGCAACGGCTGCGCGAGTGCGGCAAGCCCGTGGTGGTGGCGGTGAACAAGGTGGATAATGCGCGGGCGGAGGGCGGGCTGAATGAGTTCGCGGAGCTGGGGTTTCCGAAGGTTTTTCCGGTCACGGCGATTCATGGTTACGGGGTGGAGCCGCTGATGGATGCGGCGATTGCGTTCATTCCGGCGGCGCCCGAGGGGACGCTGCCGTTGGCGGAGAATCCGGATGTCGCGCCGTGGCCGACGGGGCCGCTGAAGCTCGCGATTGTCGGGCGACCGAACGTGGGGAAGTCGTCGATCATCAATTCGCTTACGCGCTCGGAGCGGGTGATTGTGAGTCCGATTCCGGGGACGACGCGGGATGCGGTGGATGTGCCGTTCGAGGTGGAGACAGACGGGGTGCGGCAGAAGTATGTGCTGATCGACACGGCGGGCATTCGCAAATCGCGACGCGTGGATGATTCGGTGGAATTTTTCAGCGTGAAGCGGTCGGAGGATTCGATTGCGCGGGCGGACATCGTGGTGTTCGTGCTGGATGCGGAGTCGGGCATTCTCGAGCAGGACAAGAAGATTGCAGACAAAATCATCGAGAATCACAAGGCGTGCATTTTGGTTATCAACAAGTGGGATCTCGTGGATGAACCGGTGCGCAAGGCGCAGGAGGCGGAGGCGGAGCGGCGCGCGGCGTTGAAGAAATATGAACGCGGGCCGGAGGTGTTGACGACGTTGTCGGAGTTCGGGCAGTGGGTGCAGGAGAAGCTGTTTTTCCTGGATTACGCGCCGGTGATTTTCACGTCGGCGAAGTCGGGGTTCAATCTCGACCGGCTGCTGGAGGCGGTGCGGTATGTCGCGGCGCAGTTGCAGCAGAAGATTCCGACGCCGCTGTTGAACCGGACGTTGCGCGATGCGATTGAGCGGCGGCAGCCGGTGAGCGCGGTGGGGCATCGGCTGAAGTTTTTCTACGCGGCGCAGGTGCGGCAGGCGCCGCCGACGTTCTTGTTGTTCGTGAATCGCGACGAGCTGTTTTCGGATGTGTACTCGAAGTATCTGGCGGAGCAGATGCGGCGGGCGTTCGGGTACGAGGGCTGTCCGTTGTTGATGGTGGCGAAGCCGCGGCCGCAGACGATCGAGCCGTTCCGGCGGGAGCAGCCACGTCATAGCAAGCCGGTGAAGCGCGGGCCGCGTGGGGAGAGCCGGAAGCGGGCGCCGGGGGTGGACCGGACGCATCGAAGGCCGAGGAAGTAGAGGGCGGGGGAAGCTCAAAGCTCAAAGCTCAAAGCTCAAGGGAAGGGGCAAGGATAAAGGGCCAAGTGTGGGTGGGGCGGCACGCAGGGGGCAGTGGGGATTTGAGATTTGAAATTTGAGATTTCAGATCTGACCGGGACAAGGCGGGGACAGTTTGGCAGGGGAATGGGGGCAGGGGAATTTCTTGGAGCTTGGTCCTTGGATATTCCCTTGAGCTTTGAGCTTTGGGCTTTGAGCTTTTTTTCAGTTCTGTTCGCGTGCGACGGCGCTTGCCGGCTGTGCGGCCCAGTGGCGGGACTGGCGTTTGAGGCCTTGGGAGCGGTTTTTGCGGGTGACGGGTTTGGTGTCGGCGGGGAGATGCGGGAGGAGAAAATTTGGCGGGTCGAAGCGACCGGCGCGTTGCCAGTCGGTCCAGAGGGCGGCGGCGGTGGTCTGCGGGTCGCGGGCGGATTCGCGGGTGAGGAATTGGAAGAGGAGTTCGGCGAGGCGGTCGAGGGCGATGCCGTGGCGCTGGCCGGTTTGGGTGTAGAGCCAGTCGCTCCAGCGGAGGAAGGCGCGGAAGGGCGAGGTGCCGTCGGACCAGAGGAGGGGCGTGGTGGCGAGAAAGTTGCCGCTGTTGGCGACGAGATCCCAGTAACGGGCGAAGCGGCGCAGGCGCTGCATGGTGGCGAAATCGAGGGATTTGTTTTCGAGCAGTTCGTAGGGCGGCGCGGGGTGGTAGCGCATTTTCCATTCGGCATCGTGGCGGATGATGGGCGTGCCGCGGAGGCGTTTGAGGATGCCGACCTGGATTTCCTGCGGGCCGAGTTTGACGAGTTGATCGAAGCCGGCGGCGAAGGTGTCGAGGGTTTCGCCGGGGAGGCCGACGATGAGGTCGGCGTGGATGTGGACGCCGGTGTGTTCGCGGAGGAAGTGGAAATTGTCGGCGAGTTTCGCGTAGTCCTGACGGCGGCTGATGTTGTGCGCGGTCGCGTCATCGAAGGTCTGGATGCCGACTTCGAATTGGAGCGCGCCGGGCGGGAAGCGGGCGACCAGGTCGCGCAGTGCGGCGGGGAGGCGGTCGGGGATCATCTCGAAATGGAGGAACATGCCGTCGCGCCAGTGGTGCAGGAAAAACTCGAGGATCGCGCGGCTGGTCTGGAGGTTCAGGTTAAAAGTGCGGTCCACAAATTTGAACTGGCGCAGGCCGCGTGCGAGCAGGCGTTCGAGGGCCGCGAAGAAGGGCGGGAGCGGGACGGCGCGGACGGGGATGTCGAGCGAGGAGAGGCAGAATTCGCAGGTGAACGGGCAGCCGCGCGAGGCTTCGAGGTAGATGACGCGGTGGGCGAGGTCGTCGTCGGTGTAGAGTTCGTAGGGGAGCGCGAGGCGGGCGAGGTCGGGGAGTTCGGCGGGGATGATTTTGGCGGCGGGAGGTTGTCCGGCGAGCACGAGGCGGCAGAGTTCGGCGAATTTCAAATCGGCCTCGCCGGTGATCACGTAGTCGGCAAGTTCGACGATGGGCTGGCCGGCGGTCTCGTAGCTGACCTCGGGGCCGCCGAGGACGATGAGGATTTCGGGGCGCAGGCGTTTCAGAATGGCGACGACTTCGGCGGTCTGGGTGACGTTCCAGATGTAGATGCCTAGGCCGAGGATTTTGGGGGCGCTGGCGAGCAGGGATTCGGCGATGTCGATGGGGCGCTGGTTGATGTCGAACTCGGCCAGGGCGGCGCGCGGGCGCAGGTCGCCGAGGTTGGCGAGGAGATAGCGCAGGCCGAACGCGGCGTGGATGTATTTCGCGTTGAGCGTGCTGAGCAGGATGTCCGGCATGGGCGGGATTGTGGCGGAGGACGGCGGTGGCGGCAAAGGGGAAGGGGGGATTTGTTTTTGGCGGTGGGAAGGGCATGGGTGCATGGCGAAGTGGCGCGAAGAAGTTGGGGGAAGAATGTCGAGCGCTTTGCTGAAACGGAGGCCTCCGTATTGCGCGGCACCGCGGAGTTGACCGGCGCGCGACGTTCACCTTGCGTTGTCACCCTTCGGGGGGCGCATCGCGATCGCATTCATCCGGTGCGCTTCACGTTGCAGTGGCATGAATGTCGCGCGCCATTCGCGGGCGCGCCGTCCCCTTGGGGATTGGAGGGCACCACCCACGTTCGTGGCATCGGAAATGTGCTTTGGGAAAGCAACGCAATTGACTTTGAGGTGGGCGGATTGTACTTTCGGCTGATTAGCAAAACACACCCAGAGTAGCAAAAAATAGCTGTGGCTCTTAAAGACGATTACCTAGTCGATACGTTGGCGGACATGGGCTTGGTCACCACGTCCCAACTGGAGGAGGTCCGCGCGGAAGCCGAGTCTGCGGGACAGGGGGTGGTCGATCTGATGCTGGTCAAGAAATGGGTCAGCCCGGCCGACGTGACCCAGGCGCGCGCAGTGCAGTTCGGTGCGGAGGTGGTCGATCTCGCCGGGATGCGGTTCGAAAAATCAGTGCTCGACGCGATTCCACGCCATGTGGCCAAACGTTACCGCGTCGTGCCGTTGTCGGTGACGGACTCGGGCATCGTCGTCGCGCTAACCGACCCCTCCGACCTCGACACGATCGACAGCCTCCAGCACCTGCTGAAGAAGGATGATTTCCAGTATCGGGTCGCCTCGGATGAGCAGGTGGACGCGGTGCTGAACAAGTATTACGGAACGGCGGATGAGACGGTGGACAAGATGTTGCAGGACATCACGTCGGGCACCGTGAACATGGATGAGTTCCAGCAGCAGCAGGCGATGGGTTCGGATGCGGACATGGAGGTGGATTCGGACGCGCCGTTGGTGAAGCTGGTGAACACGATCATCTCCGAGGCGTTCAAGTATCGCGCGTCGGACATTCACATCGAGCCGCTGGAGCAGCGGCTGCGCGTCCGCTATCGCGTGGACGGCGTGTTGCAGGAAGTCAACAACCCGCCCAAGCGCCTTCAGGGAGCGATCATCAGCCGCATCAAAATCCAGTCGGGCATGTCGATCGCGGAAAAGCGGATTCCGCAGGACGGACGCATCCAACTGATGATCTCCAACAAGCAGGTGGACTTCCGTGTCAACTGCCTGCCGACGGTTCACGGCGAGAGCATGGTACTGCGTATTTTGGACAAGAGCGGCATCAAGCTCGGTCTGGCGCAGTTGGGGTTTCTCACGGACGACCAGCAGACCTTCGAGCGGCTGGTGGGTATGGCCGACGGGATTCTGCTGGTGACCGGCCCGACCGGTTCGGGCAAGACGACCACGCTCTACTCGTGCCTCAACTACATCAACCGGCCGGATAAGAAGATCATCACGGTCGAGGATCCGGTCGAATATCAGTTGGCGGGCATCAACCAGGTGCAGGTCAGCGAGGCCGCCGGCCTGAGTTTTGCCGTCGCGCTGCGCGCGATGCTGCGGCAGGCGCCAAACGTGGTCATGCTGGGGGAAATTCGCGACTTGGAGACGGCCACGATTGCGATCAATGCGTCGCTGACCGGGCATCTAGTGTTCTCCACGCTCCACACCAACGACGCGCCCAGCGCCGTGCAACGGCTCATCGACATCGGCATCAAACCCTTCCTCGTCGCGACGGCGTGCCGCGGGCTGATCGCGCAGCGCTTGGTGCGGAAAATCTGCAAGGGCTGTGCGGCACCGCACATGCCCACCGAGGTGCAGTTGAAGGCCATCGAAGTCGATCCGGAGAAAGTCACCGGAGCCAATTTCTCGAAGGGAATGGGCTGTGCAGATTGCAACAAAAAGGGCTATCGCGGACGGTTCGGCATCTTCGAGATTTTCGTGGTCGATGATTCGGCCAAGAAGCTCGTTTTTGACAAGGCCTCGGCGGTTGAAATCCGTGCCCACGCGCTGAAGGCCGGGATGCGTTCGTTGCGCGAGGACGGCGCCCGCAAGGTGGTCGCCGGGCTGACGACTGCTGAAGAAGTTATTTCCGCCACCACCAGCGATCACTGATGAGCGGCGACATCTTTGTAAAAGTGGGTGATGGTGAACGCGTCGCGGCCTGCTACTGAGGCGCGGAAAAAACTGGCCGAGTTTATTTGATTCTATGTCGTATTCGATGTCCGACCTGCTGCAGCTGATGGTGTCCGAAGGCGCCGCCGACCTCCATCTGCGGGTGGGCATTCCGCCGGCTTTCCGTGCGCATGGCACGATTGAGCGCGTGCAGGGACCGGACCTGACGCCGGAAGACACCGAGGAACTGGCAAATTCAATCTGCTCGGAGGACCACCTGCATCAGGTCAAAACGAAGGGCGGCGCTGACTTTGGTTTCGCGTTCGGTGAGCTGGCGCGGTTTCGCGTCAGTTGTTTCAAGGAGCGCGGCAATTACGCGATGGTGCTGCGGCAGATTCCCAACAAGCTGCTGACGATCGACCAGATCGGGTTGAACCGCGACTTGGTGATGACGCTGTTGAACAAGGCGCGCGGCATGGTGCTGGTCACCGGCCCCACCGGCTCCGGCAAATCCACCACGCTGGCCTCGATGATCAACATCCTGAACGAGAACAATGACGAAGCCCACATCATCACCATCGAGGACCCGATCGAGTTTTATCACAAACACAAGAAAGCGGTGATTACGCAGCGCGAGGTCAACATTGACGTGCCCAGTTTCGCCGAAGCGCTGCGGCGGGCGTTGCGCCAGGACCCGGACGTGATTCTCGTCGGCGAGTTGCGCGACTTGGAGACCATCGAAGCGGCCGTCGGCGCGGCGGAAACCGGTCACTTGGTGTTCGGAACCCTGCACACCAACTCGGCGGCCAAGACCATTGATCGTATTGTCAACGCCTTCCCGACCAACGCGCAGGAAACCATCCGCATCCAGCTCTCGACGGTCTTGCAGGCGGTCATCTCCCAGATGCTCGTACCACGGCACGACAAGCCCGGCCGCGTCGCGGTTCACGACATCATGGTGAACACCCCGTCGATCTCGGCGCTGATCCGGGATAACAAGACCTTCCGTATTCCTTCCGATCAGCAGACGGGCGCCAAATATGGCATGCAGACCTTGGACATGAGTTTGCTGGACAAGTACGCCAAGGGCATGGTTTCGAAGGAGCAGTGCATCAATCGTGCGCTGGACGCGCCGTCCATGGTGGCCAAGCTCCAAGAAGTGGACGCGGAGAAAGCGAGCGCGGAGAAGGAGTAAACGACCATGGCTGACATACTTTCCATCCCATTGCTGGTGCTGGTGCGCGACCGCGGGTACGCGGACGACGCCCAATTGCAGGCGATCGAGGACGAACACAAGAAGTCCGGCAAGCCGGTCACCCAGTTGCTGCGCGACAACCAGATTCTCGACCTCGACACCCAGCTGCAGTTGATGGCCGAGCACCTCGGGACCGAAGTGATCCCGAACTTTCAAGACACGGTGATTCCGCCCGAGGTCATCTCGATCATCAATCCCTCCACGGCCAAGATGTACCAGTGCCTGCCGGTGGAGCAGCACGGGAACACGGTGCGGTTCGTTTTTGCGGACCCGCTGAACCCTTCGATGATCGACGAGTTGAGCTACATCGTCCGCCGCGAAATCCATGTGGTGATCGCCGATCCCGTCGCGGTGACGAAGCTCATCGATAAGTATTATACCGAGACGGAGAATTTTGATGACATCCTCCGCGACCTGGGGGCGGACAATGTCAAAGAAGTTGAGCAAAGTGAAGATGACGCCGCCGGTGACGAGCTCGCCAACGACAACACCATCATCAAGTTCGTCAATCTCGTCCTCTTCCAAGCCATCAAGGACCGCGCCAGCGACATTCACTTCGAGCCGTTCGAGGACGAGTTCAAGATCCGCTACCGCGTGGACGGCGCGCTCTACGAGA
>BJHT01000314.1 GCA_014193395.1 Verrucomicrobiota bacterium
GAGATGAAACTAACCAGTTGGAAGCAGTTGAAGATGAGCTGGCTGGTGTTCGAGTTCTGGCGGAGTTGGCCGTTTTGGAACAACTGGATCGTAAGATCATGCGGGTCGATCTTCGTTTCCACATACGGTCCGAGCGGCGTGAACGTGTCGAAGCTCTTGGCGCGCGCCCATTGGCTCTCCGAATTCTGGATCGTCCGGTCGCTGATGTCCTGCGCCGAGGTGTAGCCGAAGATGTACCGTGCGGCGGCGGCAGGGGTCACGTTGCGCACCCGGCGGCCGATCACCACCGCCAGCTCGGCCTCGAAATCCGTGCGATGGGTGGCAAAGGGAATCTCGATTTTCGCGCCATCCGGGATGAGTGAGGTCGTCGCTTTGAACCAGAACAGCGGCTCCTTTGGCAGCGGCTTGCCCGATTCGCGCGCATGATCGGCATAGTTCAGGCCGACGGCGATGATCTTGGACGGCACCACGGGCACCAAGGTTTTCACGCCCTTGAGCGGCATCGCTTTCTTGTCGAAAGACGGGGAACCGAACACGTCGCCGTGCAGGCGGAAGAGTTCGCCGTCCACAAATTTCGCGTAGAAGATGTCGTCACCCTTTTGGAATCTGCCAATGGCTGCCATAAATATTTCCCCGAGTAGGTAGCATTTTTGCCCTGGTGACAGCAAGCCGATTTTTCGGGCCAGTCGTTTCAACCCGGTAAAAACCACCGGTTTTCACAAGGAAAGTTTCCCTTTTCCCCGCCCGGCCCTACACTGCCGTCGTGAAACCGTTGGCTCGCTCCGCCCTGCTCCGACTCGGCCTCGCCTGGCTCTGCCTGGCCGCCGTCTTCCCGTCCTGCGCCGCGGACTCCCTGAACTGGGACGCGCTCCGCGGTCGTGTTGATGCCGACATCCGCAGTTGGGACCTCACCCAGTTGCTCGACAGCATCGCCGCCCAGTCCGGCTGGGAGATTTTTGTCCAGCCCGACGCCAAACAGTCCATCTCCGCCAAGTTCAAAAATCACTCCCCCGGCGAGGCGCTCAAGAAACTCCTCACCGACCTGAACTTCGCCCTGCTCACCCCCACCAACCAGGTTCCGCGCCTCTACGTCTTCCGCACCAAGCGCGACGAAGCCACCCAGAAAATCTCGCCCCCCGTCCGCAAACAATCCCAGGCCCTCGGCAACGAAGTCGTCGCCCTGCTCAAACCCGGCGCTGACGCCAAGAAGCTCGCCACCGCGGTCGGCGGCAGCATCAAGGGCAAACTCGTCAACGCCTACCGCCTCGTCTTCGATTCCGACGCCGACGCCAAAGCCGCCCGCCTCGCCCTCGCCGACATGGACCAAGTCCTCTCCCTCGATTCCAATTTCCCCATCGACCGCCCGCGCATCTCTGAAATCCCCGCGCCCGCCGCTCCGCTGCCCTTCTCGCTGCGCCCCACCCTCGGACCCGACGGCGGCATGGTCATCGTCGCCGCCATTGACACCGCGATGCAGCGCGACGGCACGCAGCTCGCCAACTTTCTCCTCACGCCCATTTCCGTGGCCGGCGACGCCCAGCTCTCCAAAACCCAACCCAGCCACGGCACCTCGATGGCCGAAAGCATCCTCCGCAGCCTCGCCGCCAACCAATCCGGCAACGCCACCTCCGTACGCATCCTGCCCGTGGATGTTTATGGCAGCAGCGAAACCACCACCACCTTCGACATCGCCAACGGCATCTCGCAGGCCGTGAAAAATGGCGCGCGCATCATCAACCTCAGCCTCGGCAGTGACGGCGACAGCACCCTCCTCCACACCATCATCAAGAACAGCGCCGACCAGGGCGTCGTGTTCTTCGCTGCCGCCGGCAACAAGCCGACCACCGCGCCCTTCTATCCCGCCGCCTACAGCGAAGTCACCGCCGTCACCGCCGGTGAACGCAACGGCACCCTCGCCGAGTACGCCAATCGCGGTGCGTTCGTCGATGTCGTGGCGCCGGGAACCAGCCTCGTACAATTCAACAACCAGGGCTGGATGGTCACCGGCACCTCCTCGTCCGCCGCCGCCGCCACGGGTTTCGCCGCCAGCCTCGTCGCCAACGCCGGCAAGACCGCCCCCGAAGCCCAGGCCCTCGTCCGCACCCGCTGGTCCGCCGCCGCCCTCGTCCGCAGCTTCGGGCAGAACTGACCCGTCGCCGCCGCCATTCCCGCGGCTGGCAATTCGCGCGTCGGTTAACCTCTAATCCCGCCGTTACTGCGCCGCGACTGTGGAAAACCACTAACCCGCACTCACTGGCACTAATAAGACGGCCGGCTGACTTCACTTCCCGAATGTGACCTAAGTTAGTTCCCATTAGTGCCAGTTAGTGCCGGTTAGTGGTTTGGAGCCTTTTTGAAAAGTCGCGCGAGCCGCAAGGATCTGAGTTTGGAGTTCCGCGTTTACGCGGCCCGCAGGCCACACGATGCGCGAAACGAATTAACGCAGAACTCCCAATCTTGGGAGCCGCTTGCAAAACCCCTGCTTGTTTATCTTTTACCCACCATCTTTTACCGTCTGTAACTCGTCCCTCGTCCAAGGCCCAAGCATCTGGTAAAAGATGAGGGGTAAAAGATGGAAAGCTGGAACTGTGAAGCCGGGGTTTTTCAAGTGCCTCTTGGTTTTCAAATTGCCGGTTGGAGTTCCCCGTCCCGCACCGCGACCGAATTCCGTGCAACTCACCCTGCATCCCGAACTTGTCGAAGAAACCAGCCACGGTTTGCAGGGTCGAGACTACGGAAACAGAATCTCATTTTGGTTGGTGATCGTGCCATAGCTCGTGGCGGCGTTATGGAAGGCTGTTTGCAGCACGGTGGCAGTCGCCTGCTGGACGCTGCTATCGGCGTAAGCCAGATTCCCATTCGTTCCATGAATCGGCGTTCTCGTTACAAAGACGACCTGCGTGGGGCCGGGCTTGTCATTCATCACCGCGCGGGTGTTGCTCAACGCGACATTCCACGCAATGGTCGCCCCCGCCATGCCGACATTATTGAGGTTACGATCCACGGTCAGCACCCCCAGCGGCCGGCTCTCATCCGCGGCCACACCGAAGGCATAACTGATGGCTCTGTTTTGGTTGGAGACATGTCCCAGACTAGGCGTGCTCATGGCATTGGTTTCCCCGGCCAATCCATTGAAATCGGTAACACGCAACTTAGCCGGCGTCGCGCGCTCACGATCCTGGGGACAGAGTAGCATCTTGGGTGTCTCAAGTTCATTCCACAACGCCTGCGCCACCTGCCAAGCTGCTGCGGAAGCCGAGTTCACCTGTCCACCAATGGCAACGCCTTCCACGATGTAGGGCTGATTGGTGGACAGTATTCTCCCGGTGAAGTCTGCTGGATCAATCCGACCTGCCACGACATAGGATAGGTTGGTGATTTGAAGCGGATACTGGGCATTGTTGTCTTCCGCAAAAACGCGGAATGCCACGCCGATCCGCTTCTGATTATTGACGCACGGAATTCGCCCTGACACCGCCTTCTGCTTGTTTAATGCCGGTAACAGCATGGCAACCAGCAGTCCCACGACGGCGATGACAATCACCAGCTCTGTTAGCGTCAGGCCCGCGGAATTCTTTTGGGTAGGTTGTTTCATAGGATTTTCAGTGGTCACTCTAGTCTTCCCGTTTTTCACCGCACGACCTGCGTGTCAAGCAACCCACATCGGGTGAGCCATAGCTTATCGAGTCGCTAACCCTCGTTCCACCCTCACCGCCACATACCTCGCCTCCGGGATGATGAATTTCTTCACTTCCACCCGCCCCCGTGTCGCGCCGAACTCTTTCAGCACCATTTCCGCAATCTCCACTGCCAGTGTCTCTATTAATTTCCAACTTCGCCCCGCGCCAAACCCCAACAACCGCCGGCTCACCGCGTAGTAATCAATTGTCTCGCGCAAGTCATCCCCCGCCGCCGCCGCGGCGAAATCACGCTCCATCTCTACGGTCAGCAACAACCGCTGCGGCTGCGCTCGTTCCGCATCTGGCACGCCGACGTGATACCAGACCTCCAGTTCGTTTATGATGATGGTATCCATAGGTTGAAATTCTCAACTCACTGTCTCCCGCCGCCCAGCCACCGCCTCCAGTAATATCTTGGTCGGCGTGTTCAGCGGTAGTTCCCACGCCTCCGCCAAGGTCACCCAGCGAAACTCCTCCGCCTCTTCATTCAGCCGCACCGGCGTCGTGCCCACGCGACGGCAGGTGTAGTTCAGCAGCAGAAAATGCGCGTCGCGATAGAACTCGCGTGAGTGGATACAGTCCTGCACCAGCACAAACTCGATGCCTTCAATCTCGAGGTCAGTCTCCTCCTTGATCTCGCGCCGCAGCGCCGCCACCGAGTCCTCGCCGAACTTGATCTTGCCGCCGGGAATGCCCCACAGGTGCGACCACTTCTGCGTGCGGATCATCAGCACCCGGCCGTGCTCATCGAAGATCAGCGCCCCGACTGTCGCCACCGGACGCTGCTCGGCGGCCGGTGCCGCCGCCGCCAGTTGCATCCCGTTTCGTTCGAGGATTTCCCGCAGTTCCCCGAGATGCTCGACGATCAGGTCCGGCCCCGCCGCGCGCAGTTGCTCCAGCTTGTTGAAGCCCGTCAGCACCGCCACCGCGCCGATGCCTCCGTGCCGCGCCGTCTCGATGTCATGCTGCATGTCGCCGATGAAAATCGTCTCGTGCGCCGCCAGCCCGTTCTCCGCGAGCATCTGATGGATCACCTTACGCTTGTCCGGCACGCCCACATACGGACGGTCCACGAAGCTCCCGAGGCCCGACCGCACCGACTGCGTCTCCCAGTGATCGGGATGCACCGTGCTCAACAGAAACGTCCGCACCCCGCGCCCGCGACAGAACAGCAGAAACTCCCGAGCGTGCGGCAAGGCCTCCACCGAATCCTGCACCTCGCGAAAGCGCTCGTGAAACCACACCTCCAACTGCGCCAACGGCACTTCGGGCAGATGCCGGTCGTAGAACGGCTGGAACGGCAGACAAAACTCCGCGCGAAACTGATCCAGCGACAACTCCTCGCGCCCCGCCTGCCGGAACACATGATTCGTCGCCCGCAACACCGCCGGCAAATCATCCACCAATGTTCCCGACCAATCGAAGATGATGTTGCGAATCACGGCGTGATTGATGTCACACGCGTGGCGGGGGCACAAGCTCGGCGGCCGGATTGGATCATTCACAGACGTCCGCACCAACCTGGGTGGCACCGGCTACCAAGCGGTGCCGTCCGGCGACTGTATGTGTTTAGCGCCAACGGCGCGGCTCATACCAGCCTGGGGCAACGCCCCAGGTCAGATGCCAGCCAATGAATTCAGGGCTGTAAGCCCGTTCTATCTTTCTGCTGAAGGATGATGCTGCTCCGCGATGGACCGCGCTTTCAGCGCTCAAATGGTAAATGGCTCGCTTCCTGGGGCGTTGCCCCAGGCTGGTATAAGTCCGCGCCTTTGGCGCTAAACACATACCCGGCGACTTGCGGATGGAATGGGGGCGACGCGGTGTTGCGCAAGACGCGCTGAAGCCTAACCACGTCTCCTTCCATTTCGCCGGGCCAGTGGCCCGGCGGTGCGGGCGGGGCGCCCGTTCCACCCGTGTCGCGCCGCCGGCGGCGTTGCGTTCGCGGCGGGGCGATGCTATCCGATGCGCATGACCACCGGACTAGGCGCGTCGCGCCGCGAATTTCTTGCCTCTCTCAGCGCCGGGTTTTCTGCGGCGGCGTGCGGGTGGCCGGCGCTCGCGTGCGCGGCAGAGGCGGGGCGGCCGAAGCGGCTGGCGATCGTCACGACGGAGTGGACTTATCAATCGCACGCGTGGCACATGGGCGAGCGGTTCCTGGCGGGTTATCCGGTGCGGGGGCGCTGGCATCGGCCGCCGCTCGAGGTGGTCGCGGCGTATGTGGACCAAACGCCGGCGAAGGATTTGAGCCGGCAGCGCGCGGAGGAGTTTGGCTTCACGATTTATCCGAGCATCGCCGCGGCGTTGCGCTGCGGCGGGAAGCAGCTCGCAGTGGATGCGGTGCTGGTCATCGGCGAGCACGGGAATTATCCCGACAACGAACTCGGGCAGCGGAAGTACCCGCGCTACGAATTTTTCAAGCAGATCGCGGAGGTGTTCCGCCAGGACGGCCGCACGACGCCGGTTTTTAACGACAAGCATCTGTCGTGGAAATGGGAGTGGGCGCAGGAAATGGTGGCGATTTCGCGGGAGTTGAAATTTCCCTTTCTCGCCGGTTCGTCGCTGCCGGTGACGTGGCGGATGCCGGCGGTCGAGATGCCCGCGGGTGCCGAGGTGCAGGAGGCGATGTGCGTGGCGATGGGCCGCGTGGACAGCTACGACTTCCACGCGCTCGAGGTGATCCAGTGCATGGCCGAGCGGCGGCGCGGGGGCGAGACGGGCGTGGTGGCCGTGCAGGCGTTGCGCGGCGACGCGGTGTGGCAGGCGATGGAGAAGGGTTCGTGGGCCGTGGGCGGCTGGGATGGGGCGCTCTTTGCGGCGTGTCTCGCGCGCAGTCACACGCTCGCGCAACCGCCCACCGCGAGTCACCGCTACCCCACGCCCGCGCAGATGCGCGGTTTCGTCAAGGACCCGGTCGCGTATCGCGTGGAGTATGCGGACGGTCTCAAGGCGACGATGTTTTTGCTCAGCGGGCTGGTCGGAGATTTCACATTTGCGGCGCGACTCAAGGGGCAGGCGGAGCCGCTCTCGACGTTGTTTCATCTGCCGCCGAATCCGAACGTGGTCTATTCGGCGGCGCTCATGGCGCAGGCCGAGCGGATGTTTGTCACCGGTCGCGCTCCGTATCCGATCGAGCGCACGCTGCTGACGAGCGGCATTCTCGCGGCTGCGGTGCGGTCGCTCGGCGAGGGCGGGAAGCGGCTCGCGACGCCGCAGCTTGCGGTGCGCTATCAAGCGCCGGAGGAGTCGTTGTTTGCGCGGGAGTGAGAATGGCGGAAGCGATTGAACTATGAAGAACCCGTCGTCCCGGGCGCTGCTCCGCGTCTTTCCAAGCTCTGGGGTGTTCCGGCGGACCTGCCGAAAGGTGACGGCGCGTACGGATGAAGACCGGGCAGAACACCGCGGGGATTGGAAGCGCACAGCGCGGCGGGGCCGCAACCGGAGTGGAGCGCGACCGGTCCCCGGTCGCAGCGGCAACATTGGAACCGCGGCGCTTGGGTTTTATTGCGCCTTAGCAGGTGCGGAGCCGCTGCGGGCGGGGACCGCCCGCGCGCCGTCCGTGTGGTTGTTCGCCTTGTTTTTTCTGCTGTGTCTCACGGCGACCGGCCGCGCCGCTCCGGCCGCGCCGCAGCATGAGGTGGTGCCGGACTGGCCGGCATTGCCGCCGACGCATGTGCTCGGCGAATGCACGGCGGTCGGGGTGGATTCGCGCAACAACGTCGTGGTGCTGCATCGTCGCGAGCGCACGTGGACGACGCCGTTTCCTACAGAGCTAATCGCCGGACCGACGGTGAGTGTCATCGACGGGCGCACGGGCAAGCTGCTCGCGACCTGGGGCACGAATCAGTTCATCATGCCGCACGGCCTCACGCTCGACGCGGAGGACAACGTGTGGATCACGGATGTGGGGCGGCAGCAGGTTTTCAAGTTCAGCCCCGATGGCAGCCGCGTGCTGCTGACGTTGGGCGAGCGCGGCGTGGCGGGCGTGGACCAGACGCATTTCAATTGTCCGTCGGATGTCGCGGTGCTGCGCGATGGTTCGTGCTACGTGAGCGACGGCTACAAAAATACGCGCGTGGTGAAGTTCACCGCCGCAGGGCGTTATGATTTCGAGTTTGGTGGCAAGGGAGCGGGACCGGGGCAGTTCAATCTCCCGCACGGCGTGGCGGTGGATGCGCGCGGGCGCGTGATCGTGTGCGATCGCACGAACGCGCGGCTGCAGGTGTTTGATGCGAAGGGGCAGTTTCTCGCGGAATGGAAAGGCCCGCTGATTGGTCGTCCCTACGGCGTGAGTGTGAGCGCGGAGGGGCACATTTTCGCGATTGATGGAGGCGACGGGCCGTTGAAACGGATTGACCGTCCGCGCGCGGTGGAGCTGGACGCGGATGGCCGTGTGGTGGACCGCTTCGGTTCGTATGGCAAAGGGCCGGGGCAGTTTTTGCTGGGTCACGATACTGCGGTGGCGAGGGATGGGGCAGTGTATGTCGCGGACGCGACGGGCAACCGGGTGTTGAAGTTTGTGCGGAAGAGTGGGGGCGGGCGGTGAGAGGGCGGTTGGGGTTGTGCGGTGGGTGGGGAGTGGTGAAGTGCGGGTGGTATCAGTCGTTGCGAGAGTTGAGCCGCGATGGGTCTGTGCAACCCCGGAGGGGGGGGCGGCCAATTTCGCGACGTGTGGATGGCGTGGTGCCGGGGGAACCCCTGCGCGGTTCGGGAGCGGTGCGGCGGGTTTCCGGGGGTGGCGCTCGTTCGCCGCGCGCCCTCCGGCTTGTTGCGGGGGCGTCCGCCGGGGT
>BJHT01000315.1 GCA_014193395.1 Verrucomicrobiota bacterium
CGTAGCGCAGGTTTCCAAACCTGCTGTGTCGCGGGTTTCCAACCCCGCGAACCGTCCGGACGGAAGGACGCGCTCGCATTTTCCACGTCCCGCCGATTTAGAAATCGGCGACACAGCAGGCTTGGAAGCGTGCGCTACAGCCGGTGAAGCGCCCGCCCTTTTTTGTCGCGCCATCTTCATTCATCCGCACCGCACGTTTGACGCCACCCCGCCCCACTGCTAGCCTGCCTTTGTAGTGAACACCACCGCCACAGCCCCGAACCCCACCGCCGCCGAAACCATCGTCGCCCTCACGCCCAGCGCCGCCGCGCAGGTGCGCGAACTGCTCACGAACGATCCCGCCAACGCCGGCAAGACCCTGCGCGTGTACGTCGAGGGCGGCGGCTGCTCCGGCCTGCAATACGGCATGGTGTTCGATGAAAAGCGCGACAACGACCACGCCGCCGAATGCTTCGGCGTCGCCGTCCTGGTTGATCCCTTCAGCGCCGATTATCTGCGTGGGACCACGATTGATTTCTCGGACAGCCTGACCGGCGGTGGTTTCAAGATTCTCAATCCCAACGCCAAGGAAAGCTGCGGCTGCGGGAAATCCTTTACGGCCTGATCCGCTCAGATGGCGGCTCTCGGGCTAGAAGAACGCCGTTCCGTGTGATTGCGGAACGGCTTCTTTTTTTCGGAGCGAGCAGACTCTGCAAATGCCTGTCCCCGCCCGCCGCTCTCCGGTATTCCTTGCGCCAATGATATTCCGCCGCCTGATCGCCCTGCTCGCCGTGTTCGCGGCGGTGCCGCGACTCGACGCGGCGGACGCCGCGGTCGATCTCCCCGGTTTGTTGCAGGCGGCGGAAAAATGGGCTTACGGAAATCTCGATCCGCGCGTGTTGAAGGTGCTGGAACAGGTGGATCAACAGCGCGTGCGGCGGCTCTTCGCCGAATTGCAGCAGCGCTTTCACGGCGATTACGTCGTCGATCTCGCGGCGCTCAAGCAGACCGCGAACACGCTCCAGCCGCTGCTGGAACTGCATCCCGAGACACGGCCATACGCGGTGTGGCTCAAGACGCGGCTGGATTATTTCGAGATCGCCGACCAGCTCCGCGTCAGCATTCCACCGGTGAAACCACCGCCCGCCCAACCGCCCGCGCCGCGCCCGCCCGGGCAGACTGCGCGACCGCCCACGCCTCTGCCCGTGCCCGCGCCCGCACCGCTTCCGAATCCCCCGCCCGAAATCGAGCGGCGTGTCTGGCGGCAGGCGTTGTCGAAACGTCCCGTGCCGCACGGTGCGGCGGCGTTGGTGCCGCGGCTGAAGGCGGCGTTCGTCGCCGAGCGCGTGCCGCCGGAGCTCGTGTGGCTCGCGGAAGTCGAGTCATCGTTCGATCCCACGGCGCGCAGTCCGGCGGGCGCGGCAGGATTGTTTCAAATCATGCCCGCCACCGCGCACGACCTCGGCCTGAAACTGCTCCCTTTCGATCAGCGCCTGGACCCGGACAAGAGCGCCCACGCCTCCGCGCGTTATCTCCGCCATCTCTACGCCAAGTTTCGCAACTGGCACCTCGTTGTCGCCGCCTACAACTGCGGCGAAGGCACCATCCAACGCTCCCTCGAACGGCATCACGCGAAAGCCTTCGACCGCATCTCCGCGCATCTCCCCGCCGAGACGCAGCTCTACGTGCCGAAGGTCGAGGCCACGATCCTGCGCCGCGAAGGTGTCAACCTCTCGCAGTTGCGCTCGCCGCGGAGGTGAGGGCGCGGCCGACGCTCCGGAGTGCGCCCGTCCCCGGGCGCAGCAAGCTCCACCCGCCGTGCGGCGTCCGGATAAATCCAGCGCCCCTCGTGCGGGCGGACATCGCTGCGGCCGGGACGGCCGCACTCCGGAATGCGCCCGTCCCCGGGCGCAGCAAGCTCCACCCGCCGTGCGGCGTCCGGATAAATCCAGCGCCCCCCGTGCGGGCGGACGTCGCTGCGGCCGGGACGGCCGCACTCCGGAATGCGCCCGTCCCGGGGCGCAGCAAGCTCCGCGCGCAGTGCGGCGTCCGGAAAAATCCAGCGTTCTTCGTGCGTGCGGACCTCGCTGCGGCCGGGACGGCCGCACTCCGCGACCGCGCCACTCTCCGGCGAATTCCCCGCGCCCCCCGCCGTCGAACGCGCCTCAATTCGTGAACAAAAACATGAAACTCTGCCGCGCCCTCCCCGCGTTGTTGCTGCTGCTCCTCTCGCTCGCCACCCACGCCCCCGCCACGCCGGCCAACAAGAATTCCCTCGCGAAACATTTCGACACCTTCCTTCCCGCGCCGCTCAACGCCTGCACCACCTGCCATCTGCCGAGCACCAAAAAATCGCCCGAGAGCCTCAAAGATTTTCCGCACAATCCCTTCGGCAACCGCCTCCGCGAACTCGGTGACCAACTCCGCGCCGACGGCAAAAAATCCGACCTCGCCACCCGCCTCACGCTCATCGCCAAGGACGACAGCGATGGCGACGGCGTGGACAATCTCACCGAATTGCTCCTCGGCCATAACCCCGGCGACGCCCAGGACAAGCCCACGCCCGCCGAACTCGCCAAGGCCTCGGAACGCCGCGCCGCCTTCGACAAATTCCTCGCCTCCTATCGCTGGAAACCCTTCGACCAGGTGCAGCGCCCCACACCGCCCGACGTGCGCCATTCCTCATTCCCCATCCGCAATTCCATCGATGCCTTTCTCGCCGCCGAGCACCAGGCGCGCGGCCTCACGCCGCGTCCGCCCGCCGAACCGGAGGTGCTGCTGCGCCGCGTTTATCTCGATCTCATCGGCCTCTCGCCCACGCCCGCCGAGTTGGAAGCGTTTCTCGCCGACCCCTCGCCGCAGGCTTACGAGCGCGTGGTGGACCGCCTGCTGAACGACCCGCGTCACGGCGAACGCTGGGCGCGGCATTGGATGGACGTGTGGCGTTACAGCGACTGGGCGGGCTGGACGGGCGGCAACCAAATCCGCGACAGCCAGCCGCACATCTGGCGCTGGCGCGACTGGATCGTCGAGTCACTCAACGCCGACAAACCCTACGACCGCATGGTGGTCGAGATGCTCGCCGCCGACGAACTCGCGCCCGAGGACACCGACGCGTTGCGCGCCACCGGCTTCCTCGTCCGCAATTACAAGATGCTCTCCCGCGAGACGTGGATTGAAGACACGATGAATCACACCACCCGCGCGTTCCTCGGCGTCACGGTAGGCTGCGCGAAATGTCACAACCACATGTTCGACCCCATTTCGCAGCGCGAATATTACCAGATGCGCGCCATCTTCGAACCGCACCAAGTCCGCATCGACCGCGTGCCCGGCGAGGTGGACACCAAGAAAGACGGCCTCGTCCGCGCCTACGACGCCGCGACGAACACGCCGACCTACTTCTTCCATCGCGGCGACGAGCGCACGCCGGATAAGGAGCATCCGCTGTCCCCCGGCGTGCTCGCCGCGCTCGGCGGCAAATTTTCCGTGCAACCCGTCGCGCTCCCGAAGCTCGCGTGGCAGCCCGACCAGCGCGGCTTCGTGTTGAAGGAATCCCAGGCCGCCGCCGAAAAAGCCGTCATCGAAGCCCAGACCGCCCTCGCGAAACTCGCCGCCACCAACACCGCCGCCGTGAAAACCGAGGCCGCGCTGGCGCTCGAGATCGCCAAGCTCAAGCGTGACGTGCTCGCCGGCCAGTTGCGCGCCGAACAGCTCGAACCCACCGCGAAGAAAGACAGCGACGAGTGGAAAAAGTTCGCCACCGATCTTGCCGCACAACAACGCCATGTCGCCGTGCTCGAAACCAAGCTGGCCTTGAGCAAAGAGCAGCAGGCCACGACCGAAGCGGAGGCGAAATCCGAGGCCGCCGCCAAAGGCACCGACCAGACCGCCAAGGATAAAACCGCCAAAGATCTGATGGCCGCGAAGAAGAAGCTGGCCGCGGCGGAAAAGGCGCTCGCCGCTGCCGAGAAGGAATTCGCCGCCGCGCCCTCCACCGCCTTCAAGCCGCGCGTGACCACGAGCTATCCCGCGGTGAGCAGCGGTCGTCGGCTCGCTTTCGCCCGCTGGGTCGCGTCGCCGGAGAACCCGCTTACGGCGCGCGTGGCGGCCAATCACATCTGGCGGCAGCACTTCGGCAGCGCGCTGGTGCCGAGCACCGACGACTTCGGCGCGAACGGCCGCGCGCCCACGCACCCGCAGTTGCTCGACTGGCTCGCGTCCGAACTGATGTCGCCGGAGGCGGGGTCTAGCGGATCGGGTCTAGGTTCTAGGGTTCAGCCTCCCGCCCCCGAAACCCCAGACCCTAGACCCCAGACCCCAGACCCAACTCCCTGGCGCATGAAGCGCCTGCACCGCCTCATTGTGACCAGCAGCGCGTATCGCCTGTCCGCCACGCCCGACCCGGCGAATGCGAAGCTTGACCCCGACAACCGCTATCTCTGGCGCATGAACTCGCGCCGCGTCGAAGCCGAGGCCATCCGAGACAACCTGCTCTGGACCGCCGGCCAGCTCGACCCCGCGATGGGCGGCCCGGAGATCGATCATAACTCCGGCCTGACCTCGAAACGCCGCAGCCTCTACCTCCGCACCGCCGCGGAGAAAGAAGTCGAGTTCCTGAAAATCTTCGACAACGCCAGCGTGACCGAATGCTACGAACGCAAACAAACCGTCGTCCCGCAGCAGGCCCTCGCCCTCGCCAACAGCGAACTCACCCTCGACCTCGCCAAACGCCTCGCCATCGACCTCGGCGCGCGCGCGTCGGCCAACGACGCCTTCATCACCCAAGCCTACCGCCGCATCCTCGCCCGCGCGCCCAAGCCGCCCGAGCTGGCCCAATGCCGCGAGTTCCTCACCCACGGCGACGCCGCCCGCGCCCGCGAAAACCTCGTGCTCGTCCTCTTCAACCACAGCGACTTTGTGACTGTGCGATGAAACGACCACGGTCGGTCGTGGCCTCAAATGAAAGAACACCTCGTCGTGAAGCTCAAAGCTCAAAGTTCAAAGCTCAAGGGAAGGCCCAAGTACCAAGCTCCAGCCGGGCCGCTAGGACATCCTCTCGTCGCATGGTCGTTCCCATCGGCGCCATCCGCCATCCGAGTTTCGCCCGGTACAGACCGTTTGGAACTTGCTTCCTTGAGCTTCCCTTGAACTTTGAACTTTGAGCTTCTGTCCCCACAATAATTCGCACGCAAACCACCGAAGAATTCCCGTTATGAAAAACTTCCCCGCCCATTGTCCCGGCGTCTCCCGCCGCTCGTTCCTCGCCGACACCGGCATGGGCTTCACCGGCCTCGCGCTCGGCGCGTTGCTCTTCAAGGACGGCGTGGCCCGCGCGGCCACCGACCCGCACGCGCCCGCGTGGCAGCCGCCCGACGGGCGACCGCACACGACGCCCAAGGCGAAGTCCGTGATCTGGATTTTCCTCTGCGGCGGCGTGAGCCACATGGAGAGCTTTGATGTGAAGCCCGAGCTGAACAAATACGCCGGCAAATCGATCACCGACACGCCTTACAAATCTGTCGTCGAGACGGAAAATAAAAACGTCATCGGCGGCAACCCGAGCCACGGCAATCGCAAGATCATCTTCCCGCTCCAGACCGGCTACCAGACCTACGGCCAGAGCGGACTGGTCGTCGGCGACTGGTTCAAGCACATCGGCACCTGCGCGGACGACCTCGCCGTGGTGCGCTCGCTCTGGACCGTCCACAACGACCACGGCGCGCAGCTCACCTTCCAGACCGGCCGCCACCCGCGCGAGGGCGCGCACCCGACCATCGGGTCGTGGGCCACCTACGGCCTCGGCACGATGAACGAGAATCTCCCGAGCTTCATCGTGCTCGGCACGCCCACGGGCGATTGCTGCGGCGGAACGTGGACGTTTGGTTCCAGCTATCTCGGCCCGCAATACGCCGGCGTGCGGCTGAATGTGGATGCCAAGAAACCGCTGCCCTTCATCGCGCCCGCCAACGGCGCGCGCACCCTCGAGGAGCAGCAGGCGAACCTCTCGCTGCTCGGAAAACTGAATCAAGCGTCCGGCATTGATTACCCCGACGACCAGGACCTCCGCGCCCGCATCAAGTCCTACGAACTGGCCTTCCAGATGCAGACCGCCGTACCCGAGTTGATGCAGCTCGACCGCGAATCCGACGCGACCCGCAAGCTCTACGGCCTTGATGCGAGCAATACGAAGCCGTTCGGCGAACTCTGTCTCGCCGCGCGGCGCATGGTCGAGAAAGGCGTGCGCTTCATCCAGATCTTCCACGGCGGCGGCGGCGGCGGCGCATGGGACGCGCACTCGGGCATCAAGAGCAATCACACCAACCTCGCCGCGCAGGTGGACCAGCCCATCGCCGGCTTGTTGAAAGACCTCAAACAACGCGGCCTGCTCGACGACACGCTCGTCGTCTGGGGCACGGAATTCGGCCGCTCCCCCGGCGCGCAAGGCGACGGTCGCGACCATCATCCTCAAGGTTTCTGCGCATTCCTCGCCGGTGGCGGCATCAAGGGCGGTGTGCAACACGGCGCGACCGACGAACTCGGCTTCCACGCCATCGAAGACCGCCACTACATCACCGACATCCACGCCACCGCGCTGCACCAACTCGGCCTCGACTCGCGCCGCCTCGAAATCCCCGGCCGCAAGCGCCTGGACATGGACCACGGCGAAGTCATCAAGGACATCCTCGCGTAGCGCGGCGATTTCGATAGGCACGTGTTGCGCGCGTCCGTGCCTTCTACACTTCGTGATTCTGGTCGGAGCACTCTTCGGACACTCTGGACAGGTCATCGAAGAGACGCCCATTTCCGAGTTACGGGACTGGCACTCTGGCCCCAATTGCCGGCGGCCCCTTGAATCTCTTCCGCTCTAACCCAAGCCACACCGCCAGCAGCAGCACGACCGCACCGCCGACAATCTTCACCGCCTGCTGATTCGGCGGTTGCATCCCGATCACGATGAGAAAAAGGCAGCCGAGGGTGGAGATGATGGCGAGCGGGCGGTAGAGGCGGCCCAGTTCCCACGGCCCCATGCGGGTCCAGGTGCGGCCGTGCGCGAGGAAGCCGGCGGCGACGGGCAGCACGTAGCTGATGTAGAGGAAGATCACGCACACCGCCGCGATGGTCGTGTAGGGCACGAAGATGGTGAACAGCGCCGCGGCGACGGCCGCGAACCACACGGCGACGGAGGGTGACTTGCTCGCGGGATTCACGCGGCGCAACGCATCGGAAAAGGGCAGCCCGCCGTCGCGCGCGAAGGCGTAGGTCATGCGCGAGGTCGAGGTGAGCGCGGCGAGGCCGCAGAGGTATTGCGCCACGACGATGAGCGCGAGGAGCGTCCACGCCAGCGCGGGCGGGAGCGCGGCTTTCATGGTCCACGGCACGACGTTCGCGCCCTGCTCGACGCCGGCTTTCACCGCGGGCATCGCGAGCAGGATGGCGCAGATCATCACCCAGCCGAACAGGCCGGAGACCCACACCGAGCGCACGATGCCCTTGGGCACGTTCACCGCGGCGCTGACGGTTTCCTCGGAGGTGTGCGCCGAGGCGTCGAAGCCCGTGATCGTGTAGGCGGGCAGGAGAAAGCCGAGCGCGAAGAGCCACGGGAGATTGTCCTGTTTCGGAAACACCGCGCCGTCGCGGGCGGGCAGTCCGCTGTAATTGGTGAAGGTCCAGAGCCGCGCCCATTCGAAGTGTTTCGTCGCGAGCAGCAGCGCCACGGTGAGCACAGTGGCGACCGCGAGAATCAGCCAGCCGCTGAGGTCGGTGAGGCGCGTGGTGAGGCGGATGCCGTAGTGGTTCAACAGCCCTTGCGAGAGGGTCATCAGCACGATGACGGCGGTGCGGAGCGTCGCGGTGTTCACGGTCGCGGGGACATCGAAGGCGGCGGTGGCGAAGTCGTAGGTGCCCGCGTTGATGGCGGCGAGCACGGTGATGAGGCCGGCCAGATTGAACCACGCCGTCACCCAGCCGCAGGCGCGTCCGCCGAGGATGCTGCCCCAGTGATACAAGCCGCCCGCCGTCGGGAACGCGCTCGCCACCTGCGCCATCGTGCCCGCGACGCACAGCGAGAAGAGGCACACCAGCGGCCAGCCCAGCCCGATGGTCGCGCCGCCCGCGCTGCACAGGCCGACGTGAAACGAAGTGATACCGCCCGCGAGGATGCAGATGATCGAGAGCGAGATGGCGAAGTTCGAGAAGCCGCTCATGCGGCGCGACAGCTCCTGTTCGTAGCCGAGCTGGCGGAGGAGCTTCTCGTCGTCGGGGTGGTGCGGTTCGGCGGTCATGGGTGGCGGGGGTTCGGGTTACCGAGGGAGTTTTTTAACCACGGATGGACACGGATGGACCTAACGCGGCTTGCGCCGCAACCACAGGACAGGTGAAGAGCAGACAGGACGTCGCCGGAGGGGGTAGAACTTGAGTGTGAAAATCAAAATCCACACCACGACCAGCGACGCCCCATCGCCGTTTG
>BJHT01000316.1 GCA_014193395.1 Verrucomicrobiota bacterium
GCGGTAGAGGGCTTCGAGCCGCGCCAGGGCCTCGTCATCGGGCGAGTGAAAGAGGTTGTAGATTTCCGTGAGGCCGAGCCAGAGGTCCTGCATGAGCGCCGCGCGGAACTCGTAATACTCCCGCCCCACCGCCTCCAATCGCGAATCAGCCCCAAAACTTTTGGGAAGGGGAAAGGTCTGAAATGCGTCACTCACTGAGTAGCGCAAAGTTCCTCCTAAATGCGAAGACAGCAGGATCGCCCAAAACCTGTGGAACTGACTTTGAAGACACGCAAATGCCCCAAAATTATCGAAGGCAAAGACCACTAAGGAGTGGGCGAACACTTGTCGTATGGGCTGAAAGGAAAAACCTAAATGGGCTGTCGTGATAGCGGTCGCCATGCACCGCGATAAGCCCCGGATGTTCGCATAGAGAGGATCGGCTCGCAGGGTGAATTGCCACCAATACTTTTTCCCATGGTTCCCAGGCCCATGGTCAGGTGCTCGATCGCGGTCCGGTTTAACGCGCGTTCGGACAATTTCGAGCAACTCAGGAAACTGCTGAGCATATTCTAGCGGCTCAGAGCCGAAGCAAATTACGTAACGTGTATGGCTCTGGACGGGTGAGCTATTTACCTCTTCGCCTCCTAGTAATGGCAGCAGACACTGTCGGTTTTGATGATTCGCCGCCAACTGTGCAAATTCATCCGGGCTCTGAACAAACCCGCTGCCACCAAGATTGGTGCCATAAAACCCTTTTTGATCGTTTGAAGACAATGGCACCGGGTCTGGCAGCTCTGCACTCGCATGCAAGCGGGAGTTGATAAAGGACACCGGTTCTCCGTCGAGTAATGGTTTCTCGATGCCTTCGACCTGTTCCGCTGCAACATGCACAATCACGACCAGCACGGTGGCTTGTCCCGGCCATCGTTGCGAACGGATGGCGTTGTAAATGCGTGCTCCAGAAGCAAGGATAGCCTGCAATCCTGTGGTGCGTGTGCGGCCCTCAGAAATGGTTTTCGTTGCTATGAAGCCGAAAGTGCCCCGACTGCAAACTAGTTGTTGTGCTTGACGGAAAAAATATGCACAGAGATCGCCGTTTCCAAAGGCGTCTTGGTTTCGTGTCTTGAGCCACTCCTGATAAGTCGGCCCACCGGACAGTTCCGAGATCAGCAAGCCTCCGAGAAAGGGCGGATTTCCGACGATGCCATCGAAGCCAGGATTCTCGCGGTCGAACACTTCCGGAAATTCAATTTCCCAGTGGAAGGGCGTGACCGGGAATTGTCCGCCGCGCAGGGCTTTCACTTCGTCGGTGGGACGTTGTTTGAAGTCGCCTTTGCCTAGGAAGCTGGCGATGCGCTCGGCCAGTTCCGCACGCTTGGCTTCGCGAGCCTTGTCCTTGTCCGCCGCAAAGAACGCGGCCACGGCGGCATCGCCGATGAAACGCACGAGGTCGAGGAGTTCATCGGCCTTCTCCAGTTTCTCGCGCTTGAGCTGGGGCGTGCCGTAGTCGTCGCCCAGGCCGAGAAGGTTCTGGCGTTCGCGCAGGGCGGCGGCGGTGCGTTTGCGGACTTCCTGTTCCCAGAGCTGGCCGGTGGTGAACCCGGTTTTCCAGGTGAAGGTCTCGATTTGCCGGCGGGTGAGGCCGACGAGGGAATCGCCGCAGCGGATGGCGTGGTCGAGGAAGGTGAAGGGATGGTCCTTGGCCAGGGTGGCGAGCCAGAGGGAGAGCTTGGCGAGGTCCACGGCCATGGGGTTGCGGTCCACGCCATAGAGGCAGTGTTGCGCGATGGTGCGCATGGCGAGGAGTTCCTCGGTCTCATCGGGCGGGAGCGCCGGACGTCCGCCATGCACGCGCCAGGCGCGGAGGAGCACGTCGGCAAGCTGGCGGCAGGTTTCGACGAGGAACGCCGCCGAGCCGACGGCGATGTCGCAGATTTTGAGTTCGAGAATCTGCGCGGGTGTCGGCGTGCGCTTCTCCCTCTCCGCTCCCTCGGAGGGAGGGGAGAGGGTTGGGGTGAGGTGTGGGTGAGTCGTCGCCCCTTGCACGTTCTCACCCCTCACCCCGGCCCTCTCCCCGTTGAGGGGAGAGGGAGAAGACGCGGCGGCTTCGCTCACCAGTCGTTTGAGAATCGGTTCGAGGGTCTTGCGGACGATGGGTTCGGTGAAGGAGCGCGGCGTGTAGTGCGAACCGCTGCGGCGGCGTTCGTCGGTGGGTTGGAGCACGAGTCCGCCTTTGGCCACCGGCGCGGGTGTGGCGTGGCGATCAATGCGTTTCTCCAGCGCGACGAGGAGGTCGTCCACGATGGCGGCGACTCTGAGACGCTTGTCGGCTTCGCCGGTGAGTTCGGTGTCGGCGTTTTCCTTGAGCCACTTGGCGCGGTCCTTGGCCGGGATGGCGAGGAGTTCTTCCAGGCTGATGACGGGCGAGGCGGGCACGCCGCCGTTTTTGCGTTTGCCCTTGAGCGCGATGGCCGTGCCGGCGGCGGTTTCGACGCCGAAGCCCATGATGGTTTGATAGACCGAGCCGATTTCTTCCACGTCGAGCGTGCGGTAGCTGACGCGTTCGCCTTCGAGGATGCAGAGTTTTTCCAGGATGCGATGGAGCGTGCCGTCGCTGACGAGCGGGAGTGCTCCGATGGGTTCGCTGCGCGAGGCGCGGCCTTCGAGGAACGGGTAGCGGTCGGGGTCGAAGAGGTGGCCGGCGCGGGCGGGCATTGCAAGGTCTGGATGTTTGCAGCCGCCGTGGATGACGCGGAAGAGGGCGAGGAGTTGCGCCCACGCGCCGAAGCGGTGGTCCATGGTGTCGGGGTAACGCTCGGCATCGGCGCGCAGTCGCTCGAAGAGTCCGCGCACGGCGTAGTGGCGGACGTAAAGCCCGCTGCCGGGAAGCAGCCCGCGGTCTTCGGCGAAGAGAGTGAACACAAGCCGGAGCAGGACGGTGACGAGGCCGCCGTAGATGTCGGCGGGATTCCGGGCGGCGAGTTCGCGGAGGAGTTTGCCCTGGGCGCGTTCGTCGGCGGACTCGAAGCCGCGCAGGAGTTCGTAGAGGGCGTGGAGGACTTGCTCGGCGAGAATTTCCGAGACGCTGGCCTGGTAGTCGCGGCTGCGCTGGAGCAGCGCGGGCAGGCGGGCATCGCTGGGCGCGTTGAAGAGCGTCCACGAGCCAAGGAGCAGTTGAAACGCGCCGAGGATGAGCCGGCCGGAGACTTCGGTCATCGCGCCGACAGGGAACGTGAGCGTGCCGGAGTTTTCCTTGGGCGGCGCGTAGATGAGGCGGAACTGCGTGCCGTTGGTGAGCAGGCCGATGGGCACGCCGGTCTCGCGCAGGAGACGCTCGAATTTCTTGGAGGGCGAGGCGTGCCAGTGGCGGTCGTGTGCGGCGATGGGTTTGTCGAGGTCCACACTGGCCGCGTGGGACTGGACGAGGAGGAGGGGGGAATCTGAGATTTGAGATTTAAGATTTGAGAGGGAGGCGGTCGCGGAGCGCGCGACGGCGAAGGATGGGCGCAGGGTTTCCTGAAACTCGGGCAAAGAAATGGAAAGCGACTCCGGCAATGGGCGCGAAGGGTCAACGCCGACGAGGAGTTCGTAGGGCCAGCCGAGGAACTCGGTGACGAACCGCTGGAGATTCTCGATGCCCGGCTGGGTGTCGGCGGTGTTGCTGTCGGTGAGGCGCAGACTGGTGACTTGCTCGGCGAAGCGGCGCTGGAGATCGCCCAACTGCGCTCGATCAATGATGGCCTGCGCATCCACCAAGGCCGGCGCTGACACCACTAGTCCCTCGGGCTGGACGTAGCCGAGCCACGCGAGATGGTCGGCGAGCGCGGGGTCTTTGGTGAAGGGTGGCATGGCGGGCTAGGAATCGAACGGCGTGGCGAGACGTTGTTCCCAGATGGTGGCGAGCGGTTGCCAGTCGAGCCGGTCGGCAGCGCGCAAGGCGGCCAGGTAGGTCGCGGTCGCGGCCGGGTCGGCGGGGACCAGATCCACGGGCGGCAGATTCAACCGGCGGAGCAACCACGGGAGGAAAAGCCGGGTGACGCGGCCGTTGAAATCGCGGAACGGGTGGATGGACAGCAGGCGGCCTTCGGCGAAGGCCAGTGTTTCGGGCAGCAACTCGGGATGTTCCACAAGCGTCGTGAGGCGCACTGAGAGATCGGCCTCGTAGTCGTGCATTCGCAACGCGATTTCGTGCGGTTGGGGTGGCTCGTGCGTGCCCACGGTGACGGCGAGGGTGCGCCAGCGTCCCGCCCAGTCCGGAACCAGGTCCGAGCAAATGGCGGCGTGGAGGGCGCAGAGCAAATCGCGACCGGGAGAGGCTTGATCGAATTCGCCACGGGCGATGGCGGCTTGGGTGCGCAAGACGCGTTCCGCCAGCAGCGGGGCGAGTTGGGCGTAGGTCAGGAGGCCGCGGACGGTTTCAACCGTGCGGGTGGCGTGAGCGGGGCGTGTTGTTTCGTCAGCCATTGCAGATCAACAGGCTCGCCCTCGAAGGCCATGGATTGCGCGACCTGCCGGGGAATGCGCCGCCACGCCTCGCGCGTCCGCTGGTCGGACGGGAGGGCGCGCCATCGCTCGATGTTGGTCTGCCACGCAGTCATGCGGGTTATCTGACAGCATCAGGCCTGGATGGGCAAGGCGGTGGTTCATGCGTTGACGGGCCACAGATACGCGAGGCCGACGGGTTCGAGGCGGAAGGATTTGGTCTGGTAAAAATCAGCGATGCGCTGCGGCTCGCGGGCGAGGTCGCCGTCCACGTTGGCGAGCCAGCGTTCCCAGTGGCGGCGATCGGCGGAGAGCTGGCGCTTTTCTTCGTCGCTGAAACCGAGCAGGAGCTGGTCGGTTTCCGTGGCCGTGTATTTCGCGAGCACGCGGCGGCGCTGGTCTTCGAGGATTTGTGTCAGGGAAGCGGATTCGATCTGGCCGCGTTCGGTGAGCAGTTTCTCCGCGTCCACGCGCGCGGCCTGCCCACGCTGCTCCAGGTGCGGCAGCAGCTCGCGGATATCCTGGGCCAGGCTGGCTTGGAGACGCTGCGTCGCGGTTTCTGGGACCGAGCGCGAGCCGGCGGCGGGCTTCAGCGATTCTTGGAGGATGGTGATGGTGCGGGCTTCGGCATCCCGACCGTAGGGCGTGAGCGGTGATTTGCGATCCGCCGGATCGCTCCAGCGGGCGGTGACCGTGATCAATTCCTCGTGCAAGCGGGCTGCGCCCGCACCGTAAACCGCGAGCCGCCCGAGCAACACGACGCGCGGAATCGCGTCATCAGATTGGGCGAGGCAGGCGCGGGAGAGATCGTGATAGACGAACCCCTGCGCGAGGAAGCGCCCGAGCAACCGCTGCACGACGCGGTGTGAGAGGTGCAGTTGCACGGTGTCGCCATCGAAGCCCAGCGGAGGCGCGAACACGACCGGACGCAGCGGAGCTTCGCGCCGCCATTCGTAGAGCGACTGATCGTGGTCGGCGGGCGGGCGCAAGGTGTCGAGAGTGGCGGCCCAGCGCGGATCGCCGCCGTGACGCGCTTGGAGATTGGGGAAGATGTAACGGGTGGGCTGGCCCGGCGTGGCCGAAGTTTCGCGCAGGGGTTCGGTATGGAGAAATTCCAACGAACAGTTCAGCGCATCGCGGAGCTGCACCTCATCGAGGCCAATCCAGCGGCGCGCATCCTCGATGCGATTGCCCAACGTTTTGATTTCCGCGCGGAGGTTTTGCTGGCGCTGGCCGGCTTCACCATCCAGCTCGGACTCGCGGGCCGCACGCTTCTCGGGGTCGTCTTCCAAAGCCTCAATCGCTGCGGCGGCGGCTTCCGCATCAGCGCGACGGATGCCGGTGCGCAGGCGTTTCTCCACGACTTCAGAGAGGCTGCCGAGTTCGAGGCGGATGGTCTCGGTCTTGCGCACGAGAGCGCGGAGGACGCGGTCTTCGGGGCGTTGCGGGTAAACGAAGTAATGGCAGAAGACTTCGCCGTTGGGCTGGAGTTTGCGGTCGATGCGGCCATTGCGCTGCTCCAGACGCGAGGGATTCCACGGCAGGTCGAAGTGGAACAGATGCCAGCAGTGCGCCTGAAGGTTCAGCCCTTCACGCGCAGCGTCGGTGGCGATGAGGATGCGCAAGGGCTGACGCTCGGGCGGCTCATTGAAGGCGCGCTTCAAATCCTCGCGCTTATCTGGCGGCGTCGGACCGTGGAAGACATCAAGCCGGGCTTCGGCGCGATCCGTGTCGGCAAGAGCTGCTTCAAGCTGGGTGCGCAGGTAGCGGGCGGTGTCCTCGTATTCAGTGAAGATGATGAGGCGGAGCGGCGACCATGCTGCGCCGGGCTGCGGCGACGGACTGCCGGGCAGACGGATGCCGGGGCAGCAGTGGGTCCGCAACCACTCGATCAGCCAGGTGATGCGGGCGTCGGGACGGTGGCGGTGTTGTTCGGCGACACGAGCCATGTCGCCGAGGAGCTGGCGTTCGCGACTTACGTTCGCAGATGCCGGAGCGCCGGATGCGGAAGCGGTGGCTTGCTCGAGGGCGGCGGCGGCTTCGGACTCCTGTTGCTCGGCCGGGAGGAGGCTGCGGTCGTCGTCGTTGTCAAAGCCGGCGGTGAGTTGCGCGAGGTCGGTGGCGGAAAGGTTGGCGCGAGCTGCGGCCTCACCGGACCAGACTTTTTCCATGGCGCGGCGATGTGCGGCGAGCGTGCGCTGGAAGGCTTCGACGGAAGAGAAAAGACGCTGCTGGAGCGTCGAGAGAATGAGCGCGCCCTGCGTGGCTTCGCGTTTGGTGGCCGTGGCGAAACGTTCGCGCCGCACGGTGGCGTAGGCATCGAGCCATTCGGCCAGCCGCAGCTCGGGTGCATCGGGAGGCAGATCGGTCAGGTCCACCTGCACGACGCGGCGGATGGGGAATCCACCGGCGACGACGCGCACGTCCTCCTTGAGGCGGCGCACCATGACCGCATCGAGGGAAGACTTGAGCACGGGCACGCCGCGCATGAAGCGCTTGTCGTCGAGGAGTTCGAGCAGGGCGCTGAAGCTGTTGGAATGGCCGTTGTGCGGCGTGGCCGAAAGGAAAAGGCGATGCTCAAAGCGCGGCGCGAGGTCGCGGATGGCGCGGGTGAACTTGGAATCAATGGCGTATTTCAAGCCGCTGGCCGGAGCGGCATGATGGGCTTCGTCGAGAATGAGCAGGCTGCCCGGACGAAGATTGTCGAGCCAGACACGCATCGGCGCTGCGTAGGCTTCGTCAATGAGCAAACGCTGCGAGACGAGAAAACGAGGAAACGTGTCCCAAGGATTCACCGCGTAACCGCGCTCGCGACGGATGCGCTCGATGTACTCGCGGTCCAGAATCTCGAAGCGCAGGCCGAAGCGGGCATCGAGTTCGTCCTGCCACTGCCGGAGCATCGAAGGCGGACAGACCACGACAACCTCGCGGACACGGCGACGCAGCAGCAACTCCGTGGCGATGAGGCCGGCCTCGATGGTTTTGCCGAGACCCACGTCGTCCGCGATGAAGAGATTGACGCGGGGAAGCTGGAGCGCCTTTTTCAGCGGTTCCAACTGATAGGCGTCAATGCGAATGCCGGCACGGAAGGGCGACTGAAAGAGCTTGGGGTCGGTGGTGGTGACGCAGTGCCAGCGGAGGGTGTTGAAGTAGGCGGCAAACTGCCGCGCGTCGTCGAAGCCCTTTTGTCCGATTTGCGCCCACGCCTCGGTGTCGAAAATTTGGCTGTCGAGTTCGGCTTCCCAGAGCACTTCCAGCGCCTCGCCCTGCGCGTCGTCATCGACGCAGGAAAGCCGCAGCCAGGTGCCCGAATGCGAGCGAGCCACATCTTCGACCAGCCAGTGGCGGGTGCGCACGCGAACGATCTGGCCGGCCGCTGGTTTTGTGATGGATTCAGAATTCATCCCGCTTGGCAGACTGAGAATATAAAACCCTGCAAAGGAGCTTACCAACCATAACGGCGCGCACCGTGAACTCGACGGTTTGACCGAACGTGTCCACAACTGGTTGTCAGTGTCTTTTTGGATGGGGCGATCCAGTGCATGGCGTTTGGGCTAAGAGTATTTCACGCCGTTGCAGTAGCAATCTGGAAACGCGCTGATCGTGCCTGACGCGGATTGCCGAGAACCGATAATCGCTGCCGAAGGTGCCGCACGACGCAAAAAACGGGCTTGGATGGCCCGTGTCGGAGGTCGGATTCAAAACGATGCGAAAGCTGCGGCGACAAAATGAAACTCGTGGGTCAGGGCGTTCAATCGCGGGGAAGATCGATTGTCGGCTTTCAATCGCGCAGCGCCAGCCACGCGTTCAGTTTGGGTGTACGAGATAAAAGTGGGTTTTGTGGTTTTCCTTTGGTTTTGACCGCAGATTTGTAGTATTATGGCTACAATATGAAAACCAAAATCCCCGCTTACCCAAAACTCGAACAGCAACGCCAGGGC
>BJHT01000317.1 GCA_014193395.1 Verrucomicrobiota bacterium
CGCGGGCGTTGGTGAGGCGCGGGACGGGGTTCACGCCGCCCCCTCCGCCTTCACCCCCACGCGGCCGATCTGCCGGTTCTCCTGCTGCTGCACGCCAAACTGCAAGTTCTCGACGTATTGCTTCACTTTCTCAGCAAAGTCCGGGTCCGTGCCCAGCGCCTGCTGGTATTTCTTGTTCTGCTGCATGATCTGCTGCGCCATTTGCAGTTCCATCGGCGCGGTCGGGTTGGCGTCCTCGCCCAGCTCCGGCGGGTTGCCCGCGAACATGAGCAGGAAGTTCCGCTGCACCTTCTCGAACACCTGCGCCTGGCCGCTCTGCGCGGGTTGCACCACCTCGTCGGCGATGCTCGGGTTGATGCTGCGCAACTGGAGCGCGATGTATTTGCTGCGGTCGATCACGTTGGCCGTGTCCAGCGGGATCAACGCCTGCGAGATGGCCTGGAACTGCGCCGCCACATGCTCGGCATCGAGGTTGCGCGCGTCAAACGCGAGCCAGCACGCATGTTCCTGCGCGATCTCCCGGCCCTTGGGGAGCGGCTGCGTGTCGCCCGTCACCGCCATATACTCGGCGTCGGCCAAATACTGGCACATCAGGTGAAACTGCTGCTCAAAGGCCAGTGACCACATCTGGAGAAACTGGTTGATGACCATCTGGAGCCGCGCCTGGGTGCGCGCCGGCGGCACGTCCGCCGAGAGCAGGCCGAAGTCATTGTTCACGCTGTGTGAGATGCGGTCCCACAACTCGAAAGCCACCGTCGCCCCGCTGCTGGGGATCTGCATGAAGGCCGGGGCGCGGTTGGGCGCGGCGTAGTTGGTCTGGCCGGGGCCGAACTTGAAGCGCGTGCCCATGCCGTTGTCCGGCACGAGGAGCGGCGGGAACACCGCCAGGCTCGTCAGGTCCGTAAGCGCATCCAGTTGCACCTTGAGCGCCCGCTGCCGGGTGGCGACCAGTTGCGGCACGCCGCGGCTGGACATCAACCGCCGCTCGCGGTTCTCGTAACGCCCCGCCACAAAGGGCAGCCCGAGGTGCGCATACCCCAGCGGCCCGTGCTGCGCGTAGAGCGGCGACTGCGACCTGTCCGCGATCAGCTTGGGATGGAACACCGTGTAAGAGATCGTCCGCACCCCGTCCGCGTCCACCTGCGGGTAGTAGGCATGGATCACCTCGTAATCCTGCGACTGTGCGTCCTGCTCGTAGGTGAACGCCGCGTCCCCGTCCCCGGTAAGCAACCCGGCCACGTTGTCCGTGTAGGCCGAGAAATAACCCTGACACTTCTCGCTCACTTCTTCCACCCAGCGCGCATCCCAGCCACAGGCCAGCACGCGCCCCGCCAGTTCCGCCTTGGTCAAATACTCCTTGCGGAAGATGACCGCGGCCCGCTGCACGTCGCACGTCGAGGCCGGCCAGAACACGTCCTCAAAGGGCTTGAGCGCCGCGATGAACGGCTGGTTCTTGCTCACCATCGGCAGCGGGATTTCCGCCTCGCCATCCGCCCGCAGCGCGCGCACGAGCGCCCGCGCCTTGGCGGCGGAGAGTTCCCACGCGGCCAGCTCCTCGCCCACGTCCGCCACGTCCGCCGCGAACAACTGCTGCACCAGCGCCGTCCCCGCCGCCCGCACCGTTTCCACCGCCGCGTCTTCCATCGTCGGATCGAGAATGAGCGACGGCAGCAACGCCAGCGGCGACCCCGGCGGGGCCTGCTGCGCCAGTTGCGCGAGTTCTTCGAGCTTGAACGTGCGCGGCACCAATGACACCTCACGCGCCCAACCCACGTTGAGCACGCTCACGCCGTAGGTCAGGAGATATTGCGCCGAGAGTTCCACCTCGGTGGTCATCTGCTGGCGTTGCTTGGTCTTGGTCATCCACTGGAGCAGCGCGGCAAAGCGCGACGCCCGTTCCTGCCAGCCGGCGCGGGCACTCACCGCCTGCGTCACCGCCTGCCAGAAGGCGGTGGTCAGCACGCCGGCCAGCTCGGTGATGATCGAGTCGGCCAGGTTCACGCGCGCGTCACTCGCGCCCTCGAACGGCCACGCGGCCTCCGTCTCGGTCGAGCGTTTGCGCCCGTCGCTCCATTGCGGAGACCAGCGGCAGTAGCGCGTGTCGTCGTTGTTGCGCAGCGCGTCCCACCCGTGTTCGAGCGGAGCGCAGGAGCGGAATTGTTCGTAGAGCCGCGGCAGGTCGGGCGTGGTGGCGGCGTGGAGGGGCAGGGTGGCGGGGGAGGAGTCACTCATATGTTACAAGGCGCACGGGCACTGTTACCAAAACGCGGTCGGACACGGCGGAATCTTCTGGTGGGCACGGATAGCCGCCGCTTGGACGTGCCAGTATTTGCGTGTGCGGGCGCCCGCGATGAGCGAGACCGGGTGAATCTGGCCGGTGCGGATGAGCTTGGCAAGATCGCGCTTGTTCAAACCCGTGGCCGCCATGAAGAGCTTGCGCGGCAGCAGCGGCGGGAGTTCGGAGAATTGGAGGGAGGTCATCGTGAGGTGTGGGGTTAAGGGTTTGGGGTTTCGCGTTTGGGAAACTGGCGGACGCGCAGATCGTCGGGCCATTCGTTCATATCCGCGCCCTTGCCGTCGGCGGGGAACCACGGGGGGTCGGTGTGTTCGTTGGTACTATTAACCCCCAACTGCTTCACGTAACACGGCACGCCGGCGCGCGCGCACTGGCGCACGATGTCCTGAATCCACTCCACCCGGCACGGGCGCGCGCCGTCGCCCGACTCCCCGCCGACGATCACCCAATCAATCCCCGGCAGTGTGCCGGCCCTGTCCGCGCCGGGGCCGCACACCTGCGCCAGGTCCACCGGTCCCAGCAGCGGTTCACAACTCAGGAACCGCACCGCGGCGGGCATCTCCAGCAGTTTGGGGATGCGCTCCAACGCTCGGGTTTGATCCTCAACAGAGACGCCGAGCCAGAGATTCTGCGCTGGAAACCGACTATTGGGACTCATCAAGTGATACGCCGCCATTCTGGACTCCACGCATTTATCCACCACCGTTAGTAGTCGGTCCCGGAACTTCTCCGGCCGCTTGGTCAAGAGCAGGAAATCAATGGTCGGATGATTGCGCACGATTTCCGCCAGGTCGCCCAGCGTCTCCGCCGGCCAGCGGTCATCCAACCAATCCGAGTTTGAGTCAGCGAAGAGCCGGATGCGGCGCAGCGGGCCGCAGCACAAGCAGTTTCCAAAGCGGGTGTTCAAGGCGTCCACCGGCCACGTCTCGCCGCACCGATCGCAGATGCACAACTTCCGCAACCGTTTCACCTTCGCCACCAGCGACTGCACCGGCCAGCGTTCCGCCGCCGGCCCCCAGGTCTCGACCTTGCGGCCGCCTGCGCCCGGCCATTTGCCGGCGCGCAACACCCGTGCGGGCGTGTCCACCGCCGCGTAACAATGCAGACACCCCGGCGAGACTTTCGAGCACCCGACGACCATGTTCCCCGTGTCATCGCACCAGCCGATGGGATGGGTTAAGGTTTTCATGTGTGTGTTGTCTCTCTCTACTCAATACGCCGGCTGCTGATACCTCGTCTCCCGCCGCTCCGGCTCGCGGTAGGTCAAATCACCCATCACGGCATAGCGCACGACATCCACGAAATCCTTCGCCGCCCCCGTCGCGCCCGCGCGCCCCGTGTAGTTGGATAAGGCCCAGACGAGTTGCTGGCAGTCTTCACTGACATAGAGTCGCGGGGCGTTCATCACGGGGTCAAACGGCTGCTCCTTGTTCCAATAGAGGAGTTCGTTGATTTGCCCGTAACCTTCCTCGATTTCGCCCGCACTGCCAAGGAGCAACGTCATGGGTAACTCAATTATTTCACCCTTGGCATCCTTCTGCGCCCTCGCGAACTGGTCGATCTGACACGTCCCGCCCTCTTCCGCCGTGTGCTCACTCCTGCCGGCGCGCGGGTCGATGTAGCGCTCCACGATCTCTTCGCTTTCCTCGCCTTTCCGGCGGAGTGCTTCCCGGTAGGGATCAACCTGCGGCACCTCCGCCGGGATGCGCTCCAACGCGCGCGAGAGGCGCTTGTATTGCAGCGCCCCGTAGCCGAGGCCCGTCTGCGCCGGACCCGGCTCGCCGTCCCACCCCTTCTTGCTGTCGTCGCTCACCTGCCGCTCTGTCGGCACCGCCCATTCGCCGAACTGCTGCGCGGGCGGCCAGTCGCGATAAAAGTAGAGACACGGCGGGTGGTCGGGAGTCACGCGCACCCATACTAGCGCCCAGTTGCGCGTGCCCGCGGGGTCGATGATCTGGTAGTTGCTCCCCTTCACCGGCAACTGCGCGGGCTTGACGATGTTGCCCGCGCCGAAGTTGGGGAAGGCCCGCGCCACCGTGTCGCGCGCGTAACCGTAGGCGGCGCGCTCGATCATCTCCGTGGTTTTGTTGGAGAGGTTCGCCCGCACCTGCCGGTAATAGTCGCCAAAGGGATTGCACGCGGTGAAGAAATAAATCGCCCGCGCCCGCGGCGTGGCGGGTTCCTGAATGAAGGGCATGTGACCGGGCGGACAGTCCGGCACGTTCACCCGGCCCGGCAACAGTTCCGCCGGCATGGATTCCAGCGTGCGCGCCGCGCCGAGGAATTGTTTGATGGCCGGGGTGATCCCTTTGACTGGGGTGAAGGTCCACACCAGCTTGGCATCGCGATAAGTCAGGCGGCGCAGCAGCATCTCCATCCACGCGAGCGGCATGTTCTCATCCGCCCACGCGCCGATGGCCTTGGTTTCCTTGTGCCCGAACTCCACGCCCTCAAACCGGCCGGGGTCCTGGTTGTAGGTGGCGAAGAACGCCCGCGAGCCGTTCGGCAGCACGAGCACGCCGTCCGCAAACCCATTGGCCACCGAGTAACTGACCTTGAACTCCCGGCTTTCCTTCCCGTTGAGTTCCCGCACCCATTTGGGCAGACACCGCCAGACAATCTCCTGCTGGGTCAGAATACTCTGCTGCTGGGTATCAGCGAGACAGATCAGGTTGGTGAAGGGTAATTCCACCAACACATGCACCGCCCGGTCGCCCGCCCACTCCGACTTACCCGCCCGGTTGCCTCCGAACACGGCGAGATACTGACATTGGGCGAGCAACTTATCCGCCTCGCTCCACGTCCGCACCTCGCGCCCGCCGTAAGTCACCACCGGCTCAAGACCGTAATTATAGGGATCGGTCTTGGCGCGTTTGATGGCCTCCTCGCGCGCCGTGTAGTAGCGCGCCAATTCCTGCGGCCCGTCTGGTTTCGCCAGAATGGCAAGCTGCTCGGCGCGCGAGGGCACCGGCAGCACCGGGCAGGGAGTCCACTGGATGTCAGTCGCCATATTCCAATATTCCGACACCGGGTCGCATATTAAGAGTTAGACAGCACGCCGAGCCTATGCAGTTCCTCGATAGTGTATTCCTTGCCGCAATCAGCGCATTTCATGCCGTGCTTCTTGCGGTCGAGCGTGCCGTATTTGCAGCCAGGACAGTCTGTGAGGTTGGTCAGCCGCACTCCGGCGAGGCTATATGTCATCCCGGCAGGGCTGTGACAGTTCTTGAGTGTGTTTGCCATGTGCTGTCTAACCATGCGCTCCAGCGAACCCGGCTGTTGCGCTCTTGTTTCATTTCTGGCCCTCACCCAGCCGGGTCGCTGAGCTTGGGTCGTTCCCCCTCACGCCTCCCCCTTTTCCCCCGGTTCCGTCCCGGGTGTGTAGGCATCCTCGAAGCGCATCAACGGGGCCTGATATACCAGGGCAATGTCACCCGTCGGCCCGTTGCGCTGTTTGGCAATGAGCAGGTTCACGCGGCGCAGGTATTTTTTGTGGTTGGCCAGCGTCCATTCCGGGAAGAGTTTTTGGTGCTCCATCTCCTTGCGCAGTTCGTCTGGGAGCGGGTGGCGCTTGAGCCAGGCAAATGCCGGCGGCATGTCGCCGGTCTCCGCCCATTGGTCCTCCTCGCGCTTGAGCTTGGGCGGGTAGAGGAAGCCCACCACGTCCGCGTCGGCCTCGATCTGCCCGCAGTCGCGCAAGTCGGAGAGCACCGGCTTGCGGCCCTTGGCCTCATCACTCTCGATGCTGCGGTTCATCTGGGCCAGCACCACCACCGGCAGGTCCAGTTCCTTGGCCAGCCGCTTGAGGCCCATGCTGATGTCCGCCAGCTCACGCGCGCGCATGTCATTCTCCCGCCCCGGCGTCGCGGGCATGAGCTGGAGATAATCGATGCACACGAGCTTGATGCCCTTCTGCCGTTTCAACTTCCGCGCCTCGACGGCGAGCCGCTGGATGTTCATGCAAGACTCATCGTCGATGTAGATCGGGGCCTTGTTGAGTTTCTCCATGCCGATGGTCAGCTTGCGGATGTCGTCATTACTAAGGAAGCCGTTTCGGTAGTGTTGATAATTCACACCCGAGAAGCTGAACAGCGTCCGCTCCGCCAGTGACTCACCGCTCATCTCCATCGAGAACATCGCTACCGGCTCTTTCAACGTCACCGCCACATGCTCGGCGATCTGCATGACAATGCTGGTCTTGCCCTGACCCGGCCGCGCCGCGATGACGAGATACTCGCCCCCTTTCAACCCGCAGGTGTAGTTGTCGAGATAGTTGAAGCCCGTGCTCAACCCGAGCATGACTTTCTTCCCTTGGCAGAATCGGTCCATCCGCTCGATGATTTTCGGGAAGTAACTCCCCAACCGCTGCGCCTGCCTGGCGGTGGTGGCGGAGTCGTCCAGCGCGTCCAGCACGTCCGCGCCGATCTGTTCGATCAACGCCTCCGCGGTCACGGACTTGCCTTTTTCCTCGCGCGAGCCGTCGAGGGTGAGTTGCGCCTTGGCGAGCGCGCCGATCATCTTGCGCAGCTTCCACTTGGCCGCCACGATGCCCGCATACTCGGGCAGCATCGCCGCGCTGGGCACCTGGTCCTGCAACTGGCCGAGATACTCCGCGCCGCCCACCTGGGCCAGTTCACCGCGGTCCTTGAGTGTCTCCGCCAGCGTGATGACATCAATGGCGCGGCGCGCCTCCTGCATTTCCAACAAGACCTTGAAGATGATCTGGTGCCGCAGGTCGTAGAACGCCAGATGCGCCTCGCGCCGCGAGACCAGATGCACCAGCGCCTCGTCCACGCCGGACTTGGGATCGAGCAGGCAGCAGCCCAGCACGCCCTGTTCGGCGGCGGGGGAATGGGGCGGGAGGGTGTCAGGGGTGGGGGTGTTCATGGTTTGATAATTACTCCTCTTCGGCCAGGTTCATGGCATCGCAGTATTTCCCATGCGAGAGAAGCCACTGCTGGAACTTGTCCGTTTCCAACGACTCTAATGCGGTCCAACCAACTGGCCATCCCATGACCCATTCCGGCAACTCTGGGCAGTAGTCCTGACCCGAAATCAAAACCTGCACCCGGTCCTTCACTTCCACAGTTCTCGCAGCCGTAAGAACCTCGAGAGTTGTCGAACAAATACCCGCAGAACGCACAAGACTGAATAGCAGCATCGGCAGGCGATCCAGCCGTGTTTTCCCATCTGATCGCTCCGTCCCCATTCCGAAAGTATCCTTCCAGTCGCGGGCTGTTGGTGTCGGCAGCGTAGAACCATAGCCGGTCGCGTTTGTGATACAGTCCCGCACTGTCAGCTCCCAGGATTGTCCAGCGTGATGCATACCCGAGCGCGGCAAGTCCTTCGATAACTTGATCCAGTCCGCAGGTGCGGAGCGCCGGGCTATTTTCACCGAATACATGGGGCGGGCGAACCTCGCCAATAATCCGCAGGTTCTCCGTCCATAGGCCGGAGCGTTCACCTTCCAAGCCGTCGCGTCCCCACATTGCTCGCGCAACGCTGATGTCCTGACAAGGAAAGCCGCCCGATACCACGTCAACAAGTCCGCGCCAGGGTCGGCCGTCGAAGGTTGTGACATCATCCCAAACTGGAAAAGGCTCAAGCATTCGGTCATTCTGTCGCGCCAACAATACGTTGCGGGCATATCCGTCTCTCTCAACGGCGCAAACACAGCGCCATCCCGAGAGCACGCCTCCAAGTATTCCGCCACCAGCTCCTGCGAATAGTGCCAGCTCATTCACTTGATTTCTACGACGGCGGTTTGATTCTCCACGGTGATGGTTTTCACCTCGTAGCCTTGTTGCTCCATGATGACGCGATAGGTTGCGCGGGCATCATCATTATCCGTGAACCAGTCCACGAATTCGCCCGACAACTTTCCATCGCTCGTTTTCACACGGGCCACGTATCTCAACAATGGTGGTGTGTTTAAGATGTTCATCACGGCACCTCCGTCGTTGTGGGCGTCAACGCCGCCCGTGTTTTCCGAATTTCCGCGAGCAGCCGCCCATACTCCGGGTCCGGCACCAGTTGCTCGACACTGCCCGAGGCGGAGGGGTTGCCGGGGTGGTCCGCCTGCTCGCGCA
>BJHT01000318.1 GCA_014193395.1 Verrucomicrobiota bacterium
CTTCGTTGCTTTCTATGCCCTCGGAAAATTCTAATTCCCCTCCACCCCGCCACCGCAGCCGCAGCCGCAGCCGCAGCCGCAGCCGCACCTCCCGTGCCCGCCGCCTCGTCCTGCTCGGTCTCACCCTCGCGCTCCTCAGCGTCGCCCCGCTGCCCGCCGCCGTTGATATTCAGCTTGGCTTAAACTTCACCGGTAGCACCTCCGGCGTTGATGTGTTCGCCAATCCCGCCGACGCCAACGGTGCTATCGGCCCCGCGCATTACGTTGAATTCATCAACGGCCGCTTCGCCGTTTACAACAAGGCCACCGGCGCGCGCTTGCTGGGAAAATCGGATGAAGCTTTCTGGGCCGACGCGGGAGTCGCCCTGCCCGGGGGCTTTGGCGTGAGCGATCCGCGTCTGATTTTTGATCCCACCGTTGGCCGCTGGTTCGCCGCGCAGATTGACTACAACACCAGCAGCGACAACCTCGGGAACCGCTGCCTGCTTGCCGTCTCGACCACCGCCGATCCCACTGCCGCGTGGCACGCCGTCGCGTTCGTCCCCAGCGCGAACCATTTCACCGATTTCCCTACGCTCGGGATCAACGCCGACGCCTTGCTGATCGGCGGCCTGTTGTTTGACAGCAAGCGTGACGCCGTGGGTTCCGTGCTGGTCGCGATTTCCAAGAGCGACCTGCTAACAACCACGCCCACTGTCGCCAATCGCACCACCTTTACGCCGCTGCCTGAGGCCACCCACGGCTTCATCTTGCATCCCGCCATTCATCTCGATTCCGCTCCGGGCGACGCCACCATCCTCAGCATTCCCACCGACGGCTACGACTTCCAGCCCCAGACCAATCTCCTCCGCTTCACCATCCAGAACGCCGCCGCTCCCGGTGCCGCCACGCTCTCCGTCGCCAGCCCGATTCCCGTCCCCGCCTTCAACATCCCGATCAATCCGCCGCAGCCCAACAACATCACCAATCTGGATGACGGCGACTCCCGCTTTTCCTCCGCCATCAGTCAGGCCGGCAATTTGCTCTACGCCGTCCACGGAGCGCAGATCAATTCCCGTGCCGCGCTGCAATGGTTCAAAATCAACGCCACCGACGGCACGCTGCTCCAGTCCGGCACCATCACCCACACCAACCTCCACTTTTTCTATCCCGCCATCGCCGCGAGTACCAACGGCTTCGTCGTCATCGCCTTCAATGGCTGCAGCGCCAGTTCCTTCGTCAGCAGCTACGCCGTCGCCGCCGACACCGTGCAAGGTAGCACTACCTTTGGTCCGCCCGTCCTGCTCAAGGCCGGCGTCGCCACCTACTCGGCGCCCACCAGCGATGGCACCAGCCGCTGGGGCGACTACAGCGCCATCAACGTGGCCCCCGCCGATCCCACGCGCTTCTGGACCATCCAGATGGTCGTCACCGCGCGCGATGAATGGTCCACGCAAATCACCGAGCTGCGCCTGATCACCCGCCCCACGCTCACCGTTGCGCGTGCCGCCAACAACACCGCCACCGTGACCTGGCCCGCAACCGCCGCGTCCTTCCGCCTTGAAGCCAACACCAACCTCGCCCTCCCCGCCGCCTGGTCCCCGTTTCCCCAAACCCCCGTCACCAACGCGGGCACGCTCTCGGTCACCTTCCCGCCGAGCGGCCTGCAACAATTCTTCCGCTTGAAAATTCCGTGAGCCTCTTGCCCTAAAACTTTCCCCATGATTCTGGCTCCGATTATTCCGTTCCTTCGCCGGCCCACGCGCCGCGTGTTCCCCGGCCGCACCAGCTTTCTTCTCCTCGCCCTCCTGCTCTCCGCCACCCCTGCCCGCGCGGACTTAGCCACCGGCGAGCGCGGCATCGTCGCCACCGTTCACCCGCTCGCCACCCAAGCGGGCATTGACACTTTGCGCAGCGGCGGCAACGCCATCGACGCCGCCGTCGCGATTGCCCTGACCCTCGGCGTTGTGGACGCTCACAACTCGGGCCTCGGCGGCGGCTGCTTCCTCCTCATCCGCCGCGCCAACGGCGAACTCCTCGCCATCGACGGACGCGAGACCGCCCCCGCCGCTGCCACGCGCGATATGTTCGTGCGCAACGGCAACGCCGACACCAGCCTCAGCCAGCACGGCGCGCTCGCCATCGGCGTTCCCGGTGCGCTCGCCGCCTACGATCTCGCGTTGAAAAAATCCGGCCGCAAAACCCTTGCCGACCTTCTCCTGCCCGCCGCGCAACTCGCGGAAAAAGGCTTCCCCCTCGACCCCGCCAACGCCCGCCGTATCCAAGCCCACGCGGAAAATCTCCGCCGCCATGCCGGCACGAACGCCCCCTTCTTCCACGCCGATGGCACGCCGCTCACCACCGGCGAACTTTTTCTCCAAGCCGACCTCGCCCGCAGCTACCGCGCCCTCGCCACCCACGGCCCCGACTGGTTTTATCGCGGCCCCTTCTCCCAAAATCTCGCCACGCATCTGCGTGCGCACGGCGGCATCCTCACCGCCGCCGATCTCGCCGCCTACACGCCCAGACTCCGCCAGCCCATCACCTCGCACTATCGCGGCCACGAAATCATCGGCTTTCCGCCGCCCAGTTCCGGCGGCGTTCACGTCGCGCAAATCCTGAACCTCCTCGCGCCTTTCGATCTCAAAAACCTCAGCGCCCCCGGCGCGCGCCATCACGTCATCGCCGAAGCCATGAAATTCGCCTTCGCCGACCGCGCCCACTGGCTCGGCGACCCCGATTTCACCAACGTCCCCCGCGGCCTCGTGGACCCCGCCTACGCCCGCGAACTCGCGCGCCGCATCGATCCCGCCAAAACCACGCCCGTCCCCACCCACGGCACGCCGCCCGACGCCGACACGCGCCTCTTCGAGAAACACACCACGCACTTCTCCACCGCCGACGCCGAGGGCAACTGGGTCGCCTGCACCGCCACCATCAACACCACCTTCGGTTCCAAGGTCATCGTCCCCGGCACCGGTATTTTGCTAAACAACGAGATGGACGACTTCTCGATCCAGCCCGGCGTCCCCAACGCCTTCAAACTCGTCGGCGCGGAAGCCAACGCCGTCGCGCCCGGCAAGCGCCCGCTCTCCTCGATGAGCCCCACAATCGTTCTCAAAAACGGCGAGCCAATCCTCGCCCTCGGCGGCGCGGGCGGCCCCACCATCATCTCCCAAACCGTCCTCCACCTCATTGGCCTCCTCGACCTCGGCCTCCGCCTCGACGACGCCCTCGCCCAGCCCCGCATCCATCACCAATGGCAGCCCGACCAACTCCGCATTGAAAAAAATCTCCCCGCCGCAATCCAGTCCGCCCTCAAACAACGCGGCCACCAGCTCGCCATCGAAACCACCTTCGGCGTCTCCCAAATCGTCGGCCGCAGCCCCGATGGCAAGACCTTCGTCGGTGCCAGCGACCCCCGCGTCCCCGGCGCGGCGCGCGGCTGGTAGTGCGAGCGCCTCGCGCCGCCGACGCGGCAGGCGCGCCGCGTTCACGCCGCTTCACCGTGCGGACGTTGCGGCCCGCTCTCACCCGCCCGAGACGCCCCGTCCCGCGGCGGTTTGGAGTGCGGTGACTTGTCACCGCTTTTGCGAGGCGACTTGTCGCCGTCGAACCTCCACGCGCTTCCGTCCCCGCGGGCGCGCCCGCGCTGGCGCGAGCCGTGAGCGCCTCATTCTGCGATGGCCCGCCCCGCCATCCGACGGCGGCAAATCGCCTCAGGAAAGCGGTGACAAGTCACCGCACTCCAAAACCGGCGCTCTCGTCGCACACGCCAGTTGCTTTCCGAAAACTCGCGCCGCACGCTCGCCTCAATCCGCACGCATCTTATGCCACCCATCCTCCTCCGCCTTCTCCTCACCCTCGCCTGCGCCTGCCTTCTCACCGCCGCCGCGCCGCGAACCGCCTACGCCGCCGAACCGCTGCGCCTCGTCATCTTCGATGTCGATGCCACGCCGCCGCTCGGCAACATCATGGCCTACGACCCCGTGCTGCGCCCCGGCGAACTGACCCTCCGCTGCCGCGGCATCGCGCTGCTCGGCGCGGACGCTCCCGTCGTTTTGTGCGCCGTCGATTGGATCGGCATCGGCAACGAAGCCCACGACGCCTTTCGCGACGCCCTCGCCGCCGCCGCCGGCACCACGCGCGCCCGCGTCGCCGTCCACACGTTGCACCAGCACGACGCCCCCGCGTTCGACCTCGGCGCGGAAGCCATTCTCAAAGCCGCCGACCTGCCGCCCGGCCGCTGGGACAGCACCTTCGCCCGCGCCACCATGCAGCGTGCCGCCGACACGTTGCGCGCCGCCATGACCAACGCCACCGCCATCAGCCACCTCGGCTGGGGTTCCGCGAAAGTCCTCGAAGTCGCCTCCAACCGCCGGATCGCCGGCCCCGACGGACGCACCCGCGCCGTCCGCTACACCACCACCAAAGACCCCGCCCTGCGCGCGGAACCCGAGGGCGTCATCGACCCCAACGTCGATCTCGTGAGCTTCTGGAGCAGCAACCGTCCCCTCGCCGTCCTCAGCTATTACGCCTGCCATCCGCAGAGCTACTACCGCACCGGCGTGCCCAGCCCCGACTTCCCCGGCATCGCGCGTTTCATCCGCGGCCAGGCCGTGCCCGAGGCGCTCCACGTTCACTTCAACGGCGCGGGCGGCAACATCGGCGCGGGCAAATACAACGACGGCAACAAAGAGAATCGCCTGACCCTCGCCCTCCGCCTCGCCGACGGCATGAAGCGCGCCTTCGAAGCCACCACCAAAACTCCGCTCGCCGCCGCCGACCTCGCGTGGCGCGTCGAGCGCGTCGCGTTGCCCGCGAGCCCGCACCTCGATGAAGCCAAGCTCCGCGCCCAATTGCCCATCGTGAAAAGCCTCCCGTTTTTCGGCCCTGCCGACCGCCTCAACTTTCTCCTCCGCACCAAAGCCGGCCATCTCACTGACATCTCCTGCCTCGCCCTCGGCAACGTCCGGCTGCTCCATCTGCCCGGCGAACTCTTCGTCGAATACCAACTCGCCGCCAAATCCCTCCGCCCCGAGTTGCAAGTCACCCTCGCCTCCTACGGCGACTACGGCGCCGGCTACATCGGCACCGAACGCGCCTACGCCGAGGGCGGCTACGAAACCGCCCCCAACTCCAGCAACGTCGCGCCCGAGATCGAAGGCGTGCTCATGGGCGCGATCAAGCGCCTGCTGGAAGTGAAGTGAGCGATGAAACGAAACGGCGCCCCAGCGCTCTGGGGAGCGCACGCCGCTGGCGTGCAGTTCTCGGCGGCCCGCCGAAGACCTCGTTCCACAACCTTCTTCCCTGGTCTCTCACGGCGGACCACGGTGCAACGGATTGGCCGGACCGCGTTCGCTCGTCTTCCCGCTGCGAAATTCCGAGTCAGTTAATTTTCTCCCCACGCAGCCACTTGTCCGTGGTCTCCGCCACCAGTTCGCCGAGTTGCTTCACCAGATCCTCCGTCTTCAACATGTCCCAGCCGCCGATGCCTGCGCCGCCCAGATAGGACTTGCGCACCTTGAACTTCGTGAGCTCCCGCCCCTGATTGTCCAGCAACTGAAACTCCCCCTGCGCGCGCGCCTGTCCGGCCCCCATGCCCACCCAGAAGCGCATTGCCGAACTGCCTTTCTCCACCTCGGAGATGTCGCCGACCATCGCCATCGTGCCCGCGGGCAGCGGCCATTGCCCGCCCACTTTCACGGTGCTGAAGGCCCGGCTCTTGTTCACCCAGGATTCGACCCCCAGATGAAATGCACGGAGCATCGTCTGCTTTTCCGCGTCGGACAGGCGCGCGTCGGACAACGAGACTTTGCCAACCGTCAGCACTGCGGGCCGCTGTCGCGGCGGTTCGGACGTCGTCACCGGCTTGACCTCCTTGAACGTGCTGGCGCACCCGGCCCCAAGCCACACCACCGCGAGCAACAGCGGCGACCAGCGAAAGATTGAAACCTGTCCACCACCACCTTGTTGAGTTTTCATGTTGAATCCTTTGGTTGAGTTCGGCCCGAGAATATTGAACAGCCGTTCCTCCACTAACCGTTTCTTGCCAAAGAATTCCTGTTTCTTGCTTGTTCAAAACGTGCGCGTTCTCCACCCGGTTTCCGATGCACGGACTTGTCGGATTCCGCCCGCAGCAGCCCGCCCAACGGCGAGGCCGCGTGAATTGCAAAGGAATGGAGGCAAAGGAATGGGGACAATGGAATCAAACTTCGGATTCCGATTCCTTTGCCTCCATTCCTTTGCCTTTCCTCGGTGAACACGCCGTGTGAGCTTGGAAACGGCCCTTGAGATGAAACACAGAACACGCGAAAGGCGCTAAAACAAAGGGTCAAGTCAAGGTGGGCCGATCCCGGATCACCTCACTCGCGTTCTCGCAAGAATGTCCCCTTTCGTGTCTTTCGCGTCTTTCGTGGTTCCACCTGCTCTCTCAGGACGCATCGACGTGCCGCTGAACTTGACTTCCCCCGCGGCAGTCCCAAAACCTAAATCGAATGAACAGTCGCCCTTCCTCCGACGCCGCTGCGTTCACCCTGATCGAGCTGCTCGTCGTCATCGCCATCATCGGCATCCTCGCCAGCATGTTGCTCCCCGCGCTCGGCAAGGCGAAGGCCAAGGCCAAGGGATCGCAGTGCTCCAGCAACATGAAACAGATCGGCCTCGGCACCAAACTCTACATCGACGACCACGACACGATCCTCCCGCAGATGGGTGCCAACGGCGCTTCCAACAACGGCACCTGGCTCACCAACATCGCCTACACCTACTGGCCCGACATCCTCCGCCCCTACCTGATGACCCGTTCCATCATCCACTGCCCGCAGGTGAAAGATGTGCTCAAGCTCGGCATCGGCATGAGCTACGCGCCGGGCACGCAGACCATCGGTTTGCTCGGCGGTTCGGCCTCCCAGCTCGTCCGCGAGACGGCGATCGCGCATCCCAGCGAGACCGTGATTTTCGGCGACTCCGGGGATGTCTCCGCCGCCACCGTCGGCTCGGTCAATCCCGATCAGTGGGTCGGGGATCCCGCCGGCTTCGGCACGCAATATTTTCGCACTCCCCATCCCGTCACCGGCGGCTACGCCTACACGCCCAATGTGGAACGCATGTTCAACCGCCACGAAACCCGCTCCAACGCCGCCTTTGTCGATGGCCACAACGAATCCCTCCTCGTCAGCAAAGTCGGCTTCCAATACCTGCCCGGCGATCCGCTCGCCATGTGGGATCGCCAATGAAACCTCCCCGCCTCACCCCGCTCCTGCTCGCCCTCGCCTGGACCGCCACCATCGGCTGTGGCGAAAAAAAAGACGCCAACCGCGAGCCCCTGCCGCTCACCCCCGAGACACAGAAACAACTCGCCGACGCGGAGAAATCCCCCGAAGCCTCGCTGGCGTTGATGAATGACGCGATGAAAGACTGGCTCCTCCGCCATCCCGAATATCCCAAGACCGTCCAGGAATTCGTCACCGCCCGCGTCCTCCCCAAACTCCCCACCCCGCCCCCTGGCAAGGAATTCGCCATCGACCGCACCCGCGGCGTGGTCGTGTTGGTGGACAAGTAGGCGGGCGCTCGCCACCCACCCCGGCTTCGAAGTCCGCCCGTCCCATCACTTTTTCCCGTTGCTCAGCGGAATGGCGATGACCAGCCCGGCAAATCGCGGCGACTTGATCGGACCGGAGAAATGTTTCGTGTGGCACCCCACGCAACTCGAACCGAGCGGTATGGAGCCGGCCCGCTGATACACGCCGTCCTCGACCCGTTCGTAGGCCTCCTTGCCCGTGGCCAGTTCGGCGGCGGCCTTCCGGTCAAAGTCCGTCTTCGGCGCGTGCTGCACACTCATCGCCTGCGTGTTCACCGCAATCCACCGCGCCGAGTCATTCGACAGCCGGGCCATGTCCGCGAAGACATCCTCCATCGCCCGCGCCGGCAACACCGCCCGCTCGGCTCGAAAATAGTGGCGATGCATCACCTCCAGCGTGGTTGAGTAAATGTCGTGCAACAGCTTTGCGCGTTCGCGCGCGGCGGCCACCGCGGCGGTGCTCTCGTCGCCACCTTTGGAAGTGGCGGCTGCGGCCGGCGGTTGGCGATCCTCCGTGCCCTTCGCGCCCCGCGTTTCCTGTCCGCGCAAAATCCCGGCGGCACACAACATCACGCCCACGCCCGCGAGCATGGCACCAACCTTCCACGCTTTGGTTTTCATCATTTTGTTCGTAATGCCTTTTTCAGTTCGCATCCTTGACCCTCATCAAGCCCGCGACTCCGGCGCTCCCCCGCCAAATTCGGCTCGTGCTCACGAGCGGCTCCGTCCCACGCCGCGTCGGTCCCGGCTCCCCCCTCTGCGTTCCTTCCCATCCCTGCGGTGTAAAGAGTGCGCCCCCCTCACAAG
>BJHT01000319.1 GCA_014193395.1 Verrucomicrobiota bacterium
CGCGAATCTGGGACTGATGACACCACGTCACCGCCGCGATGTGCGGAAACACCTCCTCGACATCCACGGCCAGATCAAAGCCGTGCGAGCCGAACATATAACCATCGTAAACGTGAATGATGACAGGCGTTTGCCGCGGTTCCGACCGCGTCTCGTCCGCCGGATATTCCGGCGTGAACGCATGCGGGACATTGATCATGTAAGCGACCTGCCGCACGGCCTCGGCCACGGTGGCGTGGTCAGGATGCACGCCTGCCAGCGTATCCGTTGCAATCGGCGGACAAAACAGATAGTCCGGCTCGAACTCGCGAATCGCCTTCCACAGCGCGGCCAGCAGCGGCGGCCCGACCTGCAGACAGCCCTCGCGCGGCACGCGTCCGTCCGGCAGCCGCAGCACGTCGAACTGATACCGCCCGATCTCCGCGGACCGCTGTTGTTCAGCGAGCCGAAGGCGCCCGGTTTCCTCCCGAGTGCGAAAATGATGCCCGGCCTGACCATCGGTGCAGACCAGCACCTTGGCGGTGAAACCGTCGCCGAGCCGACGCCGCCAGTGCTCAAAGGTTCCGGCGGCGACAAATTCAAAATCATCGAAGTGGGCGTGGACAAAGAGGGCTTTCATGCGGACGCGAGAATTCCGGGACGGCGGCGAAGTGCAAAGGCGAAAGTTCCATTTCGCCCGGCCGCGCCCATGCAGCCAGCGCATGTGGAGCGTGGCCGGTGGGAAACGTTGGAAGGCCGGGCCGCCAACGTGATCGAAATCTGGGCGAAAAAAAATGTGCGGCTTGTGGTCATCGAACTCGGGAGGCGGACGGTGGCGTTGGCAGCGAGCGGCGCGGTGCCAATGCGAGTGCGGGCAACGGGCGGCAGAATTTTTGGCAAAGGAATGGAGGCAAAGGAATAGGGACGGGATTTTTTTTTCTTTATTCCTTTGCCTCCATTCCTTTGCCAATTCTGAGGCCCATCAACTTTGGTTGGATTGAGAAGTCAGGCCTGAGGCGTCCGCGTGCGAAAGTGACTTTGAGGAGGTCGTTCCTAGTATTCGCACAATCATTGTTATATTCATTACAAATCCTCAGCCCGCCGCGCCCACCAGTTTCCCCGCCAGCTCCCGCGATTGTTCCACCAGCGCCAGGTCCGTCGCCAGATCGCCGAAGACCAACGGCGGCGCGCCGCTTTGTTCGCGGCCCAGCAACTCGCCGGGACCGCGCAGTTTCAAATCTTCCTCCGCAATCCGAAAGCCATCCGAGGTCGCCGCGAGGATGCCGAGCCGTTGCGCCGCGCCGGACGTCGTCGCGTCCGCCACGAGGATGCACTGCGATTCGTGCGCGCCGCGGCCGACGCGCCCGCGCAGTTGATGCAGTTGCGCGAGGCCGAACTGATTCGCGTTCTCGATCACCATCACCGTCGCGTTGGCGACATCCACGCCGACCTCGACCACGGCCGTGGCGAGCAGCACCTGGACTTCGCCGTTCCGAAACGCCGCCATCACGCGGTCCTGTTCGTCGCGCGCCAGCCGGCCGTGTAGCAAACCCACGCGCGACGGCGCGAACACCGCCGCCAGCTTCTCGAATTCCTTCGTGACCGCCTTGATGCCCGCCGCGTCATCCGCCTCCTCGACCCGTGGATAAACCACATACGCCTGGCGACCCTCGGCGAGCTTGGCGCGGAGAAACTCCCACACCTTCGGCAGCCGGTCGGGCGTGCGCACGAACGTCCGAATCCGTCCGCGTCCCGCCGGGATTTGATCCAGCACCGAAATGTCCAGATCGCCATACATTGTCAGCCCGAGCGTCCGCGGAATAGGCGTGGCTGTCATCACCAACAGGTGCGGATAACGACCCTTGCGAACGAGCTTCTCGCGATGGACCACGCCGAACTTGTGCTGCTCATCAATCACCACCAAGCCCAGCCGGTCCGGCGCAAACCCGGCCTCGATCAGTGCGTGCGTGCCGACAAACAGAGCAGGGGCCGACGCGCTCGCCGGAGCCGCCGGAGCCATTCCCGCGTTCGCTCCCACCGTCGTCGGACCGCTGGCAGGGACCGTGCCCCCCTGCCCTCCCCTGCCCTGCGCCGCCGCCGTTTTCACCGCGCCCGTGTGCAGATGCACCGGAATCCCCAGCGGCCCAAACCATTCCTCAAACCGCCGAAAATGCTGCCCCGCCAGAATCTCCGTCGGCGCCATGATCGCCACGTCGTAGCCGCTCTCCAACGCCATCAGCGCGACACACGCCGCGACCACCGTTTTCCCGGAACCCACGTCGCCTTGCAGCAGCCGGCGCATCGGCACCGCGCCCGCCAGATCGTGCCGCAACTCGCGCAACACGCGCGTCTGCGCCGCCGTGAGCGTGAAGCCCAGCTTCGCCAGAAACGGCTTGATCCAGCGATTGTCCCCGCCGCACGCCAGCGCCTTGCCGTGCGATTCCAGATTCCGCCGCCGCCGCTGAATCGCCACCTGCAGCTCGATCAATTCATCCAGCGCCAGCCGTTGCCGGGCGCGTTCCGCATCCGCCAGTTCCTGGGGAAAATGCAAGCTGCGCAACGCCTGCGCGCGCGTCGGCCATGACGCCAGCTCCTTCGCCAGTTCGGGATGCGGCTCGACGATCAAGCCCTCCGCGGCCGCCAGCACCCGCCACATCAAGCCCCGCAGCCACCGCTGCGGCAGGCCCTCCGTGAGCGCGTACACCGGCGTCACGCGATTGAGATGAATCATCACCTCCTCGCCGTTTTCCAGCACCTCTGTCTCGGGATGATCCATCGTCCGCGGCCGGTCATCGATAAGCTTGCCGAACACCAACACCGCGTCGCCGACGTGGAAATAATTCTCCATGAAAATCTGGTTCCACCACCGGCAATGCAGCCGCGCCGTGCCATCCTCGAGCACAAATTCAAAGCGCGCCCGCGTCCCCATTTTCCAGCGTTTAACCCCCATCGCCACGATCTTGCCATGCGTCGTCGCCGCCTCGCCCTTGACCAGTTCCGCGATCGTCTTGAACTGCCGCCGGTCCTCATAACGCCGCGGCCGGTGCTGCAACAAATGGAGAACCGTCCGCAACTCCAGCCGCGCCAGCAGTTCCGCACGCTCCGGTCCCACGCCACGAAACTCCCCGAGCGGCGTGGACAAACTGATGGGTTTCGGCTCTGGCATGGCGCGGTTATACGCGACGCCCGCTCGCGCTCAAATCGGAAATCCGCTCAGCCAAAGGGGTGCCGCGTTATCGCAGATCGATCGCAGGGGCGAAGCGAAGGGGGATCGCGAAAGGGTCCGTCCTGACCCCGAGACTGGCCCCAAGATAACGCGAGACTGAAATCGAGACACGTCATACTCCCCTGCCCTGTCTCGGATCGGTGACCTGGCCCGTCAACAAGCCCCCGGGCGGTTCGCCAGGGCCGAGATCGCAGCAATATCATGCGTGCCGCTCGGCAAAAGCTTGCGTCGGAAACCGGCGTCGGTACGCTGTCAACCATCATGGCACCGGCAATTGACGAGACAAATCACCAGCGCATCGCGGCCTTGGGCGCGCGCGTGCTGGCGGGGGGAAGCATCGACCGCGACGAGGCGTTGTGGTTGTTCCATCTGGAGGCGAGCGCGGACATCTTCGACCTGCTCGCGTGGGCCAACCGGATTCGCGAGCAGTTCAAGGGCAACAAGGTTCACCTCTGCTCCATCGTGAACGCCAAGGCCGGCGGGTGCTCGGAGAATTGCAGCTTTTGCGCGCAGTCGTCGTTCCACCAGACCGGCTCGCCGCGCTACGGCTTTGTCGATCCCGAGCCGGTCATGCAGGCGGCCGACGAGGCCAATCAGCACGGCGTCACCGCGGTGGGTTTGGTGGCGGCGTGGAAAGGGCTGAATGAAGGCCCGATGCTCGACGAAGTTTGCGACCGCATCGCCGACCTGGCCAAATCGGGCAAGACCCGCCCCGACGCCTCGCTCGGCATCATCAAGAGCCAGAAGGTGGCCGACCGCCTGAAGCAAGCGGGCCTCGAATGCTACGGCCACAACCTCGAGAGTTCGCGGAATTTCTTCCCGAAACACTGCACCACGCACACTTACGAGGACCGCGTTGAGACCATCGGCTATCTGAAAAAGGCGGGCATCAAGATTTGCTCCGGCGGCATCATCGGCATGGGCGAAACGCGCGAGGACCGCTGCGATCTCGCGCTGTCGTTGCGCGACATCGGCGCGAACGTCGTCCCGATCAACATCCTCAATCCCATTCCCGGCACGCCCTTCGCCAGCAATCCGAAGCTCCCGCCGCTGGAGATTCTCAAGACCATCGCTTGCTTCCGTTTCCTGCTGCCGCGCCGCGAGATCATGATCGCCGGCGGGCGCACCGTGAATCTGCGCGATTTGCAGAGCATGATTTTCACCGCCGGGGCCAGCGCGCTGATGGTGGGCAATTACCTCACGACCTTGAACCAGTCCGTCGAGCAGGACCTGCAAATGCTCAAGGACCTCGGCCTCGACCCGAACTGGGAGAGTCACGATTTCCGCGATCAGGACGAGGCTGCTTGCGGCTGCGCGCCCAAAGCGGCGACGGCGGAATTGGTGTCGGCGTAGTCATCCGGTCGGTCCGCGGGTGGGATGGCATTAGCTGGCTGAAGGCTGCGGGGCTGCGAACACTGCAAGCCAGTTTAGTGTGACCCTCCCCTGCCCTCTTTGCATCTCCTTGCGTTCTTTGCGGCAAATCCCCGCCCCTCACTTCGCGCCGCGATTGCCAGCTTTCCCCTTCGCCTTCCCTGGCGCGGCATTCGGCTGGTCGAGCTGTGGCGGACGCGCCTCGCGGAACTGATCGAGCGCGCCCTGAAGCAGTTTGGCGGCAGCGGCGGCCTCGCCTTCGAGCGCGGCCACTTTGAGCGGATGCTTCTCCCCGCGGTCCGCGCCGAGGTCGAAGAAATCGCCGTTGCGGTAGAGCTTGAAGCGTTGATTGAAGGCGAGTTCGCGCACGGTGGTGTCGTTGCCCTGGCGCGGCGAATACCACGAGTACACCCACGGTCGGGGATCGCCTTTTTCGCCGCGGAGCTGCGGCAGGAAACTGCGGCCATCCACTTTCAATCCGCCGGGCACGACCACGCCTGCGGCGGCGCAGAGCGTCGGGAGAAAATCCGTGCTGTCCACCAAGTCCGCGCAAACCGTGCCCGCGGCGGCCTTGCCCGGCCAATTCACGATGAGCGGCACATGCATTCCGGCGGCGGTCGTCGTGCCTTTGCCACCGATGACGACGCGGTCGCCCATCAGCGAGCGCGTGCCCTTGCCCGTGCCATTGTCACCGAGGAACAGCACCAGCGTGTTCTCGCGGATCCCGAGCGCGTCGAGCTTCGCGACGAGTTTGCCGATCAGCGTGTCCATGTATTCCACCATGTCGCCGAAGTGTTTCTCGGCCTGGTTCACCTGCTCGCCGCGCGCCTTGGGATCCCACGTCTTGCTGGCGGGCGTCGGCTGGTAGGGCGAGTGCGTGAGCATCATCGGGTAATAGAGGAAGAACGGCCGGTCCTTATGGCGCGTCACGAAATCCAGCGCGTAATCGTTCACCAGGTCGGGGCCGTATTCGCCGTGCGTGTAGTCCTTTTCCACGCCGTTGATCTCGAGGCCGGGATTCGCGTAACGCGGCGGCCGGCGCGTGTGCTGCCACAGACAATGCTCGTCGAAGCCGTACTTCTTCGGCAATTCCAGATCGCGCCCGAGCTGCCACTTCCCCGCGATGCCGGTGACGAAGCCCGCCTGCTTGAAGAGGTTGCCGAACGTGACCGCCTGCGGGTCCATGTTTCCGAACGTGAGATAATTCCGCACGTTGTATTGGCCGGTCATCAACTGGACCCGCGTGGGCGTGCAAAGCGGCTGCACGTAGCAATGCGTGAAGCGCGCTCCCGTTGACGCGAGCTTGTCCAGCACCGGCGTCCGATAGCTCGTCCCGCCATTCGCGCCGATGGTCTCGAAACCAAGGTCATCGGCGAGGATGAGAATGACGTTGGGCTTCGTGGCGGCAACCGCGTTGTCCGCGAAAAGGCCGCAACTCACGAGCAACACACTGAGCCAGCGTAGGAATTTCATGGCCGTGTTTTTAACGCGACGGAACGGGGATGAACATGGGAAAATGACCCGGATGAAACAGCCGGCGCGCCGCCGTCCTTCTGGCAGGAGTCGAGGCAACGAGACTCTAACCTTTTCCCCTCCAGGCAAGGTGCCCGCGCGAAGCAGGTCAGAGTCTCCCTACGCCGTCTCCTACAAGGCGAAGCTATTTCGCCACCAGCGTCACCAGCTTGTCCTCGGGATTTTTGGTAAGCACCAGACCGCGGAAACGAAACTCCTGCGGCTTGGCATTCGAGTGGATTTGCAGGCCGAGCGGTGACTCGCGGAGCATCTCGGGTTTGTCGGTGAAATCGAACACCAGCGCGCCATTGGCGACGCAGCGGATGCGATTCCCGACCACAAGAAATTCCACCAGGTTCCAGTCACCCTTCTTCTCAACCTTCGGCCCCGCCCCGACGGGCGCGACGCGGTTGCGGCGGTAGGCATCCCAGATGCCCCAGTCATGGCAGAACATGAGCAGCGGTCCGCGGAAGCCATGCGCGTTGTCGCCCTTGTCGGTGAAGCGTTCGCCGAGCGCGGCAACGGCCGAGTGCATGGTAGAATGCTGCGGCGACATAGTCTGTTTCACCTCGAACAGCAGCCGAAAATCCCGGTAACTCTCCTTGGTGAAGAGATAGGTGCTCGTCGGCACCGGTTTGGCATTGGCACCCTTGATGGCGTCCCCGTCCACGGACCAGATGCCCGGCGCGCCATCCCAGCCGGTGAGGTCTTTGCCGTTGAACAGGCGGACCGCAGTTTCGGACGCGGGGAGTTGTTTGAGCAATGACTCGACGGCGGAAGGCGGATCGTCCGCGGCATGGACCGGGAGCGCCCCGAGCAGGGCGGCAGATAAAACGAGAGCAGACCAGAGGGTGGTAGTCATAAGTAGGGTGTGAGGTTAAGCCGTATGTTTGTTCAGTTGAGCAGATTTAGATGAACCACAGAGACACGATGAACACAGAGAAGACCAAGAATTCACCCTGCGGGATTGGCTCACTGATCGGCGCTTTTCTGGAACCGCGGCCGTCCAATGTTTTTCTCTGTGTTCATCGTGTCTCTGTGGTCAATGTTTCCTTTGCCCAGTCACAGTAAAGTGGAAATGAAAAACGGCGGCGGCGAGTAATCGCCCGCCGCCGTAGCTTGGGTGCGGAAGATTACTTCATCAGTTCGGCCAGCTTGGGGGAGATGGCATCAGCCCAGATCTGATAGCCCTTGGCGGAGAGATGCAGGAAGTCCGGCATGATCTCCTTGGTCAGCGTGCCGTCGGGTTGGAGGAACTTATCCCCAATATCGAGATAGAAGACACTCTTGCCGTCGTCGAGCTTGGCAATGGTGGTGTTGACTTCCTTGAGCTTCTCGCGCTGCGGATTGGGTTTCTCGCCGCGCGGGAAAACCGCCAGCAACAGGATTTTCGTGTCGGGCAGTTTGGCGCGGATGGTCTCGACGATCTTCGTCACGCCCTTGGCGATGCCGTCCGCGGGATCGGAACCGGAGTTGTTGGTGCCGATCATGAGCACGGCGGCCTTGGGCTTGATGCCGTCGAGTTCGCCGTTGGTGATGCGCCAGAGGACGTGCTGCGTGCGGTCGCCGCCGATGCCGAAGTTGGCCGGGCGATACATGCCGAACGCCTTGTCCCAAATCTCCTTCTTCCCGCCCCAACCCGCCGTGATCGAATCCCCGAGGAAAACCAGGTCCGTCTTCCCTTCCTTGGCAATCGCCACGAATTTCTCATGTGCGCCGGCGAACCCCGCCTGCGGCTTGCCATCGTTGCCCATCTTGGGCGCGGCCACATCCGGTGCCTGCGGCGGCAGCTTGATCGCGGGCGCGGCAGGTTTGGTCGCAGCCGCCGTAGCAGCAGCGGCCTTCGGCGGAGCCTGAGTTTGAGCTTGAGCAATGAGGGCGACGAACAGTGCCACCGTGGTGGCCAGCGGGGTTAATTTCATGTCGTGACTGTGCCGGGCAAGGCTGCTGATGCAATGGAAATGTCGCGGCCAATCCGAGGCCATCGCCACTAGCGCCACTTGCTTCACCACCACCGTGTTTCCCCTCACTTCCCCCCCATTTTCTCCGTCCGCTCCCGCCAGATTTTTTTCAGTCAAACTTTCGCAATTTGGGTATGCGAGAGGGTGTTGCGAAAGGGTCGGACGCGAACTGCGAAATCATTGGCCAATTTACAGATTTCCTTATTTCCACTACTTTGTGTGGAGCAAACGCTTGCGAACGGGCGCCTCAGCAAACCCACATGGTA
>BJHT01000320.1 GCA_014193395.1 Verrucomicrobiota bacterium
CCGCGCCCATCACGCGCTTCCTTCCCGCCACTCCCACACCTACGGGCACCGGCGCATGGACCACCGCGACGCTCGCCTCCGGCCGCCGCTGCAAATCGCGATAGCCGTAATAACCCACCGCCCCGGCAATCACGAACAGCGCCAGCGCGATTACCCACAGCGGCTCCGCCACGGCCTTCCCCGGCTTCGGTTCTGATTTCATAATTTTGGAAGAAGCAGTGAAGACCCCGAAAGACAGGAACGACACGAAAGGGAAACCGAATGCAGCAAACCCACAGCTCACTCGCAAAGTGAGGTTCTACGAGGCCGGAAGAACCCCCGGTCGGCCTCTGTTTTCGTGTGTTTCGTGTCTTTCGTGGTTCTTTCCGACTGTCGTCTTCAGGATGATTTCAAACTTGGCGCGTCACCTTCGCCTCGCGCCGCCGGAGCGGACATCCCGCGCCTACTTCGCGTAGTCCCGCCACATCCACCGCATCGCCTCGGGGAAAAGCTGCGTGCCGTGGTTGCCGCTGTGGACGCCTTCGCCGAAGACGAATTTGTGGTCGTAGCCTTTTTCCTTCAGCGCGGCGGCCATCGCCTTGTTCGCCTCGGGCCAGCTACCGAACTGGTTCACGATGTCGTTGGAGCCGTCCTGCTGGAAGATGCGGATGGGCTTCATCGGCGCGGCGCGGACGAGGTCGGGATATTTGTTGCCGCCGCGGATGTTGGTGAAGCTGCCGACGGTGGTGAAACATTTGCGAAACTGGTCGGGCCGCTCCCAGCACACGGTGAACGCGCAGATGCCGCCAGAGCTGCTGCCCGCGATGCACCGCCCGGCGGGGTCGTCGGTGAGTTTGTACTTCTTCGCAACCTCGGGGAGGATTTCCTCGAGCAGGAAGCGCGCGTAGGCGTCGCCGAGGCTGTCGTATTCCACGCTGCGATTGGAGGCGGGCGCGGGGCGTCCGTCCGGGCGTTTGGCGGGTGCTTCGCCGGGCGGCAGCGGCTTGGTGCCGGGGCGGATGAAAATGCCGATGGTGACGGGCATTTCCTTTTTGTGGATGAGGTTGTCGAAGACCGTCGGGGCCTTGTAGAGGATGCCGTCCTGGCTCACGTACACGCACGCGGGCTTGGCGGGATCGTATTGCTTGGGGACATAGACCGAATACTTGCGGACGGTGTTGGGGAAGACCTTGCTGGTGTTCCATTCGTGCTCGGTGATGACGCCCTTGGGCACGCCGGGCTGCTCCTCGGAATCGGGCGTGAGCTTTTTGTACTGGTCATCGGGCGAGGGCGCTTTGTCCGCGGCCAGCGCGGTGAGCGCTGCGAGGGAGCAGGCGACGAGGGTGGTGAGCAGGAATCGTGTGAGCATGGGAGTTGGAGGTGTTGGAGGTTGGCGTTCGCGGCCGAGTGAATCGCGGGTGAAAAGATGGCGCAACAGCAATTTCAGGCAGCATGACTCGACGGGTTAATTGGGGAGATCCTCCGCGCTCCGCAACCTCCCGCGCGCTGCCACGATTTCTGCACGCTGCGGACGGCAAACCGTCAATCCTTCCGTCCCACTCCCCTGCCCCAAATTCCCCTGCCCTCCTCAGTCGTGCTCCCGAGCGCAGCAACCTCGGCGATTGGTTGTTCCACGACCGCACCGAATCCCCCTCACAGCAGCCAGCAAAATTTTGACTGACGAATGGGGACTGACGAATCAGGCCGCAGTCCACGCGTCCCCATTCGTCAGTCGAAATTCGGCGCTTCATACGCGACTCGCCATGCGGACATCTGCACGCCGTGAACGCATGCACTCCATGCGCCCGTCTGGCGCATCGCTGCCCCCCCAACCCACGCTCCCGCATTCGCTCGTCAAGCACCGCTGTCGTCTCGCCACCCCGCGCCCGTGATTTTCGTGTGGCTGAATTCCCGGACCACTGAGAAGCTCCGCGCCGTGGAAAGCCGGTCGTCGGGCGCATGCCGCCAACCGGGCCGCCGCCCGCACCGCTCTCCCGACCGACTTAAAAAAGCCACCCAACTCCATCGCCGCCAACCCCCAGACCCTAGACCCTAGACCCTAGACCTCAGCCCCCAGACCCCAAACCCCAGACCCTATCATCGTATGTCACAAGCCATCATGGACCCCGCGGAAGTGCGACGTTTCGCCGACGAACTCAAGCGCTTCAACATCGACCTGCAAAACCGCATGATGTCGCTCCAGGCCCGCTTCAACGCGCTTGCCGACACCTGGCAGGACCAGGAGCACATCAAGTTCGCCGAGGAATTCACGCAGACCGCCAAGGCGTTGAAGAAGTTCGTCGATGTCTCCAACCAACACACGCCCTACCTGCTGCGCAAAGCCCAGCGCATCGAGGAATACCTCAACCAGCGCTGACCCAACCTATGCCCACCCAGGCCAACGTCTCGTCCATCGACGCGATCGCCACGTTCCGCGCGCGGCTGCTCGTGTATCTCACCAAGGCACGGCCCGCCGTCGAGGAGGTGAGCTCCGAGATCATGCGCACACGCCTGTGGCTGCAAAATGACCAGCGTCTCCACTGGGAAGGCCAGGCCCGCCAGCGCGCCAAGAAGCTCGAACAGGCGCAGCACGAACTCTACAGCTCGCGCATCGCCAAGCTGCGCGAGATTTCCACCGCCGAACAAGCCGCCGTCAACAAAGCCAAACGCGCGCTCGAAGAAGCCGAGGCGAAATTGCGCACGATCAAAATCTGGAGCCGCGACTTCGACAGCCGCGTCGATCCCCTCGTCAAGCAGCTCGAAAAACTCCACACCTTCCTCGCGCACGACATGGTGCGCGCCACCGCGCACCTGGCCGCCCTGCTCAAGACCCTCGACGCCTACGCCAACACCGGCCTGCCCGCCGTACCCGGCGCTGGTGGCATAGGTCAACGGCCCCTGCCAAGCGACGACCCGCCGCCCGGAACGGAAGCGCTGCCCGAACTTACCCCGACATCCATCGCAGACAGCAGCCCTCCCAACACCGCATCCCGCGAACAGCCCGACGGCAAGGGCGAGCCGCCGGTGCCGCCCCCCGCTTTGCCGCCAGCCCCGCACTCGCATGACACCGCCACTTCTTCCTGAGAAGCGCCGCGCGCAGATCATCGCCGCGCGCGGCGCAGTCTTTGGCGGTTTCTCGCGACCTGGGTCCGCCGCCGCCGCGGTTGGTCCGCCAACAAAGAAATTGCCTATGTGTAGCCCATTGGCTACGGTCCTCCGGTGATTGAGATACGCAAGAGTGATCTCTTTGCCAAATGGTTGGACAGGCTGCGGGACGTTCAAGCCCGGGCGCGTGTCCAGGCCAGAATTGAACGTCTTGCGCTCGGAAATCCCGGCGACGTTCAGCCGATAGGCGAAGGTGTCTCCGAGTTGCGAATCCATTACGGACCCGGTTACCGGGTCTATTTCAAACAGCGCGGGCGCGAAGTGGTTATTCTATTGGCCGGTGGCGACAAACGCACTCAGGCCACAGACATCAAAACCGCTCTCCGGCTTGCGCGTAATCTGTCGGAGTAATTGCCATGAAGAAAACCAAGACGACCCGTTACGACGTTGCCGAACATCTCCGAACTCCAAAGGAGATGGCGGCCTATTTGGAAGCCTGCCTCGAAGAGGCCGGCGGAGACGCTGCGTTCGTTGCCAAGGCGCTGGGGGACATTGCCCGCGCCAAAGGCATGGCCCAGGTCGCCCGTGACGCGGGACTCTCTCGGGAGAGTCTGTACAAGGCGCTATCCGGCGAACGCAGCCCGGGCTTTGACACCATTCTCAAAGTAATCGAGGCACTCGGTCTGAGATTACACGCAGAGGCTGATCGAGCATGAGGAACCCGGCTCGTCCGACACGAGACCTACAAGAAATTGATACGCACCGCCGTTGGCCTTGGCAGTTTCCTGCGTCGTTGGCCCGCCGCAGCGGTTGGTTCGCTGCTTACCGCACTCCCCCGACTGATTACTAATCACTAATTACTCCCCCTCTCCCCCTCTCAAATGAGCCTCGCCGCCGACAAAGCCAAACTCACCGCCCTCACCCGCGACATCGCCAACCAGTGGGAGCTGACCAAAGACCACTGGCGCGACGCCAAGAGCCTCGAATTTCAACAGCAATACCTCGACGAACTCATCGCCAACGTCGAGAAAGCCACCGTCGTCATTGACGACCTCGAAAAAGTCATCGCGAAAATCAGGAGCGACTGTGAGTAACGTGAGTAACCTTTTGCCCGCCGAAAAAACCCTCGCCTTGGTTGACGACCTCCGCGAGACCGTCCGCGACTTCGCCGCCCGCGAACAAAAAGCGCTGCGCGAATACAGCGTCCAGACCGCCCGCGCCCGCCAGCGCGGTGACCTTGACGCCGGCCAGTTGCGCGCCCAGGTCGCCGGCCAGATTCAGATCTCCGCCCTCTCCGTCGCCAGCGCCAAGGCCACCGCCACCGCCCGCGCCCATGCCCGCGCCGAGCGCATCACCAAGGCCCTCCGCGCCAGCAAACGCTTCCACCACGAGGCCACCGCCGACCGCGAAGGCCGCCGCAAACACAAAATCCAAACCGAGACGCTCAACGCCAACCGTCACCGCGAACAATCTCTCGCCGCCGCCAACACGCGCGCCGCCGAGTTCAACGCCGCGCTCGCGAACGAAGACGCCGCCCTCACCCAGCTCGCCGCCGACGCGCGCCGCGCCTTCAGCGGCTACCCCGCCCTCGCCCGCCGGCTTGCCGAATCCCCTGCCCCGCCCGCCGCCGAGGCCGCGTCCGACGAAGCCCAGCTCCTCGCCGACTTGCAGCAGCGCCTCGCCACGACCCGCGCCGAGCTCGACAGCTTCCGCGAGAAACTCCTGCCGCGCCTCTTCAAGCTCGCGTGGCTCTGGGTCTTCCTCACGCTCTGCCTGCTCCCGCTCGTCACGCTCCTGAAATCTCTCGGCATCCACGCGGTCACCTACGTTCACGCGACCATCGCGGTCGGCGTCATCGCCGTGCTCGGCTTCATCCTCCACCGGGTGGGTCACAACGTGTCCCACCCCCCCGCCATCGCCCTCGGTACCGCCCTCGCCGCCGCGCGCCAGACGCACGACCTCTGCCGCCAGCAAGCCGCCGCGCGCCAGGCCCAGGAACTCGAACAGGTCGAGGCCGAGTTCAGAATCCGCAATGAACAAATCGACCGCGACTGGACTGCGACCGCCGAGGAAGCCGACGCCGCCCGCGCCGCGTGGCCCGTCAAACTCGAACAAAAAGCCGCCCGCATCGCCGCCACCAACGACCGCATCCTCCAGCGCAAACTCGCCCACCTCGACCAGAACCACGCCGACACCGCCGCGCGCCTGCACGCCGAAGCCGAGGCCCATTTCAAATCCGTCGCGGACGCCGCCGCCGCGCTCGAACTGGAAATCACCACCGACAACCAAACCCGCTGGCGCGAACTCGAAACCGCGTGGCAGCCCCGGATTCAGGCCCTCTACGCCGCCATCGCCGCCGCCCAGACCAGCGCCGCCACCCTCTTCCCGCCGTGGCCCGCCGGCTGGGTTGAAACGTGGAAAGCCCCCGCCGACTTCGGCAACGCCGCGCAGTTCGGCCAGCTCCAGATCGATCTCCCCACGCTCGCCGAGACGGTCCCGCAAGACCCGCGCCTCTCCCTGCCCGGCCCCGCGCGCTTCACGCTCCCGCTGCTCCTGACCTATCCCGAACGCGGCTCCGTCCTCCTCGAAACCGCCAGCACCGGCCGTGACGAAATGATCGCCGCGCTCAACAACATCATCCTCCGCCTCCTCGCCACCGCGCCGCCCGGTCGCCTCAGCTTCACGATCATCGACCCCGTCGGCCTCGGGCAGAGTTTCTCCGGCATCATGCACCTGGCGGACTACGCGGATCACCTCATCAACAACCGCATCTGGACCCAGTCCGCCCAGATCGACGAGCGCCTCGCCACGCTCAACGGGCACATGGAAAAAGTCATCCAGATGTACCTGCGCAACGAATACGCCACCATCGCCGAATACAACGAACAGGCCGGAAACATTGCCGAAAAATATCATTTCCTCGTCGTCGCCGATTTCCCCACGGGCTTCACCGAAACCGCCGCCAAACGGCTCCTCAGCATCGCCTCGAGCGGCGCGCGGTGCGGCGTTTTCACCCTCATCCACTGGGATCGCCGCCAGCCCGCGCCGCAGGATTTTTCCCCCGACGACCTGCGCAAAGGTAGCGTCTGCCTCGCCCATCGCGGCAGCGAGATCGCCCTCGCCGGCCGCACCCAGCCCGGCGTCGGCGTCGTGCTCGAACCCCCGCCCGCGCCCGACATCGCCGTCGGTTTCATCCACAAAGTCGGCCTGAGCAACCGCGACTCCAACCGCGTGGAAGTGCCCTTCTCGCACATCGCGCCGCCCGACACCGCGCTCTGGAGCGTCGAGACCACCACGGAATTGCGCGTCCCCATCGGCCGCACCGGCGCGACCAAGCTCCAGTATCTCGCCATCGGCAAAGGCACCCGCCAGCACGCGCTGCTCGCCGGCAAGACCGGCTCCGGCAAGTCCACCCTCTTCCACACCATCATCACCAACCTCGCGCTCTGGTGCTCGCCCGAGCAGGTCGAGTTCTACCTCATCGACTTCAAGAAAGGCGTCGAGTTCAAGACCTACGCCACGCACCGCCTGCCGCACGCGCGCGTCATCGCCATCGAGAGCGACCGCGAATTCGGCCTGAGCGTCCTGCAAAAACTCGATGATGAACTGCGCCGCCGCGGCGATCTCTTCCGCAAAACCGGCTGCCAGGACATCGCCGGCTACAAACGCGCCGGCGGCAGGGAACCCATCCCCCGCTCGCTCCTGATCGTGGATGAATTTCAGGAACTCTTCGTCGAGGACGACAAGATTTCGCAGACCGCCTCGATGCTCCTCGACCGCATCGTCCGCCAGGGCCGCGCCTTCGGCATTCACGTTCTGCTCGGCTCGCAGACCCTCGGCGGCGCTTACACCGTCGCCCGCACCACGCTCGGCCAGATGGTCATCCGCATCGCCCTCCAGTGCAACGAGGCCGACGCCTACCTCATCATGGATGACAACAACCCCGCGCCGCGCCTCCTTTCGCGCCCCGGCGAAGGCATCTACAACGACACCGCCGGCTCAGTCGAAGGCAACAGCCCCTTCCAGGCCGTCTGGCTCCCCGACGAAGTCCGCGACACCTATCTCGACAAAGTCAAAGGCCAGGTCGCAAAAGCCGGCGTCACCTATCCCGGCCCGATTGTCTTCGAAGGCAACGCCCCCTCCGACATCCGCGAAAACCCACTCCTGCGCGCGCTCCTCTCCGCCGAGACCCTCACCCGCGCCGCCACGCCGCGCATCTGGCTCGGTGCGCCCAACTCGATCAAAGGCCCCACCGAGGCCACCTTCCTGCGCCAGAGCGGCAACAACCTCCTCCTCGTCGGCCAGCGCGACGAAGCCGTGCTCGCCATCCTCTCCGCCTCGCTCCTCGCCCTCGCCGCGCAATTCCCCGCGGGCGGCCTGCGCCTCATCGTCTGCGACGGCAGCGCCCCCGGCTCCTCCCCGCGCGAGTTCCTCGACCGCGTCATCCAGCTCATTCCCCACGCCGTCACCTCCGCCAAACAGAGCGACCTCCCGCAGATCATGAAGGGCCTCACCGACGACATGGCCAGCCGCACCGGCGACGAACCGCCCGGCACCACGCCCACCACCTTCGTCCTCATCCACGGCCTCCAGAAATTCAACAAGCTCCGCCACGAAGACGACTACAGCTTCGGCTCCGGCGACGCCGACGCCCCGCCCAACCCCGCCGTCCTCCTCAACACCCTCCTCACCGAAGGCACGCGCCACGGCTTCCACGTCATCGCCACCTGCGACAGCTACAACAACGCCAGCCGCTTCCTCAGCCGCAAAGCCCTCGGCGAATTCGAGCTGCGCGTCCTCTTCCAGATGAGCGCCAACGACTCCGCCAGCCTCATCGACAACCCCAAAGCCAGCACCCTCGGCCTCCACCGCGCCCTCTTCTACAACGAACAAGAAGGCCAGCTCGAAACCTTCCGCCCCTACTCCCTGCCGGACACCGAGTGGCTGGAACAGACGGGGAGGGAGCTGAGGAGGTTGGTGGGATAACAATTCTGCTGCCCGCGACCACTGAACGAAGGGCCGGAGGGTCAGTTCTTGATTATGGCTACTGGTGGCGAACAACCGGACAAATTGGGCACCACCGCCGGCGTCCACGATGGCGCAGGTGATTCTCGCGTCCTCGGGGGCCGGATATAGGCTCGCCACGGCGTCGCGGGTTTCGACGAAGCCGACGCAATTGCCAGTATCAAGAGCC
>BJHT01000321.1:0-4772 GCA_014193395.1 Verrucomicrobiota bacterium
ATCGCCAGCGGCTTGCCGCCCTTCGCCCGCCACTCGCGCGCGAAGCCCATCTCCGGCCCGAACCCGCCCTCGGGCTTGGCGAAATTCCCATACTGCCGCCCCGACCGCGCGGCGGTGGCCTCCAGCTTGGACATCGGCGTTCCCTTCGACTGCACCTGCAAGTGCGTCCACTTCCGCCCGCTCGTGGAATCAAACTCATCCGGCGGCGGATCACCCACGCGCCACCAAAACAGCACCTCCTTGTCCCCCGCATCCGCCGGCAGTTCGCTGGCATACGCGTCGTAACCCACCGCATTCGATTGCCCCGCCACCAGCACCAACTCGCGCTGCTCGTCCGCGCGGAGCGAGACGAGCGAAAGCAGCAACAGCACGGTGAAAAGCGAAAAACGGATTTTCATGAAAGTGATTAAATGGTGCCGCGACAGAAGATGGGAAAGCCCCCGCACGGGCAAGCGATTTTGCCCTCGACCTCTGCACGCCCAGCACCCGTGTCGGAGACGAAGTAAGGAGACTCTGGTCTCCTTCCGCCCGGCTCCGGGACGACCCGGGGTTCACAAGGTGCCTAATGCCGGGGCGGCCAGCCGCCGAGAGAACTCAACACGGTGCGCAATTCGACGCGGTCGTCGCTGTTCATCTGGAGCAGCCAGACCGTCGCGCGGCCCGTGGCCGTGCGGCCTTCAATCCGGGCGGCGGCAATTTGAAAATGTTCCAGCCACCGGTCCGAGCGGGGATTGAAGAGCCGGACGACGTTGGTTGAGTCTGGGTCAACAGCGGAGAGGTTAGTTCCTTTGTGCAGATTGCAGCGCTGACAGGCCCACGCGAGGTTCTCGGCCGAAGTCGCGGAACCAAAATGCTGCCCCGCGACGATGTGATCGAGGTGGAACGGCCAGAGCGACAGCTCAGCTTCACCCAGCCGGCAATACTCGCAGCGGCGGCCGGCCCGCTCGCGAACCTGTTGGCGCAATGCCTCGCACATCAAGCCGCAGGTTGATCCGCAAGATAGCGGCGGGCCTTTGCCTGCAGCAACGCGACGCAGTCACCGACCTCGACCCAAAGCTGATACTCGGCGCGCTCCTCAGGCGAGAGGGTGCCGGAGTTGCATTTGTCGGCCAGCTCCTCGACGCGGCGACGGGAAGAATCGTCAGCACGCACGGCCAGTATTTCGCGGGCGGATGCGGTCGTCAGGCAGCGGCCCAGCGGTTCCATCAACCCGCCGAGCAGCGCGGTCGCGGTTCCTTTGGTTTTCATGACCGCAAACTAACACCGGCGCGGAGACAGCCGCAAACGAGGATTTCGGAGGCTGGCAGACGAATGCACCGTTCTTCATCCGTCTGCCAAATCCGGACCGGCCATCACGTCCGCTTCCCCCGCGCCTTCAGCTCCCGTTGCAACGTCGCGACGACCGCGTCCTTCAGCAGCGCGGTGCCTTCGGGTTTCCAGTGGAACTGATCGCCGCGCGCGAGGTCGAGGCGCGTGGCCACGACGGCGTAGAGGTCGTTCACCGGGACTTTCAGCTCGGCCATGACTTTTGCGGCCAGGCGATTGTGCTCAATGATGACGGGGTTGATCTCGGCATCGAGTTCGCCGGGTTTGCCCTTGGTGGTCACGGGCGTGCTGCTGGCCCAGATGAACGTGGCGTTCGGGGCCTGCGCGCGGATGGTGTCCACGAGCTTGCGCGTGAGCGGCTCGAACTGCCCGTCGGGGATGCGGCCCTTCTGCCAGCCGTGCAGGCCCATGTTGACGTGGACGATGTCATACGGGCCGCGGGCGAGCACTTCGGCGAGCATCTCGTGCAGGCGGTAGGAGGACTGCGCGAACGGGTTCACCCACGCGTCCACGTAAGCCAGGCCGTCGAGCGCCTTCACGGTGCCGGCGAGGTAGCCGTTGAGAATCGAGTCGCCCATGAGCAGCACGCGCGGGCGCTTGGGATCGGTGCGCGTGGCTTTGTCCAAACGCCAGCCCGGTCCGTCGGCGTGCAGGCGTGGATCGGACTCGGTGGCGGCGGAGGATTTGAACGGGGGCGGCTGCGGCGCGGCGGCTTTCGGCGCGGACGCGGGCGCTGATGCTTTCGCCTTCGCGTCCAGCTCGGCGAGCTTCAGGCGGACGCTCACGACGTAAGGCGCTTCGTTCGTGGTCCAGTGGCCGTAGGTCGTCGTGACAATGGTCGCGTCGGGCAGCACCTCGACGCCGGGATACGCGCAGTCCGCGCCTTTGGTGTTGTCCATGAGGCGGACGTGGTATTGGCCGGGCTTGCCGGTCGCGAGGTCGTCGTAGCGGCCCACCCACGCGACCCAGTCGCCGGAAAAGGGGGTCGTCTTGCCGCGCGGCGCGAGGCTGCGGAAGGAAACGAAGAGCCGGCCGTCGGGCGCGTATTTCCCGGTGTGCCGGTCGCCGTTGAGCGAGTCGGAGAGTTCGCGCGGCGCAGTCCAAGTCGTGCCTTCGTCGCGGCTGAAGATGATGTGCGAGTTGCGCGTGCGGGAATTTTCGCGGAGCAGCACGGCGATCTCCTTGCCATCGGGCGAGCGGATGAAACCGGGCTCGCACAGGTGAACCTTCGTGTCGTGCTGCACGGCCTCGGGCGCGCTCCACGTGAGGCCGCCGTCGCGCGAGAAGGTCTTGAAGAGCGTGAATTCCACGGGCTTTTTCTGCGCCGCCTTGCTGGTGAAATAACGCCCGTCGTCGTGAAACATCGCGAGGTAATGGCCCGCGCCCGTCTTGATCGGCTCGGTGAATCCCATCACCACGATGCCGCCCCAGTCGCCGGCCGGCTTCAGTTCGCTCCACGTCACGCCATCGTCCTCGCTCACGGCGAGGCGCGCGGGATAAAGGCCGCTCCACACGATGAGGCGCTTCTTGCCGGCGGCATCCACGACGCGGTGCAGTGTGGGCACTTCCTTGCTCGTGGCCCAGCTCGCGGGGGTGGGCAGGCGTTCGCCCCACGTCAGGCCGCCGTCGTTGCTGCGCTTGTAAACGATGGCACCCCGGCCGTGGCCCTTGGGATACACGGTCAGCATCGTCTTCCCGTCTTCGAGCAGCACCGTGGTCGGGTGGCCGAGATACTGCCCGGCCTCGCGGTCCACGATGACTTGGCGGTGCTTCTCGGCGGCGAGGTCGATCGTGGGAACGGGGAACGGCGCGGCCGAAATATTCAGCGCCATGGCAGCGATGCACACCAGGCGGCCGAGCCACGACCAAAGCGGAGCGCGACCGGTCCCCGGTCGCAGCGCGTGAAATGGGAAGGGCGCGTTGGCCGAGGCCGACAATTTTCGCGATGCGAGCGCGCTGCGGGCGGGGACCGCCCGCGCTCCGCAATCCTCGCGGCGCGCAAGGATTTGGCCGGGTTGAATTACAGCGAATGCGAATGGCGAACGGGGCGAGAGGATGGCGAGTGGATTCATAATGCGGAGGCTATCGCACGTGGAAAGCGGCAGACAATGGTGCGCGCTGGTGCTGGGCGGGAGATTTTACCGCGGCTGTCGCAACGTTGTGAGCCATTGGCGCGCGGTATTCGCGAAGGAGGAAGTGGCGTCGCCGCGCAAATAATTTTCAAAGGCATTGATCGCGGCGTCCCGCATTCCCAAACGCGCGGCGGCGGTTCCCAAGCCGTAGTAGGCGCCGAGCGACCGCGGGTCCATGTAGGTCACGGTGAGGTAAGTGAGATAAGCCATCGCGGGCGAGCCAGACTGGAGGAACTGCGCGCCCTGCTGGTAGAGGGACTGCGACAACTGCGGATCCAGCCGCCACGCGACGGCAAACCGTTGCGTGGCGGTGGCAGGATCGTGCTGCCAGAGCGCCACCTGGCCGCGGAGCATCTGATACATCGCGTTGTTCGGCTGCGCCAACACGAGCGCCTCGGCGTCTAGGCGCGCTTTCGCGGGATCGCCGGCCAGCAGTTCCATCGTCCCCCGCATCCGCCGCGCTTCGAGATCGTTTGGATTGGCTTCCGCCGCGGCACGGAACTCCGCGAGCGCGCTGCGCACGTCGCCCTGCCACATCTTGCTGTAGCCGCGCACTGTGGCGGGATGAGGAGTACCAGGCGGCGGAAGCTGCGGCGCTGCGCCGGGCACCGTCATCGCGGGCGGGACACCCGCCACATTTGGAAGCGGTGTCGCCGAAGGCGGCGGGCCGGGCTGCGGCACCGCGGGCGCGGTGTTCGCTGGCAGCGCGGGCGGAGCAATGGGGGCGGGCACCGATGGAGAGCCGGGCAAATTCGAGAAAGGAGTCGGCGACGAGGGAACCGTCACCCCCGGTTGTTGCAGGAGCGGCCCGGCAGTGCGTGCGAGCGCACCCGGCGAGGAGGTGGCGTTGGCAGCCGCGTCCAGACCCGCTGGCGGCGGGGCGGGCGGGGCGGAGGCCGGCGGCAGGGAACCAACCACGGGCGGCACCCCCGAAGTGGTGCGCGCTGCGGAAGCATCGGACGACGGCGGCGGTGCGGCGGGCGGTGACGATCGCGGCGCGGGGACGCCGGACGGCAGAGCGCCGCCGCTGATGGCGGTGTTGTCGCGCGGAGCATTGTTCGTGGTGCGGGGCTGGTCGTACTTGAACGGGTCCGAGACAATTCCGAGCAACGACATGGGCGGCGGCGCGGACGCGCGGCTCGTTTCCGTCGCGGCGGGTGTGGCGGCGGGCGCGGCGGCGGCGAAGCCCGCCGTGGATGGCGCGGGGCCGTAGTTCCCCAACTGCGCGCCGTTCTTCACCGCGAGGTACCAGTATGGCCTTCCGGCGACGATGTCTCTCCGCGCCGCCGCCTCGGTCGGCGGTTCGGTGCGCGC
>BJHT01000321.1:4782-8254 GCA_014193395.1 Verrucomicrobiota bacterium
CCGCCGGCGCAGCGATTCCTTCTCGAACGCGTCGCGATGCGCCACGGCGGCCTCGAGCTTGCCGACGCTGGCGCGATTCTCCCACGCGCGCTGGCGCAGGTTTTCCGGCCAGTCGGCGGGCTTGCCTTCGAGGCGGAGCTGCTCGACGCGCAGGCGGCCTTCGGCCTCGATGAGTTCATAGGCCGCATCAAGATCGCCAATTTGCCAGTACGCGACGGACGCGGCGGCGTACGTGCTGTTGCGGTCGTAGGCGCGCGGGGTGAGCTCGATGCGGTTCGAGGACCAGTTGTGGTAGGCGTTCGTGAAGATCGTGTCCGTCAGAATCGGGCGCTTCCAGATGGAGGCGTAGAGATCCCGCGCGGTCTCCCACAGCCGGATCGCCTCGGCGGTATGACCGGCCTCCGTGGCGGCCCGAATCGGCGTGGCGAGCTTGCTCTCGTAGTAACCCTGCCCGTAATCCATCGTGCGATACACCACCGCCGTGTAGTCGCGTTGCAGGCGGGCCTCGGATTCCGGCGCGCTCTTCTGGACGTCGCGCAGGCGGTCGGCGTCACCGCGCTGCGCGGCGGAGGCAAGCTCGCGCTGCCAGTAGGCGCGGTCCTGCGTGATGGCGGCGACGGCGTTGCTGATTTCCTTCGCGGCCAGGGCGCGGGAGGCGAGGAGCATTTCCTGGAACTTCGCGGGCGTGAGAAATTTGTTCGTGAAATTGGCTTCGAGTTCCGCGACGCGTTTGGCGGGAAACTCGGGCGTGATCCGCAACCGCCGGTGCGTCTCGCGGCCGAACATCGCCGACGAAAGCACCAGTTCGGTCGCCTCGCGCGGCACCGGCAAATCCAGCGCCGTCACCGCGCGTGAACTGTAGGCCCCGTCGGTCGCGTTCGTCGGCCGCGAGAAGAAGTGCCACTCCTTCCCCAGCCATTGCGCGCGCACATCGACGCCCTCGGCGTGCGGCGGCTGGTCCGCCAGATGAACGAAGGCGGTGAGGCGGAAGGGCTGGGTGAAATCCTGAAACGATCCCCACCCGCCCGTCGCCCACGTCAGCGTGAACTGATTGGTCTCGTCCTTGAGCCAGATCGTGTCCGGCCAGCGGGGCGCGCGCAGCGTGATCACCGCCGGCCCCGGCCCGCGCGGCGCGGACCAGACCTCCTGCCCGGAGGCGAGCACCTCCCCAACGCGATACCAGGCGGACTGCGTGCCATTGAACGTCTCGCGCCCCGGCGCGTTCGTCGCGCCCCACAGATCGGTGAGCACCGATTGCCGGCGGGCAATGGTGCCCTCGCGCGGATAGAACGGCGCATGATCGTATCCGAGGCGGACCTCCTGTTCGCGCACCGTGAGCCACGGGCCGTTCTCGGAAAGCGCGCGGGCCAGACGAAACTTCGCCGTCTCCGCCCCTTCGCCCGGCCCCTTGAGGAACTGCGGTGAGCGGAAGAAAACCTGCGTCGCCGCGCTCGAACCATCGGTGTGATCAATCTCCGGCGCGCCGCTGGTGTGCGTGCCAACGTGGACGGTCTGGCCCATCATGACGCGCCGACGGGGCGGACCGTCGGCGCACTCGTTCGCGTCGCCGTCGCGGTCCGGATCGTCGCCGTCACATTGCCCCGCACCGGGGCCGGTATAGCCGGGCAGATGCCGGACGGTCGCCGGGTTCGCTTTGGAAAGGTCCGCCATGCCGGCGGCGAACACGGTGACCACCGGCACCAGGACATCGTCGTTTTTCATCCGGCCAACGTCGCCATTGAGCAGCTCGCGCAACTGCTCGCGCACTTGCGGCAGCAGGGGATCGTTGTCCTTGCCCACCGTGCCGGAGGCGACCGCGGCGCGGAGCTGGTTCAGGTCGAGCAAATGCAGGTCGCCGGTGTAGGGCGGATAGTAAAGGTCCGGGTCCGCAGTGATCGAGAGCTGCAACTGCCATTTGAATTTCTCGTCGGCAGGGTTCGCGAGACCAGCGGCGTTTTTGAGCGGCAGTTTGAAGATCGTACTCTTGATGACCGGGGCGCTGCGCGGGACGTTCGCCAGCCGGATGGCGTCGAAGAGCGCTTCGTAGCGCGGGTTTTTGCGAAGGCTGCCCAGAGCCGCGCCGGCCTCCTGGGCGCGGTAGGCGGTGATGCGGTTGCGCAGCTCGATCTTCTGGCGCTCGAGGCGATTGGTCTCGGCGGTCTTCCATTTCAGAAACATCTCGCGGCTGCGGTCGAAGTCGGCGGAGAGGCGGCCGGACAGCTCCTTTTTCACACTGGCGGGAATGAGTTGATCCGGCGTGGCACCGGTCAACGCCACCGCATCTAGCGCCTCGCGGCTGAGCAGACCCAACGAGTGCAATTCGGGGATGACGTTCGCGTGGGTGCGGAGATAGGTGTCCACGTACTTCGGCAAATCCACAATCTCCGCACGCGCGAACTCGGGCAGAATGCTGTCGCGCTTGATGCGATGAATCAGCTCGGGCACGGGCATGGCCTGCTCGCGTTTCGTCAGGCCGGCGCGGCTGGTCGAGCGCCCGTAGGCGAGATCGAGATAACGCTGGGCGCGGCTCCAGCGATTGGAGCGGAGAGTGAGATCGGCGTGCTCCTCGGCCAGCGTGAGCACGCGCTCGACATCGGCGGCGGGGTCTTTCATCGCGGCTTGCACGGTGCGCTCCAACTCCGCAAGCCGCGGACCGTCCGTGGCCGGATTGAACTGCGCCTTGAAGTCCACGATGCCCGCGGGCGAAAAGCAGATGACCGGCTGCACGAACTGCAGGATGTGATTGGTACAAGGCTTCTGCACGAGCTGGGCACCGAGTCCGTAGGTGTAGCCGCCCGCCCACGAGCCGTCGCTGAATTCCTCGAACGCCTTCTTCTTCGCCTCGAGCGTCTGGAGCTTCGGCCCCCATTGCTCGGCGCGTTGCTTCAAGGTTTCCGCCGCCGCGCGGGAAGCGTTGTGCCACGCCGTCGCCTCCCGTTCGCTCAACAGCAGCCACTGACCAAACCGCAGCGGCTCGGCGAGATTTTGGAGCCGGCCCAGCTCGGTCTGCATTTGCGACAGCTCTTTCTGCTCCGCGTCGGTGAACTGCGGCGGCGCATCGCCCGGATAACTGCGCGTCTCGGGGCCGACGAAGCCGCGGTAGAGTGCGTCCGCGAGGTTGCCGAGCGCCGGCTTCTGATACTCGAGGTCGTAAATGGCGTAGCCCGATTCCGCCATGCTCACCGCCAGCAAACCGATGCCAAGCGGCGGATAATACATGGCCGCGCCCATCAGGAACGCACCGGGAATCCCGCCCTGCGTCGCCGCATAAATCTGCCCGCCGATGGGCACGGCAAACAGCAATTGATCGAGCGCCGTCGCCTGGATCGCGCTCATGTCGCCGCGCGTTTCGATGGCGACGCGCCAGACCTGGAGGAGACCGTCGAGGTTGCCGGGATCGAGCGCGGCCTCGTGGACGAACCGGCCCAGGCCGCGGCCGAGATTGCGCCCGCCCCCGTCCGCGCCCGCGCGG
>BJHT01000322.1 GCA_014193395.1 Verrucomicrobiota bacterium
GCTGGCGGTGGAACATCCGGCGACGGGGGAGCGGCGGGAGTTCAGCGCGCCGGTGGATTTCGCGACGGACACGCGGCTGGCGTTGCGCAACGCGGTGATTGATCCGGCGGCGACGACGGCCTTCCGGCTGGTTCATGGCGCGGGGGATCAGCAGGCCGGCTGGTATGTCGAGCGGCTGGGCGAGCATCTGCTGTCGCAATCCGCCGCGCCGCTGCACGCGGATGAGGCGGCACAATTGGGCGAATGGCTGGGGCAGTTCGGATTGGCCGGGGCGTATCACAAGATTTTGAACCGGCAGGTGCGTCGCACCGCGCCGGAGGAGGTTTCGCCGCAGCTCGTCGCGGGCGCGGCGGCGGGCGAGGAGGTGCTGGTGCGCGAGAATGGCGTCCGCTTCGCGCTGCGGTTTGGCGAGGGTTATTCGGTCGGGTTGTTTCTCGACCAGCGGGACAATCGGCGGCGGTTTCTGACCAATCACGTCGCGGCGAATTTTACTCTGTTCCCGAACGGCCCGGCGGGGGCGGAGGCGTTGAACACGTTCGCGTACACCTTCGGCTTCTCGGTGTGCGCGGCGGAGGCGGGCGCACGGGTGATGAGCCTTGATCTCTCGCGCAAATATCTCGACTGGGGACGGCGGAATTTTGCCGCGAACGAACTTGATCCGGCGGCGCATGATTTCATCTACGGCGACACGTTCGATTGGCTGAAGCGCCTGGCGAAGAAGGGGCGGCGCTTCGACGTGGTGGTGCTGGATCCGCCGACGTTTTCGCAATCCAAGGAGACGGGAGTGTTTCAGGCGGCGAAGGATTACGAACGGCTCGTCACCGCGGCGCTACCGGTGCTGAAGCCGGACGGCGTGCTGCTCGCCTCGACGAATGCGGCGACGCTGAAGCCGGAGGATTTTCTCGCGCAAGTTACGGCGGCCATCGCGGGCGCGGGCCGCCGAATCGCGCAGCAGCACTACGTGCCGCAGCCACCGGATTTTCCGATCACGCGGGAGGATCCGGCGTATTTGAAGACGGTGTGGGTGCGGGTGGGCGGGACGGGGTGACGGAGGGAATGAAAGAAGGGGAGAAGGCAAGTTTTCGCAGGTCCGAAATCGTGGGTCGAGACGGGAGGGGTGAGTGTGGCGACAAGCTGTCGCCACCCCGCCTGCGGATCACGCCGCGACCAGCCGGGATTCGTCCTTGAAGCGTCGCGTGGTGGTCGGTTTGGCCGGGGCCGGAGTCGCAGGAGCAGGCGTCGGGAGGGAGGGCGCTGTCGCGACGGGCTTGGGCGACGGCGACGGTGTGGGAGTGGGCGGCGGTGAAGGGGGTGTGGAGCACGCGAGGACGTCAGTTTCCTCCAAGCGGGCGCGGACGGTCTGCACGAGTTTGGGCGGGCTGTAGGGCTTGGGGAGAAAGTTGAAACCGTCGCGCAACGCGAGTTTGCAGCCCTGCGCTTCGGGGGCGTAGGCGCTGGTGAAGACCACCTTCAGATCGGGCCGCAGCGCGCACAGGTTTTCGACCAGTTCGGGACCGGACATGCCCTTGCCCATCTTCATGTCGGTGAGCACGAGGTCGATGTCGGCGCCGTGTTCGTTCCACACCTGCAGGGCTTGGAGGCCGCTGGTGGCTTTCAAGACGCGGTAGCCATTTTCTTCGAGAATGCCGCGCACCAGTTCGCCGACGGGGACTTCATCCTCGACGACGAGGATGGTTTCCTGGCCACGGCGGATGCTGCGGGGGGACTGCTTGCGCTGGGGCGACACGACCGCGCGGTCGCAGGGGAGGAAGATAAAAAAGGTGGTGCCCTTGCCAACTTCGCTGGTCACCTCGATCCAGCCTTGGTGCTGCTTGGCGACGCCATAGACGGTGGCCAGGCCGAGGCCGGTGCCTTTGCCCGGTTCCTTGGTGGTGAAGAACGGTTCGAAGATACGGGACAAGGTCGCGGCATCCATCCCGCAGCCGTTGTCGGTCACGCTCCAGCAGACAAACTCGCCGGGGCGCGACTCGGGATGCAGCTTCACATGCGCGTCGTCGATCTGGAGGACGGAGGTGTTGACGTTGACCTGGCCGCCGCGGGGCATGGCGTCGCGGGCGTTGATGACAAGGTTCATGATGACCTGTTCCATCATGGTTGGGTCGGCGTGGATGGCGGGCAGATTGGGCGTGTAGTGGACCTTGAGCACGATGTCGTCGGTCAGCAGGTGACGGAGCATCTTGGCGGAATTGTTGGTCAGGATGTTCAGATCAACGGGGGTCGTCTGCATGCGGCCCTGGCGGCTGAAGGTGAGCAACTGTTTGGTGAGGCTGGCGGCGCGCTGGGCGGCGTCGGCGATTTGTTCGAGAGGGCGGGAGAATTCCGGGGGGATGACTTTGCGCGCGAGCGCCATCTCGGCGTTGCCCTGGATGACGGTGAGGATGTTGTTGAAATCATGGGCAACGCCGGCGGCGAGGCGGCCGACGGCCTCCATTTTCAAGGCGTGGCGCAACTGGCTTTCAAGGTGCAGGCGGTCGGTGATGTCGTGCGCGACGGTCAGCGTGCAGGATTCGGGGCCGAGATCGATTACCTCGATGAAGAGCAGCGTGGTGCGCAGCGCGCCGGTTTTCGTTTTGAATTTGCACTCGTGGCCGCACACCGAGCGCTGGTCGCGGATGAGCTGGTTGATGCGGCCGCGTTCCTCGGGATCGGCGAACACGCCCAGTTCCAGCGCTGTGTGGCCGACAACTTCTTCGCGGGTGAAACCGAACAGCTTCAGGAAACTCTCGTTCACGCTGAGATAACGTCCCTCGCCCAGCGTGCTGATGGCGATGGGCAACGGACTCAGGCGGAAGGCGCTGGAGAAGCGTTCCTCGGACTGGCGCAGGGCTTCCTCGGCCTGTTTGCGCTCGGTGATGTCGCGGGCGATGCCTTCGATCTCGGGCGTGCCGTCGGCGCGTTGAATCCGACGCGCGCTCACCTCGAGAATGGTCTTCCGCCCGGAGCGCGATTGAATGCGCAGCTCGAAGCCGGACGCACTGCCACCGAGGGACTGGCTGGTCAGCCAGCGTTCAAAATCGGCGTGCTGCTCGGGGACAACGAAGTCGCGGAGGTTGGCGGCGAGCGCCTGCGCGCGCTTGACGCCGAGGGCGTGTTCGCCGGCCTGGTTCAGCGTGGTGAGCCGGCCTGAAATGTCGTGCGTGTAGATGACGTCGTGGGCGTTCTCAAAGAGCGAACGGTACTGGTCCTCGAGGGCGGCCTCGCGTTTCAACTGCTCGCGGATACGGGCGGTCTGTTCGTTGACCTTGCGGCGCAGCGAGACGGAAGCGCCGAGCATCACCAGCAGGAACACCGTCGCGATGACCAGCGCGACATCGTAGAAGTCGGTCATGATCGAGGTGAGCACCGAATCGCCAGCATTGGCACTGGCGCGGGTGACGCGGCGGGCGCGGAAGGATTCACCGAGGCTCTGCGGGGCGGGCGCGTCAGCGGTCTCGGCTTCGGCGGCCACGCCGGGCAGGGTGATCGCGCCCGGCAACAGGAGGAGCAACAGGACGAGACGGCATAGGGCGGCGCGTCGCAGCAGGCGCGGCATCTCCCCGAGTCTGCAAAAATGGAATCCACACATCATTCTCCTCTGAATCGGCATTCGGCGGAAGTGGGTTAATTGCAAATCCGTCCGGGTCTCAGCGGCGTCAGGTTTTGTGGGAGGCGACGGGAGGAACAGCCGAGTGCGGAAACGGCGGGGAGCGGATGGGATTATGGGAGCGAGGCAGGGAGTTTAGGGCAAAGGAATGGGGAGTGAAAACGGTTTGCCTCCATTCCTTTGCCAATTCTTTTTGGGGAATCGGGGTTCACATTGGTGTGGGGCAGGGGCACGGCGGCGGTGATTGGAGCGGGCCTCGCGCAGAAGGAGGTTTGAGTCTCGTTACCTCGACTCCTACAAGTTCTCCAGCCCGCGCGCCGGGTTGCTTGGTGGGAAAATGAAAACGGGTTCTTCCGGCTTTGAAACCGGAAGAACCCGCGAGAAGGGAGGAGGAATTGACCGGCGCGCTGCCGGGCTTTGCTCAGCCGAAGAGTTCGGCGACGGGCTTGGCACCTTCCTTGACCAGCTTCATTGGGCGGCCGAGGGGCGTGGTCAGTTCCTTGGTGTGATCGACGCCGAGGGCGTAGCAGACGCTGGCGTGGAGGTCGGGGACTTGCACCGGGCGGGTCGCCGGTTCCATGCCGTCAGCGTCGGAGCTGCCGATGACCTGGCCGCCCTTGATGCCACCGCCGGCCATGATGCAACTGAAAACCTTGGCGTGGTGATCGCGCCCGGCGTCCTTGTTGATCTTCGGGGTGCGGCCGAATTCGCTCAACATGAGCACGAGGGTTTTCTCCAAACGGCCGGACGCCGCGAGATCCTCGATGAGCGAGGCGAAGGCAGGGTCCATGACGGAACCGTGGTTGCGCATGGCGGGGAAGACATCGGTGTGATTGTCGAAGCCGCCACGATTGACCTGCACAAAGCGGACGCCGGTTTCGACGAGCTTGCGGGCAAGCAGCGCGCCGCGACCGAACTCGGTCAGGCCGTAGCGTTCGAGCGTCTTCGGATTTTCCTTGTCGAGGTCGAACGAGGCGAGCGCCGGGCTTTTCATGAGCTTCACGGCGTCCTTGAGGGCGACTTCGGATTCCTTCAAATCGGCGGCGGCGAGCTTGTCGGACGCGCGGGTGTTCATGCGGGCGAGGATTTCCAGACGGCGCTGGCCATCGACCTGCTTGATGCTCTCGGGGAAGGCCAGATACGGATCGCGCTCGCCGGGCAGGCCGATGTAGTAGGCCTCGCAGCGCTGGCCGAGGTAGCCCGCGCGCGGGGCCATGCCGCCGATGCTGATGTAGGCAGGCAGGTCGCTGTTGGTGCGGCGTTCGTTCACGACGAACGATCCCATGCCGGGATGCACGAGCGCGGGGTTTTGCGGGAAGCTGGTCTGCAACTCGTAGGTGGCGCGGCCGTGATCGCCGTTGGTGCCGGCGATCGAGCGAATGATCGAGCAGTGGTGCATCTGCTTCGCGAGTTGCGGGAAGATTTCGCTGATTTGGATGCCGTCGGCGCTGGTCTTGATCGGTTCGAGTTCACCGGCGACGGCGCGGCCGGGCTTGGGATCCCAAGTGTCGAGATGGCTCATGCCGCCGCCATTCCAGAAGAGGATGACGGATTCGGCCTTGGGCGCGTGGGCGGAGCCGAGCGCGGCGACGAGGCGGTTGATGGGCATGCCGAGGAGGGCGGCGGCCCCGGAGAACTGGCCGAGGAACCGGCGACGGGAGACGTGGTAGTTGGTGCAGGCGCTCATGGTCTGTATCTGGATGTTGGTTGTTGTGGGACGCTGAAAATTACGGGAGGTAGCGGAACTCGTGGCAGTTGAACAAGGCCCACCGGAGATCGGCCAGGCCGTCGATGGGTTTGGTGTTCGCGGCGAGGATGGACTTGGCCTCGGCGAGTTCTTCCGTCGTGGGACGGCGGGTGAGAATCTCGAGATAGGCCAGTTCAATGGCTCGTTCGGGCTGCGGATTTTTGCCGGCGATGAGCGGATGGAGCGGCTCGAGGGGGCCGACGCGCGAGGCTTCGTGGGTGGCCTTGCCGTTGAGCAGCATGAGTTCCTGGCGGAGCGACGGGGACTCGTCGCGAAACTCGCCGAGGTTCTCACGCGAGGGTTGGCCGAAGACGCGGAGGAAATGCGAGGGCGGGGCCGGGGTGGCCATGCGCAGCGTGGTGTCGAACTTCGGATTGTCATCGACGGTTTCCTTGATCGTCTCGAGGCGGAAGCGCTCGGCGAGGCCGGATTGCAACAGGCGACGGCGGGCCATGCGCTCGGCTTCCATCGCTGCGTCTTCTTTCATTTTCTGCTTGGTGAAGTCCTTCTTCACTTGGCTGAGCAACTCCATCGCGGCTGCGTCGGCCTGATTTTTCATCGCCAGCAATTCCTTTGAGTCCTGTTTGAGGAGCGCCTCGAAGTCCAGCTTGTCGCCGCGTTCGAGATCGTAGGGCGCGGTGGGCTTGGGCGTTTTCACCGCCATCATGTTCGGCTCGTCGCCTTCAGGAGCCGCGGGCTTGGCTTCGGCGACCATGGCGGGCGGCGCGAGCGGGACGCGAATCTGCCGGGTGACTTCGCGGAGGTTGGCACCATCCGGCCACTTGTGATCGAAGAGATGGCCTGCCGTGGCGAGGCTGTCGAAGAGCACTTCGCTGAGCATCCGACGCGAACGCGGAGCGGTGAAAGACGCTTCGGCGCGCTGGACTTCTTCCACGCTGGCCCCGGCCGGCAGGTGCCCGCGCTGATACGCGTCGGTGAGCATGATCAATTTCACGAGCGACCGGAGATCGTAGCCGTTGGCAATGAACTCTTGGGCGAGGAACTGGAGGGTCTGCGGATGGCGCATCTCGTTGTAGGCGGAGAAATTGTCGAGCGGTTCGACGAAGCCGCGGCCGACGAGTTCCGCCCACACGCGGTTCACAAACGAGCGCGCGAAGTAAGGATTGCGCGGATCGGTGATCATCGCGGCCAGTTGTTCCCGCAACGGGCTGGGGCGATAGATGCTCTTCAGCACATCCTGCTTTGGCACGCTGGCGGTGGCCTCGGCGAGGACGTCGCCGCCGGGGAGGGCGGCACGGCGGGCTTGCTCGACCGTGGTGCCGTCCACCAGTTCCTCAAGGGCTTTCTTGGCGGCGGCGGCGGCGAGGGCGGGCGATTCGGGGGCGGGTTTGCGACGGTCTTCGAGGCGGCGGATGTACTGCGGCTGGCCTTTGAAGCTGATCATTTCAAACGGGAACTTTGGCTTCACGCCGTCGCGCTCGGGGGCCTGCTCGCGTTCCGGCGGCCATTTCACGGCCATCTCGGTGCCTTCGGTCGTGTAGTAGGTCTTGCGCAGTTTGCCCGACTCGACGCGCTTGGTCTGGCCGAAGAAGGCGGCCAGTTCGTAAAACTCCTTCTGCTTCCAGTCATCGAACGGATGGTCATGGCACTCGGCGCAGGACAGCCGGACGCCGAGGAAAATTTGCGACGTCGCACCCGCGAGCGCCATCGGATTGGCGGCATCACCGAGAATGAAACCGGTGGCTGGGGACTGGTCGGGACGGCCGTTGGTGGCGATCAGTTCGCGGGCGAGCTCGTCATACGGTTTGCCCTGGGCGATGGAGCGGTTGATGTAGGCGAGCATCTGCGAGCCGCCCTCAGCCCGGGAACGAATGCGCAGCATGTCGGCGAAAAAGACTGTCCAGCGTTCCGAAAACCGGCCTTGGGCCAGCAGGCGGTCCACCAGCTTCTCGCGCCGGTCACCCGCAGACTCCTTCTCGAACTGGGCGATCTCCGCCGCCGTGGGAATGCGCCCGATCAAGTCCACCGTCGCCCGGCGCAGGAACGCCAGGTCGTCGATCCCGGGTGCGACGCGGGGCTGCGGGCCTTTCGCGGCGGCATTTTCCGCCGCCAGAATCTTATCCGTCAGTTGCGCCGCCTCGCGGAGCGACGCCGGGGCCTTGTCGGGGATCAAATCCTTCTCGGCCAGACCGGGCACCTCTTTCTTGCGCGATTTCAAAGCCACGCCGTCGGGGAATTTCGCGCCGGTCTTCACCCATTCGACCAGCCAGTTGCGGTGCGGACCCGAGAGCGGCTCGGCCTCCTGCGGCATGATGTCATCGTGCCCGCGCGGCAGGGTGATGCGGCGGAGCAGTTCGCTCTTGGTGAGGTCGGCGGAATTGATGACCGGCCCATGCTTGCCGCCTTTGAGCAGGCCCTCCTTGGTGTCGAGCCGCAGCCCCCCCTTGGCACTGTCCGCGCCGTGGCAGCGAACGCAGACATTTTCGAGGACGGGCAGAACTTGCTGCTGGAAATCGACGGCGGCGGACGCGATTCCCACGGAGGAAAACAATACAACTAGATGACGCATTGGAGCGGGCATGGGCTACGGACTAAAACCTCGTAATGGCCATTCGATCAATCACACGGAATTTCTTGAAAGTCTTGTCCCCCGTTTTTCAACACCGTCTGGGCGGTCACTAACGTGGCAATGCATAATCCCGTTGCCAACTGAGAGGCTCCCCAGAGTTAGCACCAGTGGTTAAGTAAGCAAAACCATGGCTATGAAACGAGAACGGACAGTAGGGAAAGGGCGCAGCACAGTGAGGTGCTCTATCTTTCTGGACCAAGAACCTACAGAATCAAAAAATCATGAAACTAGCACCACGCAAGCGCTACACCCCCGAGTTCAAAACCCAAGCCGTCGAGCTGCTGACCACCGGCAAGCCGG
>BJHT01000323.1 GCA_014193395.1 Verrucomicrobiota bacterium
CCCGTCTCGCCGAAATCGAGCGCCTCCCCGCCGCCCTCCTCCGCACGGCGTTCACCCCGGCGCCGTGATTTTGTTTCGCGCCGGGAATTTCAGACTGGTCAACCAAAGTTCGGTTGTTAGTTTACGAACACCAAAACTGTAAACACTTTCACGGACCCCGAAACCCACCCCATGCCTGCGGTCACGCCATTGATTCCCACCTTGTTCCGTCGCCTCAAACGCATTGGCTATGACGAGGCGTTTGTGCGCCGGGTGGTGCTGCCTGACTGGTGGGAAGACTCGCTCGCGCAAGATGCCACGTCGCGCGTGCAGATCGAGCTGCGCGTGGCGCAACGCCTCAGTCTGCCGCTGGCGGACGTCGCGGACCCGCTGAAACCGCTGCGCCTCCCCGATGCCAACCACGTTCGGCTGAAGCGAGCCAAGAGCGGAACCGAGCGCGCGGACATCGCTCCGGGATTGATCGCCGCCCGCAATGCCGTCGCGCTCGTCTTGCCCCACTTGCGCGCCGTGCCGCCATTGCCCGCCAACCTCACCGCCGCCGCATTGCGCCGACGGATACTGGAGCGACAGGGAACCGTGGATTTGGGGGCGCTGGTGGAAGCCTGCTGGTCCCACGGCATCGCCGTATTTCATTTTTCCCCGTTGCCCACGGCGGCCAAGAAGTTCGCAGGCATGGCTTACTACGAGGGTGACCGGCCCGTCATTGTCCTCGCCTCGGGCTATGATTCCCCGCCGCGCCAGGCCTTCTACCTTGCCCACGAAGTCGGTCACATCTTGCGCGGCCATGTGAAGCCCGGCGGCGAAATGCTGGCGGATTCCGACCTCGACACCGCCACGGAGGACAAGGACGAGCGCGAGGCAGACGGCGACGCGCTGGAACTGCTCACCGGCCAGCGCACGCCCGAATTCTCTGCGACCTACGGATTGACCGCGCCGAAACTCCGCGCGGCGGCTGAACGGTTTGAAGAGCAGCACGGTGTCCACGCGGGCAGCGTGACGTTGATTTACGGCAAGACCGCGCAACGGATGCCCGTAGCGATTGCGGCCTTGAAGCTGATGAACATGGACGCGGGCGCGCGAGCCATCGTGGCGGAGGCGCTTCGCCGTCGGTTGATTTCAGACGACGGCCATCCGTTTGCCGAATTGCCCGGAGCCGTGATGGAATTGCTGCCGGTGTTCGGCGTCGAGTGCCGGGGATAATCCATGAGCGAGCGGCGTCTGCTGATCGACAACGACGCCTTCGTGCTGCTCGCGGGTGCGAGCTTTCTGGAGGAAGCCATCACGGCTGCCGGCTTCACGATGGCAGAGGCCCGGCGGCTGAAGTCGCTGGAATTCATGCTGCGGAAAGGAGCGCGAGCATTTCAAAAATATCCTGCGGAAGTCATCAGTCGTTCGCTCGAAATGTGCGCGCGGGTTGCCCCGCTCGACGAGGTTCCGAATCTCGCAACGCGCGCCGCGTTTGAGAAGGTTTGCGGGGTGGACGAAGGCGAGGCCGTGCTTTACGGAGTGCTCGCGGAGCATGGGTTTCATTTCCTAGCCTCGAATGACAAGACCGCCATGCGTGCGGTTGCTGGCGATTCGAGGCTGGCGGCCATACGCGGCCGGGTGGCGGGCCGGGTGGTGTGCATGGAATGGCTGGCCGGCCGGTTGATTAAGACACACGGAGCCGCTCTGACGGCGCAACGATTCGCGCAACTGGTCGCCTTGGACAAACGGCTTGGGGCAATCCTGTCACCCGCCAACTCTGGGCGTCCCGAAGATTGTCTGCCGGCGGCGGAATCGTTTCTAAATGGATTACACCGCGATCTCGGCATGGATTTCCTATTTACTTTGTGAACAACGCCACCACGACCGTTCCCGACCGAAACAACGCCAAACGCCACAGTTCACCCCAGTCGCTCAACGCGGCGGTGAAGTCCATCTGCGACATTATGCGGCGCTCGAACTGCGCGGGCGCGCTCCAATACGTGCCGGAGCTGACGTGGATTCTCTTCCTCCGCATCCTCGACGAGCACGAGGCGCGCGAGGCGGAGGAAACGGCGGCGCTGGGATTGCGGTTCAAGGCGTCCGTGCCCAAGCCGTATCGGTGGCGGGATTGGGCCGCGCCGGAGTCGCCCCTGCGCCAGGACAAGAGCGCGAGCGTGTGGAAATTCGTCCACGACGACTTGTTGCCGAAGTTGAAGGAGTTGAAGGACCAGCCCGGCGCCTCGGCCCGGCAGAAGGTCATCAGCGAAATCATGTCCAGCGTGGACCGCAGCCGGATTGATTCGGAGAAGAACTTCCTCGACGTGCTCGACAAGGTTCACGAGATCAGCAGCGTCACCGTGGACGACACCCACGTCTTCACTCTCTCGCAGGTGTATGAGGGACTGCTCCTCAAGATGGGCGAGAAGGGCAATGACGGCGGGCAGTTTTTCACGCCGCGCGAAATCATCCGCGCCATGGTGCGCGTGGTGGACCCGAAGCTGGGCGAAACCGTTTATGACCCCGGCTGCGGCACGGGCGGTTTTCTGGCGCAGGCTTACGAATACCTGCGGGAGAAGGCGGGTGACAACATCACGGGGCCGCAGTTGGAAACCCTCAAACGGCGCACGTTTTTCGGTCGCGAGAAGGACAACGCCGTCTATCCCATCGCGCTCGCCAATCTCGTCCTGCACGGCATCGACGAGCCACACATCTGGCACGGCAACGCGCTCTCGGGCGTGGCGGCCTACGACGGCTTGTTCCAAGGCGGCCCGCCGTTTTTCGACGTGGTGCTGATGAACCCGCCCTTCGGCGGCAAAGAAGGCAAAGAAGCGCAGACACAATACGAATACAAAACCGGCGCGACCCAGGTGCTGTTCCTCCAGAACGTCCTCAAGAGCATGAGGAAACACGGCCGGTGCGGCATCGTGCTCGACGAGGGCGTGCTCTTCCGCGTGGACGGCGAGGCGTTTGTGAAGACCAAGCGCAAGCTGCTCGAAGAATGCGACGTGTATTGCATCGTGAGCCTGCCCGGTGGGGTTTTCTCGTCCGCCGGGGCCGGTGTGAAGACCAACCTCGTCTTTTTCACGAAGGGCAAGCACACCGAGCGCATCTGGTATTACGACCTCTCCGACATCAAAGTCGGCAAGAAGACCCCGCTCACGCTCCGACACTTCGACGAGTTTTTCCGTCTGCTGCCCAAACAGGCCGACAGCACCCAGAGTTGGACGGTGAACTTCACCGAACGTCAATCCCAGGCCATGGACGAAGCGCGTCCCCACCGCGAGCGGGCCGCGGACCTCACCAAGCAGGCCAAGGAATTGGAGGAGCAGTTGCGCGACCAGCGCAAAGGCCGGCAAGCCTCGGTCGCCGAATGCACAACCGCCGAAGAACGCTGGAAATCCGTCGCGCGTGACGCCCGTGAAGCCGAAGCCAAAGCCGAAGCGATTGAAGCCGCTGTTTTCGACCTCAAGGCCGTGAACCCGAACCGCACATCCGACGAGGATACGCGCACCCCCGGCGAACTTCTCGCGGTGATCGACCAGAAAGGGAAGGACGCCGACACGGCTCTCGCCCGTTTGCAGGAACTTATCAGTGCGCCGTGATAGCCGGGAATTTTCCGCGCTGATTTTCCAGACCATCAGAAACACCCCTGCCGCCTGTCTGCCAGCCCAGCCGAATCGTCGAAGGAGCGACGACAACTGCGTTTTGATTTGGGTAATACCGCCCCGAATCCATCGCCGCCGTCCGCCACCCACCCACCAAGCCCCCCCCGCCCCCCGCTCGCCTCAGAATTCATTCGCGGCAGTCGGTGTGGACGTGGCAGACTTCTGTGCGTGTCCGCCCCGCTTGCAGGACGCTCTGCCAGGGGTTCCTGCCACCGGCCGGAGCGGCGGCGGGCAGTCTGTGTCACGACTTCAGGTGCCACCGGAGCTGTTCGATCCCTCCTCGTCGGCTTCACCCTCGCCCCGCAAATCCCCACCTTCCGTATGAATCCCGCGCGGTCCCGAATCACCGATTTCTTTCCACCCTGCGCTGCCTCACCCGCGGAAATATTTTGCCCGAATCCACGCCACAACCGCCACGCGCATCGCCACTCCACCCCCGGTCATGCCCCCAAAGAAACGCAATCGGGAACCTCAAAAGTGGCAGCAAAGTGGCAGTTTGAAAAATATTTCCGCACAACTCCCCATCTGGAAAATCTCGCGGAACCCCTGTAAACACTGGCGATTTGAAGTGGTGCATCCGCAAGGAATCGAACCTTGAACCTTCTGATTCGTAGTCAGATGCTCTATCCAATTGAGCTACGGATGCAACCAGCCCCGGAGTCTGTCGGCAAAAGCCCGACCGTTGCAAGGGGAAATCCGTTTTCAAGTGATTGGCACCATTTGCTGACGTGAGCCGGTCATGCTGCCCGATGGCCACCGCCGAGCCGGGCGCTGCAATCTCGAAGGAAGCTCAGCCACCCACGGGGAGCCATAGACTACGGCTATTGTGCCGCTGGAACTGGGCGGCTTCCGTGCCCCCGATTGGCCATCGTTAACCAGGTTCCGCTCCCTTCGTGGCTGGAGTTATCGGGCGTCTAGGTGATGGCGTCGTCGCCGTTCGGGATGAAGCACCATAGCATCAACGGCAAATCCTTGGGTAGGTTTCGCCACTGGCAGCCGGTCCGCACGACGTAGAAGATGGCGTTAAGCAAATCACGGTAGGCGTGCTCCCGCGGCCTGCCAGTCTTGGCGGGCCTGGGAAAACAGTAGGCAATGAGGCTCCATTCATGGTCGGTGAGGTCAGTTGTGTATCGCATCCCCAGCTTATTGGGGCCGGTGGTCAAATTTGCACAGTAATTTGCTTTATTGCAGCATTCTTTGAGTTTTCAAACAGGCTCTAAGTAAATTGATGGCCAGTCCTCCCGGAAGCACAGGACTGCCAGCAGCCCAGCGCAGCTTGAGTGAACCCGCGGGACGCGGGCTGACGGGAATGGTCGGCGGCCTTCGCGGACTTTCTAAAGATGAGAAGCCTGCCTGGGTCGCGAAGATCGAGGACTGGGGCTGCCTGAAGCATCACGTCGTCATCGACCGCCTGAGCCGGTTGGGAACCTGAGGCTCGCCAGGCTGATTGCCAGTCTCGGGAGTTTCTTCGATTCGCGCCACTTGGCACAAACCGACTTCGGCACAGATCAACGAAGACATGCCTGCTCGGGGCGGAATTACCCCGACCAAGTTGCGAGCAGTCCAAGCCGCTCTCGGTTCATTACTACCAAGTCCGTGGGAGAGCCTATCCTGTGCTCTCAAGTCAGGTGACTCTCAGCCCGTGATCATCTTGCCAACCGAAATGAGGTCCCAAGCCAACGTGTAGGCTATGCCCCCGACATTTTAGTAGTCTCCAGTTCGACTGCTGACCGCGGCTGCTCCCGGCAGGTCAGTACCACCGTCGTGTTACTGCTGCTCAGCCTTCTGAGAAGTCAGCTTCTCAAAATCGTTTCTGGAATCTGATCAGGCCACGGGCCGCGCCTGGCATCGAAAGCGATTATTTCAGCGGACCGTCAGGATGCCGGACGGCGACGGGCAGGAAAAAACTTACCGGCTGCTGCCAAAGGCGGCGGACTATCGCCTGATAGATGGCACGACGTGCCGTCCCCCGGACGCCGCGCGCACGAATCGCCACCAGCATGGCGAGCAGAAAACTAACTCCCACATTCAGCATGCCAATCAGCAGGATGCCCGTGACCGCCATCCAGAAGGCCTCCGTCCGCAGTACACTCGCACCAAGCGCGGCCACGGCGGCGGCGGCGGCTCCGGCGGACAGTGTCACATGCCGGACCTCCAACGGCAGGCCTGCAAACGCCGCGAGTTCCGGCAGCAGCCCCAGCATGAAACCCAGCGAGATATTGCCGCCAAAACCGGCGATGTTTCGGCTGAGAAACCGGGCGATTCGCGCGTTGCCTCGCGCTCCCCACAGCCGCCGCAGCCGCGGGTCCGCTTCAAAGGCGGCGCCGACGCGGTGATAAACAAACCAATTCTCCGTCGCCGCGGCGACCAGGCTAGATGCCCAGAGCAGGCCACCGGTCACTGCGGCAAAGAAAAAACTCGGCCCCAGGAGGGAAACCGAGTGCAAGGTTGCGGTGGCCTTGGTCTCATTCATCAGCGGTCCGCCACTGAGCCACAAGATGACCAGGTGCAGGCCCAGCACCGTCGGCACGACAAGACAGAGATTGCCCACCACGGCGGCGAACTGGGAGCGGATCAGGAACACAATCTCATCCACCAACGCTTCCCGGGCCGCCGGCTCGCGCACATGATGCATCCGGGCGGCCAGGGCCGGCGCGGTGGTGGCCGGCTGCTTGGTGGCGAGGGCAAACCCGCAAAGCTGGATGCCGACGAAACTCACGGCGTAATTTAACGAGGCGGCCAGCCCTTGCAGCAACCCCGCCAGATGCCAGCCAAAGATAATGGTCTTGAACCAGATCGTCAGGCCGGTGATCGCCCCGCCCCCGGCCGCGTTCCGCAGCATTTCCCGGTATTCCGGCGCGGTGCGGGCGATATAGTGCTCACCCGTCTCGGCACTGCGCTCCACCAGCTTGCGCGTGAGCAATTGAAAATTCCGGCGCAACAAATCCCGGACGCTCCGGCGCGCCTGATTTTCCCGCACCAGCAGCGCGACAAAGCCGGCCACCCTCGTCCAGGGTCGGTCGGGGTTGAAAGTCAGATCCAGCAGCGCCTCGAACCGCTGCAACGAGGCCTCGACAAAGGCCAGCTGATACACCACCTCAGTGCTGACACCGTGAGTTTCCAGATGGGCCAGCACCTCGTCGTTCATCCGATGGCAACCTTCGACCAGCTCGTGGAGGAAATTCATTTCCGCGATCAAAGTCGGCTGATCCTCCCGCCCCCGCGCCGCCAGAACCGCCGCCAACGTGTGGCTCAATTTGAAACCCGGCAACTCTTGGAGGCGCTGATCTCTGATCCGCGAACGCACCGCTGTCGAACAGCAGGACACCCGTAGTTGCGCGGCAATCTGCAACAGGGCGTCAGTCATGTCCGGGGCGAGCGTGTTCCAGCCAGCCTCCGCTGCGGTCGCGCCGAATGCCAGCAAAGCGCAAAACCGCTCCAGGGTGGATTCCTCAATTTGTTCAAGCCACCGATCGTCGCGGGCCTGCGGGAAAAGCCGGTCAAAGAGAACGCTGAGTTCGGCCGACCCCGGTGGCGTCGGCGCGATCTTGTTAATCAGCCGCTCGCGGACTTCGCGCAGCAGGCCATAGGGTCGGGGGAGCCCGGTTTCAGAGAAAAGCTCCAGCGCATTCGTCTCGCGAATGATCGAGCGGAGCGTCTGGGCCACCGCCCGTTTGCCTTCCGGATTGCGATCCAGCAAATCCAGGAACAGTCGCAAACGCCCCGCCTGCACCTCGGCACGCGAACCCGCCACCGCATCATCCTCGTGACTACGACGGCGAATCCACTGTACCACGTTGACCAGCCAGTTCAGCCGCTCCTCCAACCGCTCGTCCGGGGAAGCCGAAGAGACAATCACATCCAGCGCGGGCCGCGCCCAGTAGCGTTCGCCAAAGCGGACCAGCCAGGGGAGATGCTGAAGATAGTTTCTCATGCGGCCTGCCCGCGCCACCACCCCGTGGATTCCTGCTTCCCGACCGGCAACCTTCACTCCCGCCGAAACCAACGTCTGGCCATCTGCGGCGGCCAATGAGCAGTCTATCGCCGTACCATCTGTCGTCCGGCATCCTGCAGCCAGTCAGATGGCATGATCTCAATTCCACGTTTGCGCCGCACCATTCTGCTCGGAGAAAAACTGCAGCCGCGTCGCGTCAATGGCATGACTTGGCTTCTCAAACCAAACACCGTCTGCGGCTCTGGCACGAACGACTCCGGGAGCAACGCCGGCCTACTCCCCGTGGTTGACTTTCATTGTGTGCCGGGCGGTCCGGCCCGACTGACTTGTCAATTCCCGGCTAGCATTGCTTTGCCCGCTCAAGCCCCCCGCGGTTTCAGGACCAGCAGCACGATTCCTCCGACCAGCGCCAGGGCGCCAACCACGGGTGGAATGAAGTGATTGTCGGTGGTCTCAATGCGCATACCGAGGAACTCGACCGGCTTGCCCGGAGTCGTGATGAGATGCAACGGATTTCTGGACCAGCATTTGGTTAGTTTTTGGGGTTGAGCTGGGCCTCGAAGGTGGCGGGGGTTTTGTAGCCGAGGGAGGAGTGTTTGCGGTGGGTGTTGTAGTAAGCTTCGAT
>BJHT01000324.1 GCA_014193395.1 Verrucomicrobiota bacterium
GATTTCCAACGCTGTGCCCGCGCTGGCTCTGCCGGCAACCGGCGGTGTGGCGAGCGCCCTTGCAGAAACCAACGCGGGACCCGTGGAGACAGCGGGACCGAAGGCGGAGATTTGGAATCGGCGGATTATTTTCGACAAAGATGCGGGTGGCATTCCGTCGCTCCCGCTCCAAACCATCACCGGAAGAGTACGCCTGCGCGGCTCTCCGCCCGCCGAGAAGCGGTTGCCCATTGATCCCGCATGTGCAGCCACTCGCGGCCAACAGGTTGCCCAAACGCGGTTTTACGTCGTGGGCTTGGAGGGCGGGCTGGCGGACGTGTTCGTTTACATCTTCAGTGGATTGAGATTCACCAACTGGGCGCTGTCGGTCCCGCCGCTCTTCATCAACCAACAGGGCTGCGAGTATGTGCCATACGTGTCCGGCACGCAGACGGGCCAGAGCATCTGGATCCGCAACTCCGATCCCGTGTTGCACAATGTGCATCCGACCCCGGCGGTCGCGGGGAATCGCGAATACAACCGGGCGCACCTGCCGAAAAGCGCGGACCTCGAATTCTCCTGGCAGAAGCCGGAGCTTTTCCTGCGGTTCAAGTGCGACGTGCATCCGTGGATGTTCGCCTATGTCAGCGTGGTCGAGCACCCGTTCTTCGCGGTCACGGATACGAATGGGAATTTCCGGATGCCCGCGCCGCCGCCGGGGCGGTACGGCCTCGCGCCGACGCATCGCAAGGCGCAAGGCGATTTGGAGTTCATCGTCGTCGAGCCGGGCAAGGACCTCGCGGTGGAGATCACGCTGGAGGTGGGTCACTGAAGCGCCGTGAAATCGGGGTGGCGACAGCTTGTCGCCATCCAGCCTGTGGCGACAAGCTGTCGCCACCCCGTTGGCTCAAGACCCACACCGGCAGGCGACCCGCGTGACAGCGCTCGCCGTGCGGACGGCACGAACTTTCGCAGACCAAAATTGCTATGAAATCCCAACCCAAACCGGGCAGCGCGGTGGCCGAACCGCTGTGGGTGATTGCGGCCGGTCTCTTCGTGATCGCCGGCATTCTAGGCTACAACGGCTATCGCGATTTACAGCGGCGCGCTGAGGAACCCGTCGCGCCGCCGCGGGCGACGCCGCCCGCCGTGGCTGGGCGCGCGGTGAAACTTCCAGCGACAATTTCGCCACCGACCAACGACACCGCGGCGGCGACCAACATTGCCAAACCCACGCAGCCCGCGGGGCGCACCAATCGGACGACTTCGCCCGTGCGATCCGACGCGGTGTCGTTGGGCGCTCCGGCCGGGACCAACGCGGCCACCAATGTGATCTCGGTGCCGAAGGCGCGGTCCGACGAACCACCGCTGGCCAGGATCGAGCACGGGCATCTCATTCTCCCCGGCGAGATTCGCGGCCGCAGCGAATTCCCGATCCGCGGTCTCACCGGCGTGGTGCGGCTGCGCGGCACGCCGCCGCCGGAAAAGCTGCTCCCCATTGATCCCACCTGCTCGGCGATTCTGGACCGGAAGATTCCCCACACCCGCTTCTACCTGGTGGGCGCGGACGCCGGGCTGGCCGATGTGTTTGTGTACATTCGCAGCGGCTTGAAAGCACTGCGGTGGGCGCCGCCCTACCAACCCCTGTTGATCAATCAGGTCGGCTGCGACTTTCAGCCGTACATTGCCGGGGCGCAGACCGGGCAGACGATCCGGGTCCGCAACTCCGATCCCATCCTGCACAATGTTCACGCGACGCCGGTGGTCGGGAGCAATCAGGAGTTCAACGTGGCGCAGCCGCACCGCAGCGCCGACGCGATTTTTGGGTGGCAGGTACCGGAACTTTTCTTGCGCCTCAAGTGCGACGTGCATCCGTGGATGTTCGCCTACGTCAGCGTGCTCGATCACCCGTTCTTCGGCGTCACCGATGCCAACGGCAACCTGCGGATGCTCGCGCCGCCGCCGGGCCGCTACGAAATCGAGGCGATCCATCGCAAGGCCGGCAGCGCGGTGCAAACCATCGACGTCGAGGCGGGCAAGGACGTGGCGGTGCAGTTCACGCTGGACGCGCGGCCGTGAGGCGGCCTGGAGTCGGGGTGGCGGCAGCTTGTCGCCACGAGCTGGATGGCGACGAACTGTCGCCACCCCTGCAATCTGGAAAATAAACCCGCAACGGGCGGCCGCTGCCGTCGCCCCTTTCGCCTCTTTTTGCCGCCTCCGCTTCCACTTCCCCCACGCCCTACTTGGTCTGAAACGTCGTGCTTGCCACGATTTCGTGGACCAGCGTGCGAAACCCATAATCCTTCGCCTTCACCCGCTGCAGGATGTCGCTGATCACCGCGGCGTCGGTGAATTCCAGTCCGTGCCCGGTCGCATAGATCAGCAGCTTCTCGGCGAGGCCGCGCGCGATGCGGTCCGCGTCCGCCAGCAACAGGCGCTTGAGTTCGGTGAGATCGTTGAACTTGCTGCCGTCCGGCAGCGTGTCGCTTGCGTCCACCTTCGGGCCGAGGGCGACCTTCATGTCCCGCTGATTCACCACGAGCGTCACCCAGTCCGCGCGCTGGCCGCGGTCGGGCGAAATCCGGTACCGCTCGCGCCAGCCGCCGATGACATCGTAGCTCTCGAGCGCAAACCCGAGCGGATCCATGCGCGCGTGACAGCCGGCGCAGCTCTCCACGTCGCGATGTTTCGCGAGCTGTTCGCGGATGGTCTTGGCTCCGCGAATGTCCGGCTCGACCGCCGCCACTCCCGCCGGCGGGGGCGGCACCGGCCGGCCCAGCAGCCGGTCCGCGAGCCACGCGCCGCGGATCACCGGCGAGGTCGTCGTGCCGTTGGCCGTGACCTTCAGCACGCTCGCGTGGGTGAGCACGCCACCGCGATGCCAGCCGGGTTGTAGCATTACCTTGCGCAGCTCGAGTCCGGTGACGCCCGGCACGCCGTAGTGCCGCGCCAGCCGCTCGTCGAGCATGGCGAAGTCGCTCTCGACAAAGTTCAGCACACTCAAATCTCCGCGCAGCAACTCGGCGAAAAACGCGTGCGTCTCGCGGACCATCGACACCTGCAGCAGCTCATCGAACTCGGGGTAAAGCTTCGCATCCGGCGTGGTGAACTCGATGTTCCGCAGGCCCAGCCATTGACCGGTGAAATCCTCCGTGAACGCCCGTGCCTTCGGATGATTCAGCAGCCGCTCGACCTGTGCGCGGAGCTGTGCGGGCGTGGCCAATTCGCCCTTCGCCGCCGCGTCGAGCAGCGTCGCGTCCGGCATCGTGCTCCACAGAAAATAACTCAGCCGCGCCGCCAGCGCGTGGCCGTTCAGCCGGCCCGGCTGCTCGTCCAGCATCAGGAACCGCGGCGAGACGAGCACCGCTTTCAGCCCCACACGCAGGGCGTCGGCGAACTTCACGCCTTTCGCCAATCGCTCGCTCATGAGCTGGAGATACGGCGCGAGGTCGGCGTCGCTCACCGGGCGGCGGAAGGCACGCGGCGCAAAGCGGCGCAGCACGCTCGCGGCGTCGGCGGGCGTGCCTTTTTCCAAGTCCACGTCGCCGAGCAATTGCGCGCGCGTCGCGGGCGGCCACACCTTGGCTTCGAGCGGTCCCTCGACCTCGACCCACTGCACGGCGAGACCGGGGCCGGTGTAGGTCGCGCCCGCGTTCTGCCACGGGATCGTGCCGTAGGGGATGACCTTGAGCGTGTCGTTGCGCCCGTCGAGGCGGGCGACCAGTTCGACCACCGCGGGCGCGTCCGCCGGCACCTCGAAATGCCCGAGCAGCTTGGTCTTGCCGCCCACGCCGAAACTGCCGCCGTAGAGCCGGAACTTCGCCGGCGCGCCGGCCGTCTGAAAACCACTCGCCGAGACGCGGATGCGATAACGCCCCGGTGCCGGCGCGCGGAACTTCTTCACTTCCGTCGGCGAATAGCCGGAGTTGAACAGCACCACCGAACCGCCGTCCGCCAGCCAGCGCACGGACTTGGAATCCCAGTTGGCCACCACGTTCGTCGCCGCATACCGCTCCTGGAGAAACTTCGGCGGCGGCCCGACGCCGAGCGCCGTGTCCAGCGCGAGGTCGGCGGCTTCGAGATATTTTTCCATCTGCACCGGCGAGAGCGTGAGGGCCGTGGAAAGCTTGTCGAAGCCATGCGCCAGCGCGTCCTCCGGCAGCAGCTCCAGCACGTTCACCTCGATGCCGAAGAGGTCGTGGATGGTGTTCTGATACTCGGTGCGATTGAGCCGCCGCCACGCCACGCGTCCCTCGGCGGCCTGCCGCGCCGCCGTCGCCGCGTGCAATTCGCGCCCCAGCCAGCTCAACACTGTTTGGCGTTCGGCATCGGTGGGTTGCGTCTTTTTCTTCGGCGGCATCTCGCGTTTCTCGAGTTGGGAAAACACTTTCCCCCAGATCTCGGCGCTGGCGGGCGACGTGAAATTCGGCGCGAGATTGTCCAGCCGCACCTTGCCCTTCTGCGTGTCCGTGTCGTGACATTCCACACAGTGCCGGCTGAAAAATTCCTTGGTGAAGCCGAACAACGGAGCGCCGGGAGCCGGTGCGGCGGCAGCCGACGCCAACGCCGACAGGGACAAGCCCAGCGTGGCCAGCAGCAGAGGAGGGAGGGCGGGGAGTAAGTTCATCGGGGCGAAAAATCGTGGGTGAAACGCCTAAAGCAAACCGATGCGCAATGCCAGCGGCATTCAGCTTGGAGCGTGAGCGGCACGGCCTTTGGAAAAGACGCGCCGAGTAGACGCCAAGCCCGTTCATTCCACTTTCTGCGCCGCCGTCTTCAGCACCGGCTTCGTGGCATCCAATCCCAGCGAGAGAAAACCGTAGAGAAAGAGTGCCCCGGCGCAGACCAGGAAGACATTCCGCTGCCCCGCCTCGCCGCTCGTGCCGATCGCCAGCAGCCACGGCACCAGCTTGGCGATCATCGCCGCACCGAAATTGCCCCACATATTTCCCCACCCAAACGCGGCGGCCGTCGCGCGCCCGCCGATGTCCTGCATGAAGGCCCATGTCGCCGGATTTCCCATGTCCACCGCGAACGAGACCAGACAGCAGCACGCGACGACACCCCACGCGGAATTCATGTTGAGACACACGAGATAGGCCGAGCCGCCCAAGAATCCCGAGGCGAACAACGGCAGCACCCGCCCCCAGCGCAACCCGAACCGCCGCACGCTCAGGTCCGCCACCCAGCCGCCGACGAGCTGGCCCGCCATGCCGAACGCCAGCACCACCGTCACCATGCGCCCGCCCGCGACATCCTCGACGTGCTGCTGTTCCTTCAGATACGTGGGCAGCCAGGTGATGAGAAACGCCCAGCCAATATTGGTGAAAAGCTGCCCCGCCGCGTTGAGCCAGAGATTCCGGTTGCGACAAAACGCCCACAACATGCCGAGAAATTCACTCGTGGGAATCGGCGGCTGCACCGGCGGCTTCCCGATGAGCGCGCGCTCGGCGTCGTTGCAATCAGGATGCTCCTCGGGACTGTTCCGCACCACCCGCCAATAGATGGCCGCGATCACCAACCCGACCGCGCCATCAATCCACAACGGCCGCCGCCAATGGCCGAGCGTGATCACCATCCACGCCGTCAGAAACGGCGCGAGCGTCCCGCCCACGCGCCCGCCAAACGCCACCAACGCGCTCGACCGCGCGCGCGCCGCCAGCGGCATCCAGCGCCGGATCACCGCCCCGCACGTCGGATACGCACCCGCCTCCGCCGCCCCGCACAACAGCCGCATTGCCAGCAGTCCGGCGAAGCTCGACATGAACCCCGTCAGCCCCGTGAACAACGACCACAACACGATGTACGCCGTGAGCATCTTGCGCGCCCCAAAGCGATCACTCGCCCAGCCCGTGGGAACTTGGAACAGCGCATAAGACAAAAAGAACGCGCTCAAGATGCTCCCGATCTCCTCTTTCGAGAGCGGCACATCCGTTTTGAACGACGCCGACTTCACGATCTCGGCCAGGCAGATGCGGTCGAGATAAAGGATGAACGCCATCAGCATGCTGACCAGGATGATGCGGTGGCGGACGTTCGAGGGCTGGGCTGCGGCAGTCATAATTTTTTACCGACCAAAACCGACGCGAGCAGGCCGTTGTGCGAGGCCGCAGCGCCGAGGGTCGCGCAGGGTTGTGCCAGAGTGCGACGCGCACCGCGAGCGCGAAAGCGCGCGAGGAAGCTCAAAATTCAAAGCTTGAGGGAAACACCAAGCCCCAGGCGGACTCGAAGCGAAACGCCCCTTGGTGCTTGAACCTTGGCCATTCCCTTGAGCTTTGAGCTTTGAACTTTGAACTTCTCCCCCCGTAATACCCGCAACGCACAGTTGCCCCCGCCAAATCACCTGTGTAGTTTCGCGTCCCTTGAACTGGTTCAAAATGAGCAACAAAACTGAGCAGACGGACGTACCCATCGAAACGCCATCCCCATCGCCTGCCGCCGAAGCGGCCGGTGCGGGCGCGGCCCCCAACCCCAATTCCACCGCCACCGCTGACCCGCCCCTGACTCCCGAGCAGTTGCAGGAACTCCGCGCCAAAGCCGCCAAGGCCGACGAACACTGGGACCGCTACGTGCGCCAGACCGCCGACTTCGACAACTTCAAAAAACGCGCCGCCCGCGAACGCCAGGAAGCCTCCAAGTCTGCCAACGAATCCCTCCTCGGCAAACTCATCCCCGTGCTCGACAACTTCGACATGGCCATCGCCGCCGCCAACAGCGCCCAGGCCGCCTCCGTCGAGGCCCTCAAGACCGGCGTCACCATGATTCACAGCCAGTTCAAATCCGCCGTCGCCGACGCGGGCCTTGAGGAAATCGACGCCACCGGCCAACCCTTCGACCCCAACCTCCACGAGGCCGTCTCGCAGGCCGACTCCACCACCGTCCCCGAGGGCCACGTCCTGCAACAACTCCGCAAAGGCTATCGCTTCCGCGACCGCCTCCTCCGTCCCGCCACCGTCGTCGTCGCCAAGAAGCCCGTCGCCTGACCTATGGCCAAGAGGGATTACTACGAAGTGCTCGGCGTCCCCCGCGAGGCCTCCGACGAGGACATCAAAAAGGCCTACCGCAAACTCGCGGTGAAATATCACCCGGACAAAAACCCGGGCGACAAGGCCGCCGAAGAGAAATTCAAGGAACTCGGCGAAGCCTACGAAGCCATCAGCGATCCGCAGAAACGCGCCGCCTACAACCAATACGGCCACGCCGCCTTCGACGCCCGCGCCCGCGCCGGAGCCGGACGCGCCGGCGGCTTCCACGATCCCTTCGAGATTTTCCGCGAAGCCTTCGGCAACGCGGGCCGCGGCGGTGGCGGCAGCATCTTCGACGAAATCTTCGGCCAGGGAAACGGCGGCAGCGAACCCGGCGGCCCCCAGCGCGGCTCCGACCTCCGCTACGATCTCGAACTCGGTTTCGAGGAAGCCGCCCTCGGCTGCGAACGCGAAATCAGCATCACCAAGCTCGACACCTGCGACACCTGCCACGGCTCCGGCGCCGAAGCCGGCTCCGGCAAAAAAACCTGCACCCACTGCGGCGGCCGCGGCCAGGTCGTCATGGCCCGCGGCATCTTCAGCATCGCCCAGACCTGCCCCCGCTGCGAAGGCGCCGGCCGCGTAATCGAAAAACCCTGCCGCACCTGCCGCGGTCAGGGCCGCCGCGAGCACACCTCCAAGGTCAAACTCCGCATCCCCGCCGGCGTGAACGTCGGCTCCCGCCTCCGCTCCCCCGGCAACGGCGAGGCCGGCACCCAGGGCGGTCCGCCCGGCGACCTCTACGTCGTCCTCCATGTCAAAGCCCACGACATCTTCGAGCGCGAAGACGACCATCTCATCTGCGAAGTCCCCATCAGCTTCGTCCAGGCCGCCCTCGGGGCGGAACTCGAAATCCCCACCCTCACCGGCAAGGCCCACATCAACCTCCCCGCCGGCACGCAGAACGGCGCGGTCTTCCGCCTCAAAGGCCACGGCGTGAAAAATGTCCAGGGCCACGGCACCGGCGACCTCCTCGCCCGCGTCGCCGTCGAAGTCCCCACCCACCTCAACCACTCCCAGAAAGCCAAGCTCGAAGAATTCGCCCAGCTCTGCGACTCCGCCGTCAACCCGCGCAGCCAGGGGTTCTTCGAGAAAGCGAAGGCGTTCTTCACGCGTGGCTGATGCGTGATCCGTGATGCGTGATCCGTGATGCGTGATCCGTGATGCGTGATC
>BJHT01000325.1 GCA_014193395.1 Verrucomicrobiota bacterium
CGGTGAAATGACCGCGCCCTTCTGGCGTTTCGGCCGCGATGAGCGCGGCGAGAAGTGGGAGGACGTCGGCGGCGGCAGCGACCTGAACACGCGCCGCGTCGATCTCCAGGATTCCGTGCTCGAAACACGCATCGAGAAGCACGGCCAATGGATCGGTTTCCGCGTCGCGCTGGACGACGCGCAGGATCCCAAGCGCTACGCCTACTGGCATCTCGGCCGCGTCAGTCCGAGCCTCGAGGTGAACATCGTCGCGGGCCGCACCGACCGGGGTGGGAATTCCTCGACGGGCCTGACCATCCCCGGCGCAAGTATCGCGGCCTCGGGCACGGCGGTGAAGATCGTCCATCACGGCCGCAATGCCGCGCTCTTCATCAACGGCAAATTGATCCAGCAACACACCGACCTCGCGCCGCGTGGCGGCTTCGGATTCACCGGCGCGGCCAAGACAATTCGCGAGCTGCGCGTGCGCCCCGTGCGCCCCGACGAGCGTCTTCTAAGCGGCCAGCCCGACACCGCCGAAGCGCCCAAGCCCAAGGCCGCGCTCGACGATTCCGCGCTCGATGACCTGACCGGCGACGCCAAGAAAACCGCTGTCGCAAAATCTTTGGAGAAGCACGTCGAGGAAGACTGGCTGCCCGCAGGCGGCATCAAGGAAGCGCACGCCGGCTTTCGCCAGTGGGCCGCCGCACAGGGCGTGAAGCCCGAGCTGTTCGGCAAAAAATCGTGGGACGACGTGCGGATGCTCACGCTCCCAGCGCTGGTGAGCAGTCCCGCGGACGCGCGGCTGTTTTACTGGAGCCGCAAGTTCAGCGGCTACCTCACGGCGCGCATGTTCAATCTCGCGGCCGAGGCGATTCACGAGCACGCGCCTAATCCCGCGATGCGCGGTTACGTCGCGCTGAGCGGCCACTCGCTCTACTTCCCGAGCGAGCAGCCGCTGGACACGTTCCAGCTCGCGCAGGGCGCGGCGATGACGCCCGGCATCAGCGACTGGATGTCGCTGGGCAGTTGGTTCTGGGACAGCCACCAGGCCGTCGCGTTCAGCATCGCGCCCTACAACGCCGGCGCGCGTCGTTACGGCCAGGAGCCGCTCAACCATCCGATGATGCACTGCGTCGGTCCCTCGACGCTGCGCGCCTACACGATGCTGGGGAACAACGCCCGCGTGATCAGCTACTGGAACTTCGGCCCGAGCTACGCCGTCACCGAGGGCTACTGGTCCGAAGACGAAGGCTCCTATCGCCAGGCGCACCTCATCAACAACCGCGCCGCGCAGGTCGATGACGTGCTCGCGCGCTCGCAGATGCGCCCGAGCCGCGTGGCGATGCTCTACTCGATGGCCAACGAATACTGGAACGCGCAGGCGAGCTTTGCCGACAAACGCGCCAGTTTCCTCGCCCTCTCACACGAGTATTTCCAGCCCGAGTTGGTGACCGAGGAACAGGTCGCGTCCGGCGCGCTGCAACACTACGACGCGCTCTACGTGCTCGATCCCGTCGTCGCCACCGCCGCGCAGGATCGCATCAAAACGTGGACGCAAGCCGGCGGCCTGCTCTGGACCTGCGCCGATGCGCTCGCCCGCAACGAGTTCAACGAGCCGGGCGACTTGGTGAAAACGCTGACCGGTATCGAGCGCGAACTCCCAACGGGCGACGCGCTCATCGCGCCGCCGAAACGCGCCGCGCCTGCAAAGGCGGGTGCCGCGGCGGTCTCTCCGCCGCGCATCGAGCCGGTCACGGGCCAGGCGGATTTCCCCGCCCACACGGTCGTCACCAGCGGCCTGGGAAAAGTCACGAACCCCGCGTCCAGCCGCGTCCGCGCGCGTTATGACGATGGTTCGCCCGCATGGCTCGAGGTGTCCGTCGGCAAGGGGCGCGTCGTTTATCTCGGGCACCGCGTCGGCCTCACCTACACCGCGCGCAAGGTCCGGCCGGCCGGCAATCACCCGATTTTCTCCGACCTCCCGCGCACGCTGCTCACGCAGCCGTTGCACGAGGCGAAGGTCGATCGGGAGCTGCTCCTCTCCGACAACGTGATCATGGCGTCACCGATGAGTTCCGCCGACGGCACGGTGATCCTGCTCCACAACATGCAGCCCACGCCGCGGCGCAACCTGCGCCTCGGCCTCAAGGAACCCGCCGCGCCGCACAGCGTCGAGGTCTTCGCCGACAGCCGGCTCGTGCCGCAGGCGCACGAGTTTCGAGACGGCCGGGTCTGGCTGACGCTGCCCGAACTCGCCGCCGAGCAGATGATCGTCGTGCGCCGCAAACCCGCGCCCGCCGATCCGCGCACCGATGAGCAGCGCGAGCGCACGCTCACGCAACTCCGCGCGACCGACCCCGCGTCGCTCTCTGCGGGCGCGTGGTTCGCGGGCTTTCATCCCGAATGGAGACTGTCCGGCCAGCTCGTCCCGTTGCTGCGCCACGCAAACTGGGAAGTCCGCCGCGCCGCTGCCGAAGCCCTCGGCCGCGTCGGTGACGCCGCTGCGGGCGACGCGCTCGTCGCGCTGCTGAAAAACGAAAACGACGCGCATGTCTTCGGCGACGCAGTGCTCGCCTTGGCGCGCCTGAATCATCCGCAGGCAGCCGCCGCCATCAGCACGGGCTTCGCGCACGCAAGCGCGTTCGCGCGCCTGCAAGCCGTGAACGCTGCCGAGACCTGGGCGAAACGAGCGGCGTCCGCACCTACGCCGGCGCCTGCCAGCGTGAGCGAGCTGGCTGCGAGAGCCGTGCGCGATCCCGATCTGCGCGTGCGACAAGCGGGCATCAGCCTGTTCGCGCTCGTGGACCCGGCGGGCTGCGTGAAGACCGCCGGCGCACTCAGCGGGACCAGTTCCCCCACGGAACGCGCCGCCTGGATTCGCGCCCTCGCCGACCGCGACGCAGCCTTTGCAGCCTATCGCTCCGCGGGTTTCCCCGGCGGCATCGAGCTGCTCCTCGGCGTCGCCACCCAGCGCGCCGACCCGACTATCAGCGCCGCACTGCGCCCCGGCTGGCAAACCGCCGCCAAAGATCACCCGCGCGATTTCGCCCTCGCCGCCCGCCGCCAGCGTGACCCTGCGCTCGCGCGTGAGCTATTCGCCCAGCGCGCGCAACTGCCGCCGTTCGTCGCGGATTACCTCACCCTTATCCTCGAACACACCTTCGACGCCCGCGTCGGCAACGTCGTCGCCGACTGGGAAAAATGGCTGAGCGCCTCGGCACGCGGATTGTAGCCGCCGACGTGAGGAGGTGAATTTCTCGAACAGGACGCGCACTCGGTCCGCGTGCCGGTTTGCGGCCGCCCGAACGCCATTTGACCCTCACCGGAAACGCGCTCCTGGCCGTCACCCCATTCGAACCCGGCGAAGCGCCCGACCAACCTCCGCCCCCCTGCCACAGCCATTCCGGTCCACGCCTTCAATCTGCGCCTGCGCGCCCACCCGGCCTTGTGAGCCGTCCCGCCAAACGGTCTTGGCGTGGGCGTCCCTTCGGACCAACGCCGAACCGGATTCGGCGAGTGCCTTATTGTAATGCGCGTTCAAGCTGAGGCTTAAGCGCGCCGGGATTTGCGCGGCTGGCAAGGCGCGAGGAAGCCAGCGGCGAAAAGACCCGGCGATTAAACCTCAGCTTGAACGCGCAATAGAATTACTCGGAAACATCCTCCACCACCGGGACTGCCGGGCGGTGACTCCATTTGAAACTGATCTCGGGCACCAGCAGCAGCGTCGCGCTCACGATCATCGCGGCGCAGGCCCAGCCGAGCGTCGCCACGGAGTAGAGGCCCAGCAGATGAAAGGCGGCCAGCGGCGCGATGACGCCGCGCAACCCCGTCAGCGACGTGTGGACGGACATGTAGTCCGTCACGCGCTCGGGCGGGGCGAACTTGGTGACCCACAGGCCCCACGCCACGTCCCCTCCGGCATTGGAGACGCCGAACACGATGGCGCCCACGATCAGTCCCGCACGATCGTGGCTGGTGAAAAACGCGAGAATGCCGAGCGCGAACCCGACGTTGAGCACCACGCGCATGAGGAAGAAATTGAGGTGGTCGAAGAGCCAACCCCACAGCGGACTCAGCAGCAGGCGCGCGAGATTCGGCAGCACGCCGACGTAGAGCGCGATCTCGCTGACAGTGAGGTTCATCCCGTATTTCGGATTGGCCAGATATTCCACCCGCAACGGGAACATCATGAGATTGGCAAAGCCCATGAGCATCCAGCAGAGGAGCGTCGTGCGGAACAAACGATCGGTCTGAATGTACCGAAACGAGCGGAGCGGATGGTTGTTGCCCGAAACCGGCAGCGGCTGCGAGGGACAACGGCTGGCGCAATAACTGGCGAAGGCAAACGCCGCGGCAAACACCACGAGCAGGCCCTGAAACCAAGCCATCTCGCGGTTGAGCGCGTCCCCGGCGAGCTGGGCAAAAGCGACCGTCGTGCCGATGCGGATCATCAACGTCTTGGAAAACAACCGGCCGCGTTCGCCCGCCGGATAGTTCTCGTGGTACACCTGCGTCATCAGCGGAATGGCCGCCGAGGAGGTGGCCATGGCGAGCACGCCGAAGCCCACAAAAACCGGCAGAACAGGCACCGCGGCCATCACGGCGAAACACACGGCGCCCGTGGCCAGGACGAGCGCCGCCGCGCGCGCAACCGGCAGCCGCGACGCCTCCGCCCAGGTGACCACCACCGGCGACAGCAGCAATCCGAGGCTGCCGCCAGAAGCGAGGAGCGCCTTGGCCGTGGCCCCGGCGTGGAACCAGCGCGTCGCGATCAGGAGCAGGAAAATGGTGCCGGCCGTCTCGATCATCCCCGTGGCCACGGCACGACGGCGCTCGTGGCGAAAGGTGAGTTCAGTGGCGTTGGCGTTGGCGGTCACAAAATCGGCGTCCGCCCGCAGGCGGCGACGGCGGCACGCTGTCTAAACACTCGGTGCGGGTGACACCAACAAATAATCCGAAGCGCGCGGTGACAGCGCGCGCAGGCGGAACGCCGCAAACTTGTAGGAGACGACGTGAGGAGTCTCTGACCTTTTTCGCGATGGGAGCGTCCTTGGGAAAAAAGGCGGTGAGAGTCTCCTAACGTCGTCTCCTACAAAGGCCCATACGACGGAAGGTTTCTGAAAGTTTGCCCGCGCCCCCGTACGCTGCGGCGATGATCCTCGTAGCCGCCGACGTGAGGAGGCGGACGCCTTGGAACTCGCGGGCGAGCCGCCCGCGCTCCGGCGCTCCCGGCGATCCCCTTGACCCGTGCGCGGCGGCTACCTAGCGTCCCGCAGAATTACGATGAAAGCATGGGTCACCGGTGCGGGCGGACTGATCGGAAATTATCTGGTGCAGACCGCGCGCGAGTTTGCGCCGGGATGGGAGGTGCGCGGACTCACGCGCGATCAGCTTGATCTCACGGACTTCGCGGCCGTTGCGCGGGCGTTTCGCGCGGACGCGCCATCGCTCGTGATTCACTGCGCCGCCCTGAGCAAAAGCCCCGCGTGTCAGGCCGACCCAAGCCTGGCGCGATTGCTGAACGTCGAGGTCACGACCTGCCTCGCGGAACTCGCCGCCGACATTCCGCTCATCTTCTTCTCGACGGACCTCGTCTTCGATGGCCGGAAAGGCGGCTACACCGAGACCGACGCGCCACATCCGCTCAGCGTGTACGCGGAGACCAAGGTCGCGGCCGAAGCCGTGGTGCTGCGCAACCCGCGCCACGCCGTGGTGCGCACCTCGTTGAATGGCGGCGTGTCACCGACCGGCGACCGCGGTTTCAACGAGGAGATGCGGCGGATGTTCCGTGCCGGCCAGGAGCTGAATCTGTTCACCGATGAATTTCGCAGCCCGCTGCCCGCGCTGGTGACGGCGCGGGCGGTTTGGGAACTGTCGGCGCAGAAGGTGTGCGGCATCTATCACCTCGCGGGCCGCGAGAAAATGTCGCGCTGGGAAATCGGCTGCCTGATCGCGGCGCGATGCCCCGAGCTCCAGCCGCGGTTGCGCGCGGGATCGTTGCAGGAATATCGCGGCGCACCGCGCGCTCCGGACACGACCCTCGATTGCACCAAGGCGCAGCAGCAGCTTTCCTTCCCGCTGCCGGGACTGGCCGGGTGGTTGAGTGAAAATCCCGCCGCCGCCTTTTAGCGAGCCCCCCTTTGCCGCGTGAGCCATCCCGATTTCAGCGCCGCCACCTGCTCGGCCACGATCGCCTACCGCGGACGCCTCGCGCCGTCGCCGACCGGCTATCTCCATCTCGGTCACGCCAAGACGTTCTGGACCGCGCAGGAACGCGCCCGCGCCCACGGCGGCACGCTGGTTCTCCGCAGCGAAGACCTGGACCGCCACCGCGTCCGCCCCGAGTTCGCCACCGCGATGCTCGAGGATTTGCGTTGGTTCGGGCTGGCCTGGCAGGAAGGCCCCGACTGCGGTGGCGCGTTCGGTCCCTACACGCAAAGCGAGCGGCTGCCCCGCTATCAGGCGGCCTTCGAGCAACTTCGCGCCGCCGGTTTTCTTTTCCCCTGTGTCTGCTCGCGTCAGGAGGTGCGCCGCGCGCTGCAAGCCCCGCACGCCGGCGACGAGGAGCCGCTCTATCCAGGAACGTGCCGCCAGCTCGCCGCAGCAGCCGTCGCGTCCGGCGACCCGCGCGTGAACTGGCGCTTCCGCATCCCCGACGGCGAGCGCGTGACCTTCACCGACGGTCACGCCGGCCAGCAGCAATTTGTGGCGGGCCGCGACTTCGGCGATTTCGTCGTCTGGACGCGCGAAGGTTTTCCCAGTTACCAACTCGCCGTCGTGGTCGATGACGCGGCCATGCGTATCACTGAAGTCGTGCGCGGGGCGGACCTCCTCGCCTCGACCGCACGCCAGCTACTCCTCTACCGCGCGCTCGGCCTGGCACCGCCCGCTTTCTTTCATTGCCCGCTCGTGACCGACGACCGCGGTGTGCGCCTCGCCAAGCGCCACGATGCGCTGAGCCTGCGCGCCCAACGCGCCGCCGGACGCACGCCGGAGGAAATTCGCGCCGGGTGGTGAAGGAGCGGTTGGCGAAGCCCCGGCAGCATCGCCCAGAATCCACAGCCTGAAAAAACACATCCCAGCACGACACCCCGCCCATTCTCGAATAATCCCGCCCTCCCCGCGTCCGCCTCCGCAGCAATGAACAAAGTCGGCTCCATCATTCTTTTCACCATCGGTGCCGTTTTAGCCGGTGTGTATGTGTACTACTTCACCAACTGGCTTACGCCGGTGGAGATGAAGATGGCGGTGATGCAACGCCCGATTCCGATGAAGGCGCAGGAGATTCCTCCGGCGCAAAAAGTCGCCTTCGTCTTCGACCGCCGATACGCGCTCACTGAGGTCAAGGTCGTGCCGCTTTTGAACGGAAAATACAACGAGTTCACCCTGCCCTCGTGGCACCTCATCGCCCACTCCAACTCCGTTCCCACCCGGGGCTTTGCCTACGGCGAAAATGTGCGCGGCATGATCCCCGGCGCGCCGCACGCCAAGACTTATCCCCTCGAACCCAATGTCGCCTACCGCGTGATGGTCGCCTCCGGCAAGCACACCGCCGAGTTCGATTTCACCGCCAAGCCCGCCCCGATCTTCGGTGCGGAACCGCCCCCGGCCGCCGCAGCCCCCGCCCCCGCCCCCGGCACAGCCGCACCGTGAGCCCGCATTCCGCGCGCACCGCCCGCGAGCTTGGAATCGGGGTGGCGACGGCACGACGCCAGAGGCTGGATGGCGAGCAGCCGCCCTCGTCACGGAACGCTGGAAATTGAACCTTCGGGGATACTCAGCGGCCTGTCCGGTTCGATCGTCCTTCAAAAAACACCCGTCCCATTTTTCTGCCCCTTATTTTTCTGCCGGCATTCCCATTCCCCGTCACAGCCGCCGATTCCATCCGTCATTCCCGTACCGTGCCGCCGCCAGCTCCCGCGCCAGCGCCACCGGCGGATTCTCCATCTCTTTCTGCGCCCCCCACACCTGCCGCAACGCCGTGCGCAAATCCCCCTCCGCCACCGGCAGATTCATCACGAACTCCCCATGCCCGCGCCCCTGCCGATACGCCGGCTCCCGCGTCGGCGGACGCAGCATGCGCCCGCTCAACTCCAGCTCGACCCCCAGCAAAAACGTGCCGTGGAAC
>BJHT01000326.1 GCA_014193395.1 Verrucomicrobiota bacterium
CCGTTCGCCCTGCGACAGATACGCCCACGGCCGCTCGGCCAGATATTCGCACTCGATCTGCCGCAGAAGTCCGAGCGCCCGGATGCGGTCGGCGCGCCCGACTTTCCCCCAGTAATCGATCATCGCGAACTTCCCGCTCGCGACGCTCTCCAGCGCCGGCTCCGACTCCGCCATCATCTGCCGCAGGCTGGAACTGACCACGCCGATGCGTTTCCGCAGCTCGCGCCAGTCTGACTCCCCGTAGCGCTCGCCAAACACGCCCACCGCGCCGGTCGTGGGCATGAGATAACCGGTCAATGCCGCGAGCAGGGAGGTTTTTCCCGACCCGTTGCCGCCAAGGATCACCCAGTGTTCTCCGGGTTCGATGCGCCAACTGATGTCCCGCAAAATCATCGTCCCATCGCGGCGGATGGAGAGACCACTCACGGCGAGCACGGGCGGGGCGATTTTTTTTGTCACAAATTTTGGGTTGTCACCGGTCACTGTTTTTCGCGGGCGCGGAAGAATTGGATGACGGCTCCGGTGATGTCAATTTTCCCCGCGGCCAGGCCCGCGCCGTGGTTGCGTTGTCGCCATGGTTGCGGTCAAACCGCTGACCGTAGGGAGGGCTTTATCGGGCTGTGGAATCGGAGCAAAGCGATTGCACGCTCACGCCGGCACCAGCCGCCCATCCGCCTCGACGCGGTAGCGGATGCCGCGCCAGACGACGTGATTGCCGAGAAAGGCCAGCGCCCAGATCACGGCCTGCACCAGGTCTTTCACGGGCGCGAGCCAGGCGGGGGAGGTGTCGCGAGTCGCGCCCGCGAGGCGGGCGAGCAGGATGCGTGCGGACGCGATGCGGAACGTGACGCAGAGCGCGGTGCCGATTACTGGCGGTGCGAGCGCGGCGGGATTGGTGGCGGCCGCAGCGGAGGCGAAGAGCCAGAGCAATGGCCAGAGGGTCGCGTTGCTGAGGATGCTGAAGAAGTATGGCAGGGGCTGGCAGATGCGGATGGTGCGCGCCCAGCGGAGTTGGTGCGACCAGACCTCGGACGCGGTCATTGGCCCGGACCAGCATTCGACCACGACGGGACAGATGGCGAGGTGATGGCCACGGCGCGCAATGCGGTTGCCGAGCTGGTAGTCGTCGGCGAGGTGGTTTACGAAGGCAGTGAAACACCCGATTTCATTGAGCTGTTCGCGGCGGGTGAGCATCACGGCGCCAAGCGCGAAGTTCATGGGTTGGAGCGTGAGCGACTGCGTGACCTGGCTCCAGAAGTCGGCGTTCACAGCGACGGCTTCCCAGTGCATCGCGAGGTTCGTGGGATTGGCGAGGCGGTAGAAACAGTTCACAAGGCCGACTGTCGGCTCGGCGAGCGGGCGCACGGCCTGTGCGAGAAAATCCGCCGGCACGCGGACATCCGCGTCGCTGACGACAAGGACCGGATGGCGCGCGAGCCGCTCCAGTTGCACGAGTGACGAGACCTTCGCATTCGCGCCGAGCCTTTCGCCGCAGATCACCAACTGCGCGTCGGCGCGGGGAAAACGGGTGAGCAGTTCGCGCACCAGATCGCAGACCGGATCGGATGGCGAGGCCACACCGAACAGAATTTGCACGGGCGCGGGATAATCCTGCGCGAGCCAGCTCGTGAGGCACGCGGCGGTCTCGGCGTCGCAGCCCTTCAGCGGTTTGAGCAGCGTAACGGCCGGGGGCGCGACGAGCGGCGTGTGACGGCGATGCAGGGGGAAACGGAGTGCGGCGATGAATTGCCACAGCCCGATGACGAGGCTGAGTGCGGCCAGGGCGGCAAGGATACCGGGCAACATGCGTTTCCGGGTCTGCGGTCCTCGCTCAAACCCCTTCCGCCGACACCACGCGCATCACTTCCTCGAGCGGCAACTGGCCGCGGGCGACGCGGCGGAGGCCGGCCATCCAGAGGGTGATCATGCCGCGGTCGGAGGCGATTTTTTGCAGCGCGCGGTTCGGAAGTTTCTGGAGTACGGATTCGCGGAAAACTTCATCGACGACCAGCAGTTCCGTGAGCGAGGTGCGGCCGCTAAAACCCGTCTCGAGACATTCCCCGCAGCCGACGCCGCGGCGGAATTGCGCGCTGGCCACGTAGTCCTCGGGCAGCGTTTTGAGGAGCGCGTCATCGGGCGTGTAGGGCTGGGCGCAGAAGGAGCAGACCTTGCGCACGAGCCGCACGCCCATCACGCCGATGATGCTCGAGGCGAGCAGGAACGGCTCGATCTCCATGTTGATGAGCCGCGCGAAAATGCCGGCAGTCGTGCCCGAGTGAATCGTGCTGATGACCAGATGCCCGGTCAGCCCCGCCTGCACGGCAATGGCCGCGGTTTCCGCGTCGCGAATCTCGCCGACCATGATGACCTGCGGGTCCTGCCGCATGAGCGAGCGCAGGGCGCGCGGGTAGGTGAACTCCATCGCGTTGTTCACCTGGGCCTGGCTGACCATCGGCAGATGGAATTCCACGGGATCCTCGACGGTTGCGATGCTGATCGTCGGGCCGTGCTTTTTGATGAGGTAATAAATCGACGCGTAAATGGCCGTGGTCTTGCCCGAACCGGTCGGCCCGGTGAGCAGGATCAGCCCGCTGGGGCGCGTGAGCAGATTTGTGAAACCCGACAGCGTGTCGTCATCGAAGCCGAGGCCGACGAGGTCGAACGACCGGTTGCGAGGGTCGAAAATGCGGATGACGATTTTTTCGCCGCGCACCGTGGGAAAAATGGAGACGCGCAATTCCACTCCGCCGATTTCCGGGATCGCCGCGGCATGGCCTTCCTGCGGGACGCCGCTTTGATACGACACGAGGTTCGCCATGATTTTCAGGCGGCCGGAGATTTTGTCGCAGAAATCGAGCGGCAGATGGATCAGCTCGTTTAAGACGCCGTTGAGGCGGATGCGCACGACGAGAGTGCTCTCCCACGGCTCGATGTGGATGTCGCTCGCGCCAGCCTTGACCGAGTCAATGAGGAGATAATTGACCAGCGTGCCGGTCTCGATGTTGGCGTCGTCGCTGATCGATTGGAGGTAACGGGCGGTGAGGCTCACAGGTTTGCTCGGATTATTTTCTAGGGCGGAAGCTGATAACAAGCGGGCGGGGCCTTCGCGAGCATTTAATCCGGGACGGAGCGCCGAGCATTGCTCGGCATCGGGGGATGCGGGCGGTTCGTGCCAAGCAATGCCCGGCGCTCCGGGACCGCTGGCGACACGACTGCGAGTTCGCGGGGCATTTCGCTGCGGGGGCCGGGCGACGATGTCCGGACCTCCGAATTTCAGTCGGCGCGCGGGCGGTCCCCGCCCGCAGCGGCTCCGTCCTCGTGAAGGCGCTTGAAAGTTTCGAACCCCTCTCCCGGCGCGCGCGCTGCGACCGGGGACCGGTCGCGCTCCGGCAACGGGACGCCGCTCGCCCCTCACTTCGTCCCGGCCACCGGTTGCCAGTGCGGCCACATGGCGGCGTGGCCGGGCTTCAGGTCGGTGAGGCGATGCTCGGCGCGGTCGGCCAGGCGCATGACGAAAAGCTGGCGGACGCCCTCGCGCTTCGAGCCGTACACGAGCCACGCGCCGTCGCCCGACGGCTGCGGGTGATAGTGCAACGTGCCGTCCGCGGACTTCGTGAGTTGTTCGCCTGGCTTCGCGTTTGCGTTCGCGTTCGTACCCGTGCCCGTGCTCGCGGCCTCGAGTGCGAGCCGGAACAACTCGACACTCGCTCCCACCTTCGCCGTGTAAAAAACCGTGCGCCCGTCTGCTGACCACACCGGCGTGTCGCTGCTGCCGCCGTGAAAATCGGGAACGTCGAGAAACTCGATGACCCCGCGATAACCGCCGCGGTCCGCGAGTTTTCGCAGGCCCGTGCCATCCGCGCGCACGACGTGGGGATGGCAGTTGTAATGTGCGCCCGACAGGAACAGCACCCACTGGCCGTCCGGCGACCAGGTCGGCCCGAAGTTGAAGTTGTTCCCGGTCTCGACCTTGCGCGCGTTCCCGCCGTCGGCATCGGCGACGAAAATTTGATAATTCTTGTGATACGCAATCCGCCGACCGTCGCGCGAACTGCTGAAGCCATATGAAAATTCCTTCGCGGCTTTCGTGAGATCGGTCTTGTTCCGGCCGTCGCGATCCATGCGGAACGGATGCGAATTGCCGTCGATCAACGCGGTGAAACCGAGCTTGGTGGGATCGTTCGGCCAGAAGAAGAGCCCGCTGTTGTAGCGGCTCACGCGCTCGATCGCCGTGATGTTCGTCGCGCGCGCGGTGACGATGTCCACGAGGTAGGTGTCCAGCAACCAGCCGTCCGCCGTGAAGCGGAACGATTTGTGTTCCTCCTCCCATTTCGCGTTGGTCTGGCTTTCCCAGCCGCGCCCGATCACCGCCGTAGCGCCATCCGGCGACCAGCCGGCGAACTGCGTCCACGCATCCGGTTCGTCCGCCAGCTCGGCCGCGATGCGGCGCGCGCCGGTGCCATCGGCTTTCACCACGCTCGCGCGCATGGAGCGGACATTCACGTGTCGGCCACCCGGCAGGTTGCACTGGAATTCTGTGAAGCCGATGAGCTGACTGGGGCGGTCGGGTGCGGCGGCCACGGCGGGTGCGTGGTTGAGAAGAAGCAAGAGCAGTGCGGTAAGAGCGAACGGTGAGGATTGGCGCGGAGAGGAAAAGGCGGCGGCCAGTTTTGTTTTCATTATCTCGGTGATGATGTGGTTGCGGTTATTTCTAAAGGCGGTTTTGAACCACTGATGGACATGGATGGACACGGACGAAGTCAGCACAATCGCGCCGTGACCGAGCGGTTGCCGGCTTTGGAGTGCGGGGACTTGTCACCGCTTTCTCAAGGCGACTTGTCGCCGTCGGACTGGGAGACGCGTTCGGTCTTGAGTGGGGCGCTCACGGCTCGCGCCAGCGCCGGAGCGCGCGCGTGTTCGGACGCGTGCAGAAATTCGACGGCGACCAGTCGCCTGCGCGAAAGCGGTGACGAGTCACCGCACTCCAAAGTCAGCCGGCCTTCGGCCGCGGTTGCCCGGTGCTGGATATTTCGGCATCCCTTCACAGTTCCCTCGTTCTCACCCTTGTGTTCCGGCTCTTCACAACCCACCTCCGCCGCCCTACGCAAAACCCCGCAGCAGGCGCAGCAGCCAGTCGAGGCCGAGCAGCGCGCTGAGCAGGAGGAGCAACACGTAGCGGTTCCACAGGTCCACGGTTTGCACGCGGACGACGGGGACTTTTTCGAGGCTCTCCAGCGCACGCCAGGTCGCGGGATCGGCGCGGTCGAGATGCTGGCCGCCGGTGTCGCGGGCGATGCGGCGGAGGCCGGCGTCGTTGATGCGTGCGTCGGTCAGCTCGGCGCTGCCGGCTTCGACATCGAAGGCGATGAGCGCGTCCGCGGCGGTCTTGTCGTCGGCGATGACGGTGGCGGCGACCTTGTGCTGGCCGGCGCGCGTGGCCTCGAAACGCGCGGTGAAGGAGCCGGGCGCGGCCGGGTCGGGGACGAAATCCAGCGGGAGTTGTTTGCCATCGGGCAATGTCACCTGCGCCTGCACACGCGCCTTCGGCAACGCCTGCGCGGCCTGGACTTCGGCGCGCAGCGCGACGGTCTGGCCCGGCTCGTAGCGGCTGCGGTCGGGGATGAGGTTGAGGTTCACGTTGCCCGTGCTCTGGCGGATGGGCGCGAGCGCGCGCAGCGCCTGCTGCCAGAATACCTGATACGGCGTGGGACCCTCGGTTGCCGGGCCGAGCATCTGCCATTTCCAGAGCGTGTCGGTGCCGATGAAGAGCACGCGGCCACGGCCCACGGTGTGTTCCGCCATGAGGATCAATTTCCCGTAGGCGTTGGCGAGTTTCTCGGTCTCGACCAGCGCGGTGGCGGCGGGCTTTTTGCGCAGCGGCGGATAAATCTGATCCACCGGCGGCAGCGCTGACCAGTAGCCGCCGGGGCCGCCCGTCGGCGCGGAGAAGAAAGGCGTGGCGAGGCCTTCGATGGTTACGCGCACGGGCACGGGGCCGGGCAGGGGCGTGCCCGATTCGGGCGACAGCTCGACGGGAAGCAGCGCCGCGATGGGCGGCTGCGCGAGCATGGCGCGCAGGTTCGGACCGCCGATGACGATGAGCGATTTGCCTTCTTCGACCACCAGTTCCTGCACCGCGCGCGCGAATCCGCGCGGCCAGCGGCGCGGATCCGCGCTGCCGATCACGAGCGCGTCGAAGCCCGCCAGCTCGGCGCGGGATTGCGGGAAACCGGTCGCCTGTGTCTTGCGGTCCGGCTCGGCGAGCTGCACGAAGGCGTTCTCTCCGCGCGCCAGAAAGGCCGTGAGCGTGAAGCTCGGATCGTCCTCGAAAATGCGGCGGAGAAATTTGAACTCCCAGCGCCAGTTGTCTTCGAGGAAGAGCACCTCGTTGCGGGTGCCGACGACTTGCACGCTGAACTTGTGGGTGTTGGCGGGGTCGGTGTCGCCGGCGGGGGAGTTGACGGGAGCCGCGGCGGGCGCGGGTTTCGGCGTGGGTGGGGCCGTGCTGGCGGGCGCGCCGTCGATGGTGATTTGGTATTCCTTCAAGCCCGCTTCTTCAGGGCGGAAGGTGACGCTCACGCGCTTCTCGGACTCGTTCGCGGCGAAGGTCAGGGGTTGCGTGGCGACGAGTTTGTCCCCGTCGCGGAGCTGGAGCGTGAGCGGTTTGCCCGCGAGGCCGGTGGCGCGCAACGCGACGCTGAAGCGCGACTCCGCGCCCAGCAGCACGCGGCGCGGGGCCTGCACCTGGGCAATGGTGATTTGCGCCGGCTCGGTCCCGCCGACGGCGCTGGCGGGGGCGAGCGTGTCCACGACCAGTCCGAGCTGACGCGCCACTTCGGTCGCGTCGCGCGTGCCGAAATCGCGGCCGTCGCTGACGAGCAGGACGCGTCCGCCGGGGACGAGCGGGGCGTCGGCGCTGCGCTGCTGGCGGTAATGTTCCGAGGCGTCGGCGAGGCTTTCGCCGTAGCGGGTGGTCGCTCCGTTGGGCGTGAGGGTCGCGAGGTCGTCTGGGGCGGCGGTGCGCGCGTGGGAATCGAAGGCGAACCAGTGGGTGTTGGGGCGCGCGGCGAGTTTGTTTATCAGGCCGGATTGTTCAAGCCAGCGCAATGACTCGGTGAGGCGGCCGCTGGGTGCGGCGGCGTCTTTGATTCCCATGCTCAGCGAGGCGTCGAGCAAGACCAATACGGGCGGGCCTTCCGGCACGGTGCGGCGGAACGAGACGATGGGCTGGAGCAGGCACAGCGCGAACACGGCGACAATGGCCACGCGCAGCGCGCCGAGGCCGATGATCCACCGGCGCGGCAGACGTTTCTGCGCCAGGAGCAGCGAGCCGCGCCCAAGCAACGCCAGCAGCGCGAGCGTGAGCAGCGCGATCAGCCACGGCGGCAGCACGGGCATCCAACTGATGGTTAGGGAGGGGAACATGGCAATTAATCTCGAACTGCGCGGTGTTCCCGGCCTACCCACGTCGGGGCAGCAGCGTGCGCGTAGAGTCGTTCGCGGGGCGGCGTTTGAATTTGGAAAAAGCAGTTGCAGCCGAGAAACCGCTGCGCGGGCGAGCCGCAACCGAATGAGCGCAAGTTTGGAGTGCGGGGACTTGTCACCGCTTTCTCAAGGCGACTTGTCGCCGTCAAACTGCGGGAGGCGTGACGGTGAGATGGGGTGTTCACGGCTCGCGCCAGCGCCGGCGCGCTCTCGTGACCGGGGCCGCGCGGAAGTTCGACGGCGACAAGTCGCCTGCGCAAAAGCGGTGACAAGTCACCGCACTCCAAAACCGTTGCTCGGCGCCTTTGGCCGGCCCGACTGATCCACAGAGTTTCGTTGCTCATCTTGCCACCTCGGCTTTCGTGGTGGGGGCGAGGATGCCGTGGCGGGCGACGGTGGAATGGGTGACGGCGGGGTTCATCACGGGGCAGAGGCGGTGAACAAAATACATCTCGGCGAGCAGCACCAGCGCGGCGAGCGCGAGGAGCCACGGCCACAGGAGCACGCGGCGGGTGGCGACGGCCGCCTCGGGTTTCTCTGACGGGTCGGGATGGATGGTCTCGAAGGCCGCACCGGCCCACCAGGTGCGCAGGGT
>BJHT01000327.1 GCA_014193395.1 Verrucomicrobiota bacterium
CCAACGGGCGTCGGGCCTGCAGCCCAAGGCTGCGAGGAACGAGCTACCCTGGGAAAGCGGTCCACAATGCAACAACCCCAACGGGGTTGCGGCCCGCCGGTGGGTGTGTGCCGCAACCCCGTTGGGGTAGAAGAACTTTGCCGATTCCTACCCAGGGTAACTCGTCACTCGCAACCGCTCTATGTTCATTTTCCAGATTCCCGGGGTGGCGACAGCTTGTCGCCATCCAGCCCGTGGCGACGAGCCGTCGCCACCCCGATTCCAAGCGGACGCTTCGGAAATCGTCCCAGCCCGTCGGCGGTTGGGCTCGAGGACCCAACCCCGTCGGGGTTGCCGAGCGATGCGGAAGGCGTGCTCGGCGGCCCAGCGTTTACCGGAGCGGAATTACCGAAAGGCATTACGGCTGGGAACCCGGCCGGTCATCCAATGGACTCCGCACCCCCAGCGCCTCCCCGTGCAGATAAGCCATCGTCGTCTCCAGCGACTTGTGCCCCATCACCTCCTGGATCGCCCGCGGATTGGCCCCCCGATTCAGGCAATGCGTCGCATACGCATGGCGCAGCTCATGCGGCACCATGGACACCTTGATTTTCCGGCACGCGTTGCGCACGGCGCGCTGCACGTTCACCTCGTGCAACCGCCACCGCACCCGTTGCTTCGAGCGTGGATCCAGGCGGCAATCGCGCGCCGGAAACACCCACGCCCAATTCCAGTCGAACTGCGCCTGCGGATACTTGGCCGCCAGGAGGTGCGGCAGCGCCACCGGGATCTCATTGTGTTGGTCGCGGGTCCAGACTGCCCGCGCCGTCTCGAGCTGCCCGCGCAAATCTCCCACCACCGCGCCAGGTATCGGTACGACCCGGTCTTTGCCGCCCTTGGCCGCCCGGATCACCAGTTGCATCCCCTCGAGCTGGACATCCTTGACGCGCAAATTCAGCGGCTCGGTCACCCGCAAGCCGCAGCCATACAAGAGCCGGACCGCCAGGCTCACGTCCGGCTTCTCCCCGGCTTGCACGGCTTTCAGCAGGCGCGCCGTGTCCTCCCGGCTCGGCGCCGAGCGCACCTGCTCCGGTCGCCGGGCACGGAGGCCTTGTATGTTTTTCAGTTCCTGTCCCGCCACCTCCTTGTAGAAGAATATAATCGCATTGAAGGCTTGATTCTGCGTGCTCGCGGCCACACCCTCGCGAGCCAGTTCCGTAAGAAACCGCTCCAGTTTCTGTTCGCTGGGGAGCGGCGACGGCAGCCCTTGGATGAAGGTGCAATATCGCTTGAGCCAGCCGCAGTAACTTTGCTCCGTGCTCAATGACAAATGCTTCCGCCGCACGACGTCGGACAGCTTTTCAACGGCTTGCCTAACATTCATGGCACAATCCTAGTACACGAACCCGTTGTTCGTATATTGAAAATAGGGCGACTTGAAGTCGCATAATAACAAGTTAGGCCGCTTCCCACCTCATGCATTCACTAAGCACCATTAGCTCGCGGAGGAGGATGCCATGATGCTCGGCATGATTTGGGTGCTTGCTTGTTGGGCCGTTCTGCTTTTCATCCTGTTCCTTGGTGGGCTTTTCATCTACCAGTTAGTTCGCGAATGGAAAGGGAAAGGACACGATGATGACAGATAGCACAACGCGGCCTAACCATGCGCTGCAGCGCCTATGAGGGTTGTCAACAGGGTCGTTCGAATGTCCGCCAGGTTTGGCTTTGATTCTCGGTGCGGCGTGATCGCGCGGAGCGGAGCGGGAGCGCAGCGGAGTCGCGCGCGGTAGCGGTGGGATACCTCGTCCCTACTCGGGGCGTGGAGACGATGCCTAAGTCAACCTGCCGCGATTCCTTCTTTTAAGCCGTTCCTTTCTCCTCCGTTGGGGAGGTGTGCTTCCGTGGATGCCGTGCGTGTCTCTGACTGACCGGGGTCGCCGCGTGGAGGAGTCTGTGGCTGGCCGGCCACACACCAGCTCCTATCCGGACAGTTGGGATGAGACCCAACGCCCAATATGTCGTTCTTGTAGTGACTGCGGCGACCGGGGGTTCCGCCCCATCTAACCGACGGGCAAGGCTCAGGGCCTCACCAGCTGCAGCTACGGGCAGGAACCGCCCGGCCGCCAAAAGCTTCACGCTCGTTGTCTGGGAAGTTGCCACGGGGGCAAAGGGGGAAAGTAATGGGTGATTGGTGATGGGTAGTTGGTCCGGAGTGACTACGCCGGGAGCCAGCCGAGTTCCGCGAGGGTGCAGCGGCCGGTGCGCCAGCGCCACAGGTCGATGGCCAGTTGCCGGGCCAGGGCGATGACGGTTTTCTTCTTGAGCGCCGTGCCGGAGGTGAGTTTCACCTTCAGCCGTTGCGCCGCCTTCCAGCCGGGCTGCCAGCGCAGGAAGCGCCACACGGCCTCGACCAGCAACGCCCGCACCCGTCCGTTGCCCATGCGGTCGATGCTGCCCACCCGGCGTTTGCCGCCCGAACTGTGCTCGCCCGGACAGCACCCGGTGTAGCTCCCGATTTGTTTGCGGTTCCCAAAGCGGTGCCAGTCACACAGCTCGGCGTCGAGCGTGACCAGGGTCAGTTCGCCCAGGGCCTTGGGCCGCGGCTGGTCTTTGACCCGGGCGATCAGTTCGGCCTCCAGTTTGATAAGTTGGGCCTCCACGGCCAGGATGAGTTCCCGCAGTTCGGCGAGCACGGCCAGCACCCAGGGGTCGAGGTCGCTGAGTTTCTTCCAGTTGCGCGGTCCCCACCAGCGGTGCATGAGCTTGACGTGACAATATTCGGCGACCTGGCCGTGGCCGCGGTTGGCCAGCCGGCGGATCTCGCCGGTGAGGAACTCGCGGCGGCGGGTGCCTTCGCGGCGGTGTTGCTCGGTCTCACTGGGAATGCGGATGGGCGAGAGTTCGTCGCGATTGCCATCCACCCAGCGGGACAAGCGCAGACACAGGGCGCGGGCGTCGAGCTTGTCCGTCTTGCGCTTGCCGTTGAGGGCGATGGGCGTGATGAGAAAGCTCTGCGCGCCGGCGGCCACCAGCTCGCGGTGGAGCACGAAGCCGAAGCCGCACGCCTCCTGCACGCAGAAGACGCTCAGGCCGTCCGCGACCCACTTGCGCACCTGGGCGACGAGCTGTTCGCGCGTGAACTTGCGCGGGGCCTGCGGCGCGGCGTGGTCGCGCTGGGCGACAGCCATGAGGAACTCCAAGTGTACATCCAGCCCGAGCTTGAGCGCGGGCTGGGCGGGGTCCACAACGGCCGTGGGCAGCGGTTGCCCGGGCGACCGCGGGGCCGGCAGCCGTGAGCCAGGCAACGGCGGCGGCATGGCGGGCGCGGGCGCGATGCGGTCCGTGACGGCGGCGGCACTACGGGCGGCCGGTGAGTTGGGATGCGGCTTGCGGGCGAGGGGGTCGCTGGCTAGGGTCGCGGGTGTTGTGAACGGCTTGAGGTGATAGGTTTTCATAAGGTTGGGTTTGGTCGGATGAACTGACTGGATTCGGCCTGAACGTGCTCCCGGATGGGAGCGTGCTTCAACCCAACATGACATCTAACCCGGCCATCGCGTCCAGGTTGCAGTCGTGCGCCCTCGTGGGCCGGGTCGCTGAGCTTGGGTCGTTAGGCGTCTCGGAGCATTACGCACGATTTTCCGTCGAAGAATTATGAAATCAATTACCTTGCTCGCTATGTTGACAATCGCGGCAGTCGCGAGCCCGGCCCTTGCCGGAGAGAAGTCGCCCATCATCAGTCCCGAGATGGGCACGAACAGCAGCCCCAAGGAAATTGAAGCCGCCAAAGTTCAAGGTGCTGCAACAGCCACCAAGGACATCAAGGCCGGAGAGCTTCGCATCTTGTATTTCGGCAAGCCTTGGTCAAACGGCAAGCCGCTGGTGGACGATGCCACTGGCTATCGCGTCCAGATTGTCGCCGGCTGCATGGTTACCAGCCAGTTCGTGGCAGAAGTTGACGCTTACAACAAGACCATGCGCGACTGGCACACAAAGACCAAGAAAACAGAGACACCTAAGAGACAGTGAGCCAAAAGACGGCTAACCATGCGCAGCAGCGAACCCGGCCATCGCGCTCCGGTTGCAATCGAACGCTCTCGTGGACCGGGTCGCTGAACTTGGGTCGTCGTTAGGCGGCATTCCAAACCCATGAAACCAATTACCTCACGTGCGGAAAAGATGCTTCTTGCCCTAGCCATTCTTGGCTTTCTTGTGCCCAATGGGGTTTTTGTTTATTTCCTAATCTTTGACTTTGCCATTGTGACAGCAGCGCATGGCAACCCGGTATCGGCTGCGTTTATCGGCGAGGCGATCTTTCTGATGATCTTGTTCGCGTGGTTTTTCCCACGTCAGGAACGTAGTCCTCAGAGTTGGTGGGTGTTTCTCCTTTTTACTTTGATTGGGAGCTTGGCATTTAGCGTTCCGTTCTATCTGTTTCTTTATAGCCGTAAAGAACGGCAGCGAAGCAATGCGACTACGGGTAGCGCCTAACAAAACAAAGTCTGTTCTTCGATTGGTTCTGGTCTGGGGCATGAGTCTGACCACGGCTGGCTCGGTGCCGCCTGCGGATTGCAACCCACGCTTGCATCGCAAGGCAAACGCCGCTCCAGTCCTCAGCGAAGACCATGCTGCCTAGGCGGCTTCCCGGATATCCATGAACCCCGCCACGGTCTGCCGCCCGCTCCCAAACTCAGTTTTGGAACGGGCAACATCATCCCGCCTCACCATGAACACAGAACACCATCGCAAATCCCGGAGCCGAACAATGACCGGCTTGTGTCTGGCAGTGGTTTGGTTCTGGCTGCCCCTTGCTGCCCAAACAGTGGATCGTAAGCTAGGGGAGATACCATTTGAGAGAAATGCACGGGCCGAAGTGTCGGCTAGCGGGTTGGAATTCACACTCGGGGAAATACCGCCGCTCCCCATCTCCTCTGACAGGCATCTTTCAACCACCAACAATGGAGTTAAATTTGATGTTTTCTTCGACCACGGCCGCAAGACCAATGCCGTCATTTACGCCATTAATACGGGCCGCAAGCAACTCGTTCTCACTCCGGAGAAACACAAGGCCATCCTCGAAGACCTGCTCAAGAGACAATTCACCGTCATCGTGGCGGATTTCCGGGACAAGAAACTGCCCGGGATCGAGTTGGAAAAATACGTGTTTAAGCTTACCGAAGACGCGAGGGAGGCGGCCGACGGCATCTTGCATCCCAGCGGCCTGATTCGTCCTCAGCTTTTCCGCAATGCCAAGGCAACCGTAAGCCGGACCGAAACTTATGCGAATGATTTCTTCACCCTCATGCCGGGTTTCACGGTGCAGCGGAACGTGACATGGTTTCACTACTCCGACATCCCCGAGCCGTTTCGGAAAGCTATCGCCAGCCAACTCGGCAAACCATTCAATGCAGCAGATGGCGGCAAAGCGAACACCTACGACATCATCTACCCCGTCCATGGTCCTTCGGTAGGTGTCCTGACGCACTATTGCTCGGATGAAAAAGGGCGGGAGGATTACTACCCTACGGAGAAGACCTATCTCGTGATGGCCTTTGCGTTCAAGAACCTCGCCGTGATTCATCAGCAGTATTTTAACGACCCGGTTGGTGGATACCACAAGGGTTACGATTACTATGGCGATCAGTTCGCAGCGTCCTTTATTCGGCATGTGAAAGGGACCGCGGCCAGTTATCACATCGATCCACGGAAGATTTGTGCTTTCGGACATAGCAAAGGCAGCGAGGTGCCAGGCATGCTGGTCAACCGGCTCCGGGGCACTTCTCCGTTCTTCTATTCCAAGGTTAATTACAAAAAATTGAACCTGATGGAAAAGGACCAGACTATCGCGTCGCCGTTTTCCGCCCTCTCCACCGACATCACCTGTGCGATTTTGGGCGCGGGCATTGCGAACCAGGAAATGCAGAGCGACAAGATGCTGCCCTGGAACAACCGCCCGACGACGAACATCTCCCCGTTCTTTATTTATGCGGACCACCGTTCGGACACGCGACTTAACACCCGAAACGTCGTGGCAAAAGCCGGTGCCAATGGCGTCGCCGTGGAGACCGTTGAACTAGACGCACACACCTGGCCCATTGGAAACGCCTTTGATAAGGCATCAGCGTTCGCCGATCGGATGTTGGACCTGCATTATTGAGGCCGCTCCGACCTGGCCGGTGGGTGGAGTTGGGGGCAGAGAGAAAACCTTTCGGCGGTTGTGCCGGCCAGTAAATGAATCCGCCATCCGCCGGTTTCACTCTGCCCGCCCCCCAGTGTCGGTCGCGGAACCTGAAACCATGCCTGATTAGTTATGTCATTCACCAATAGCATCACCCAAAAAGATGACCGGGTGGTCATTTTGACCGAGTATCGCCCGCCCCTGGACCTGGTGGCTGCGCTGTCCGGCCGGACTTTCAAGCGCCTTCACCTCTATGGCCGCCCGACGAATTTGAGCCATCTGTCCACGCTCGACCAACTCGTCGAGTTACGGATGGAAAGAACCAAGCTGGAAGACTTCTCGCTCCTCGCGGGGATGACACGACTGGAAGAACTCATCTACAGCTCGGGCAGCTTGAAGGAGTGCGATCTCTCCTTCGCCGCCAGTAGTCTCACCAGCCTCTGTTTGTCGAGTCATCGCTCCCTGACCGACCTGACACCCATTGGCCGTTGCACCGAATTGAAACGACTGACCCTGCGGAACCTGCCGCACTTGGAAAGCTACTGTGACTTGAAATCCCTCCCCCATCTGGAGTTGCTGATCCTACAAAACCTAGGGCAATGGCCCTCACTGAAGGGACTGGAACAGACGCAGTCCCTTCGCCGGCTGCACCTGGACCGGACCAAGATCGCCGATGGCAACTGGGAGCCGTTGCTCAACGTGAAGCGTCTGGAATACGTCAGCGCGCTCGAGGACGCCTTCGGAAAAACCGCCGCCGCCGAATTCCGAAAACGACGCCCCGAGGTTCAAGCACCCCGCCGCTTCCCCGGTTAATCGCGGCCTTCGTGACTCAGGTGTGACTTCTTGGGCGTGTCCTGCCGAAGCGCCGGCCGCCACCGAAGCATCGAATTTCCGGGCGACTTACGGCTCCCTTGGAATACGGATCTCGGCGTTTTTTTTGTACCGATACTGGAGAGCCTCCAACTCCACTTCTGGCCGAACATCCCCACCATGAACCGCCAAGTTTTGACTGACGGATGGGGACTGACGAATAGGAACAGGGCAGCTCTGCGTGCCTTCGTCAGTCAAAATTCCGGGTCGAAACGACTTTCCCCGCGTCCGCCCGTTTCCCCATCTGCGGACTTCCTGAATCTGCGGGCGATCTCAGCGGACCCGCCCGGCAGAGACCGAGCACTCCCAGCCCGCCTCCGTCCTCTCGGTACCGGAGATCTGCTCCCCAGCCTCGGTGCTCTTCGGAATCAGTCCGGCCACTCGCGCCAAAATCTCCCCGAGAAAAATGTTGCCGCACCCTTTCAGAGGCCGATGCTCGCCCATCATGATTCCGTTGCAAAGCGCCCAGTCTCCGCCCCTTCCGGCGTCCTTGATGTTTTCCCTCGCCGGCCCCTCCTCCGCACCCGCGCCCCACTGACCGCACCCTCGCGCCGCCACCATGCACGCCACCTCCCTTCCCCGCCCCGCCACCGGCAGCGCCCCGCACGCGCTCGCCCCCGACGTCGGGTCGTTCTACCACCTGCCGCACGGCGACCACCTCGGCAAAGCCTGCCAGGGCACGGCGTGCTTTGCGGCGCGTCACTTCAATCCCGGTCGCTGGGCCGAAGCGTCCGCGCAAAACCCGCGTGTTTATTGCCTCGGCGAATGCTTCGCCGCTCCTGCGAAAGGCCAGACTCATCCCCGTCCGCCCGTGAAAGTTTTTTCCCGCGAAGGCATCGTCCTCGGCCGCGTCGCCGCCGGTGGCGCGCGCACGCTCGCCGCCTACGCGAAGCACGGTGGCTACGCCGCGCTCGCCCAGGCGCTCGATCATCCGCCCGAGAGAATCCTCGCCGCCGTCGAAGCCTCCGGCCTGCGCGGACGCGGCGGCGCGGGCTTTCCCACCCGACGACAATGGCGCGCCCTCCCCACCCA
>BJHT01000328.1 GCA_014193395.1 Verrucomicrobiota bacterium
CATGCACTGGACCGAAGTCGGTGCCGAAAACATCCTGGCGCTGCGCTGCGCCCTGAAGAGCCATCGCTGGGACGAATGCTGGGAGCAGATCAACCACTCCCGGCAATTTCAGACCCAGCTCGCCGCGTGACCGCCCGCGGTGGTTACAAATTCGTCACACACCCGCCGCGCGCACCGGCCGCAGATTGCGTTTGTGTGCAGGGGCGCGGGTGCTACGGTCCGCGCATGAAATCCACTCCTGCTTCCCCCCTCGCTGCGGCTGGCTGCGATTGTTCGTTCGATTTCAGCCGCCGCAATTTTCTAAAAACTTCCCTCGGCGGCATGGCCGCGGTCGCGGCGGGCGGGCTGGCGTTGCCGGTGCGCGCGGAGACGACCAAGGCACAGCCGCAGCCGGAGACGCTGGTGGCGTCGCTGTTCAAAACGCTCAGCGAGGAGCAGCGGAAGACGATGTGCTTCCCGTTCGATCATCCGCTGCGGTCGAAGGTGGACAACAACTGGCACATCACGAAGGCGACGCTCAAGGACGGCTATACCAAGGATCAGCAGGCGATGGTGCGTGAGATTTTCCTCGGGCTGCACAGCCCCGAGTATGCCGAGAAGGTGATGGCGCAGGTGACGCATGACAGCGGCAAGGAGGGCTTCGGGAGCAGTTCGATCGCGATGTTTGGCGAGCCGGGGACGGGGAAGTTCGAGTTCGTGCTGACGGGCCGGCACTGCACGCGGCGGTGTGACGGCGACTCGGTGGAGGGTGCGGCGTTTGGCGGGCCGATCTTTTACGGGCACGCGGCGACGGGATTTTACGAGAAGGCGGATCACAAGGGGAACGCGTATTGGTATCAGGCGATGCGGGCGAACGAGGTTTTCAAAATGCTTGATGGCAAGCAGCGTCAGCAGGCGCTGCTCACCGAGTCGCGCGCGGAAAAGGGCACGGACACGGTGAAGCTCACGGGGAAGAAGACGGGGCTGCCGGGGATTCCGCTGACCGAATTGAGCCGCGATCAGAAGGAGCACGTGCGCAAGGTCATCGGGGATTTGCTTGCGCCGTTCCGCAAGGTGGACGCGGACGAGGCGCTGAAGCTGATCGACGCGAACGGGTTCGATCAGATGCACATGGCGTTTTTCAAGGACGAGGACATCGGCAACGACGGCGTGTGGGACAACTGGCAGATCGAGGGGCCGGCGATGGTGTCGTATTTCCGCGGCGCGCCGCATGTCCATGCGTGGCTGCACATCCGGGACAAGGCGTGAGGCGGACTTGGTAAAATCGCCCGCGCGATCTGGACGCAACCATTCAGTTGAACCGGAATTTTGGACCACAGAGACGCGATGAACACAGAGAAGACAAGGAATGAGGGGACTGATTTTTGGGCAGTGAGTGGTGAGTGGGTGCCACCGGTGGAGCTGGGCGGTTTTCTCTGTGTTCATCGTGTCTCTGTGGTTTCATTCCCGTTTTCAGCGCATAGCCCCGACCTGCATGTCTGAACTCACTTCGGAAGCCCGGCGGTTGGCGGAGGACGCGGCGCGCACGCGGAATTGGAAGCGCTGGGGGCCGTATCTCTCCGAGCGGCAGTGGTCCACGGTGCGGGAGGATTATTCCGAATACGGGACGTGCTGGGATTATTTCCCGCACGATCACGCGCGCAGCCGGGCATATCGGTGGGGCGAGGATGGCCTGCTGGGGATCACGGATCGCGAGTGCCGGCTGTGCTTCGGACCCGCGCTGTGGAATGGGAAGGATGCGATTCTCAAGGAGCGGCTGTTTGGTCTCACGGCGAACGAGGGCAATCACGGCGAGGATGTGAAGGAGGATTATTTCTTCCTCGATTCCACGCCGACGCATTCCTACCTGAAGGCGCTCTACAAATATCCGCAGCGCGAGTTTCCCTACGGCCAGCTCGTCGCGGAGAACGCGCGCCGGACGCGGGCGGATCCCGAGTACGAGCTGGTGGACACGGGGGTGTTCGCCGAGAGCCGTTACTTCGATGTGGGCGTCGAGTATGCGAAAAATTCGCCGAACGACATCCTCATCCGCATTACGATCACGAACCGCGGGCCGGACGCGGCGACGCTGCATCTGCTGCCGAGCGTGTGGTTTCGCAACACGTGGAGCTGGGGCTGCACGCACGAGGGTTGCACGCTGAAGCCGCGCATCGCGACCGACGGCGCGCGGCGGTTGGCCTGCACGCACGAGACGCTGGGGCGGTTTTTCTGCGAGTTCGAGGACGGGCCGGACGGACGCGCGCCGCGGGTGTTGTTCACGGACAACGAGACGAATCACGCGCGGCTGCACGGTTCCGAGAACAGCGGGCGTTTCGTGAAGGATGCGTTTCACGAGTGCGTGATCGGTGGGCGTGCGGACGCGGTGAATGCGAAGGGCTACGGCACGAAGGCCGCGCCGTGGTACGTGCTGGATGTCGCGGCGGGGGCGGCGCGCGTGGTGCGGCTGCGGCTGTATGCGGAGGAGGAGGCGCCAAAGACGGCATTTGGCGCGGGCTTCGAGGCGGTGATGGCGCAGCGGATTCGCGAGGCGGACGAGTTTTACGAATCAGTCTCGCCGACGAATCTCACACGCGCCGAGACGCAGGTGATCCGGCAGGGCTACGCGGGTTTGCTGTGGAGCAAACAGTTTTATCACTACGTGGTGGCGGACTGGATCAACGGCGATCCGGGCGCGCCCGCACCGCCGGCGGGGCGCGAGAAGGGGCGCAACCGCGAGTGGAAGCACCTCTTCAGCCGCGACATTTTCTCGATGCCCGACGCGTGGGAGTATCCGTGGTTCGCGGCGTGGGACCTGGCGTTTCACATGATTCCGTTCGCGCGGATCGACGGCGAGTTCGCGAAGGGCCAGCTCAGCCTGCTGCTGCGCGAATGGTACATGCACCCGAACGGGCAGATCCCCGCGTATGAGTTTGCGTTCGGCGACGTGAACCCGCCGGTCCATGCGTGGGCGGCGTGGCGCGTGTACAAAATCTCGGCGCGCGCGGGCGAGCGGGACCGGGATTTTCTCGAGAGCGTCTTCCACAAGCTGCTGCTGAATTTTACCTGGTGGGTGAACCGCAAGGATGCGAACGGCGAGAACCTTTTCTCGGGCGGTTTTCTCGGGCTGGACAACGTGGGCGTGTTCGACCGCTCGAAACCGCTGCCGACCGGCGGCTCGCTCCAGCAGGCGGATGGCACGGCGTGGATGGCATTTTACAGCCTCACGATGCTGGCGATCTCGCTGGAGCTGGCGCACGACGGCACCACGGTCCACCGTGCCTACGAGGACATGGCGTCGAAGTTCTTCGAGCACTTCATCCAGATCGCCGACGCGATGAACACGCTGGGAGGGACCGGCCTGTGGCACGAGCAGGACGGCTTTTATTACGACCAGGTGCTCACCGGCTCGGAGGTGATCCCGCTGAAGACGCGCTCGATGGTCGGCCTGCTGCCATTGATTGCGGTGGAGGTGCTGGAGGAAGATCGACTGCGGCGGCTGCCCGGCTTTTACAAGCGGCTCGAGTGGTTTGTGAAGAACCGGCCCGAGCTGGCGCAGCATGTGACGCATTGCGAGAACGGCCATCATCGGCGGTTGCTGGCGATTCCCTCGAAGGCGCGGCTGCTGCGCGTGCTGCGGTATCTGCTCGATGAGGCGGAGTTTCTGTCGCCGTTCGGCATTCGCTCGCTGTCGAAGTTTCACGCGGGGCAGCCGTACATTTTCAACGCGGGCGGCGAGGAGCATCGCGTCGATTACGTGCCGGGGGAATCGACCTCGGGCCTCTTCGGCGGCAACTCGAACTGGCGCGGGCCGGTGTGGTTCCCGGTGAACTATCTGCTCGTCGAGGCGCTGGAGCGCTTTCACCACTTCTACGGCAACGACGTGCAGGTCGAGTTCCCGACCGGCTCGGGGCGGATGCTGAATCTGCGCGACATCGGCTGCGAAATTGAGCGGCGGCTGGCGTCGCTGTTCCTGCCCGACGAAAACGGCCGCCGGGCGTGTCACGGCGACGACCCGCGTTTCGCGACCGACCCGCACTGGCGCGAGCTGGTTTTGTTTCACGAATATTTCCACGGCGAGAGCGGCAAGGGCCTGGGCGCGTCGCATCAGACCGGCTGGACGGCCCTCGTCATCCGCCTGCTGAAAGACGCGGCGCGCAAACGGGGGGGCGACACCTCGCGCGACGAGGAACTGGCGCGGCAAACGGGGCGCGAGACCGGCGGCACCAGCGGGGCCGAACGGGCCCGGCGACGACGTGCCGATGGGTGAGGGGTAAGCGAACGACGCCGGGCGAACACGTTTTTTTTTGCACGCCGAACGAAAGAATTGGAGATGCTCGGCCAGCCGATCTAAGCTCGCTCAATCACGGAAGGAACTCGGGGCGAGGCGCGTCGCCTTCGCCCGGACTTTCGTGCAAACAACAAAAACTCAGATTGTGAAAACTCCTCTCGCAAAACTCATTCGGTCCCGCTGTTTCGCCGGCCTGTGCGGTGGCGTCCTGGCGGTTGGTTTCAGCATTTCCGCCCACGCATTGGAGATCGGCGGGCGCGTGGTCGAGTGGCAGCACTCGGGCGTGATCCGCACTGATCTGCCGGCCGGGTCGCAGCACAACGTCAAGGCCATTGCCTCCGGGTTTGCCTACCGACTGGCGCTGCGGGTGGACGGCACGGTGACGTATTGGGGGCTGGCGCTGCCGGGCGCGGTCCTGCCGGATGCGGACGCATTGACCGATGTGAAGGCGGTCTTCGCGGGCGGCAACAATGCGTATGTCATCAAGTCCGACGGCCGCGTGGTGGGCTGGGGCGACAACACCTTCGGCCAGTTGGACATTCCGCCGGCGGCGGCTTCCGGCGTGCGGACGTTGTCCACCAGCGCGGGCCGCGTGGTGGCGATCAAGGAGGATGGGACGGTGTTCGGCTGGGGAAATCCGTTGGTCAACGGATCCAATGCCGGCCACAATGCTGCGTTGGCCACCGAGATTCAACCGCGTCTTCCGGTGTCGGTTTCCATCAGCGGGCTGTACGACCTGTTCCTCTGTGCCGACCAAACCGTCGGTTTTCTGGGAAGCTTGCCGGCCGGCTCGAAGCCCCTGCTCACCAACGATACGACGGTCGCGCTGGCGGTCGAGGCTGGGGCGGGGGGCTGTTGGCCTTGCTGTTGGAGAATGACCGTGGGTGCGATGTCTCGTTGCGTATTGTCGGCGGGGGGATACTGCTCCCTCCCACGTGCGACTTCGTCGGGATTTCGCCGTCCACCTCGTTTGTGTTCGGCCTCCGCAACGACGGCACGGTGTCGCGCTTCAACGGAGTTCTGCCCCTTCGTGTGGATAACCTGCTGGGCCTGACCAATGTCCGGGCGGTGCGGGCGGGGAGTTTCTACGGGACTGCGCTGGTGGTGCTCCCGACGCGGCAGACGATCAGCGGCGTGGCGACCGACGTGAGCGATCTGTTGGCCGCGCCCATTGATCCGGCATTGCCCAAGAAAGATCGGAAGGAATTGGAGAAGGCGCTGGAGGCAATCGTGGACTCGCTGACCGCCGACCAATGGCTCGGTGACGAAGCGCTCACGGCGGCCAAAGGTGAAAAGACATTCGAGGGCTTGGAGAAGGCCGTGGACAGCCTGACCAAGTCGATCACCAACAAGCCCGAGCTGGTGGACGATGCCGCCTTCGTGAGCAGTGTTGAAGAGGCCGTGCTCACGCTGCTCAGCGCCGCCAGCACGCTGGCCCGGACGGCGTTGGAGGCCGCGGCGACCGGCGGTGGTGATGTTCACAAACTCAGCGAGGGCGTGCAGGCCTATCAAGCCGGCGAAGCCCTGGCGACGTCCGACGGAAAAAAGAACGCCAGCAAGGCGATGGACGAATACGAGAAGGCCTGGAAGAAGGCGCAGCAGTCGCTCAAGTAACGCGCGGTGCTGCTTGGAGAGAACACGGGGCCGTCGCATTTGCGGCGGCCCCTTTTTTTGCACCATCGACCGTGGCCGGTTTCCCGCAGATTCAGGAAGACCGCAGATGGGAAGTTTTATCCGTGGGCGTCCTGAATCTGCGGGAAATTTCCGGGAAGTTTCCGCCGCCAATGCCGGCCGCGCAGTGGGGCCGGGGATTGCTGTGTTCGGGTACCGCAGGCGTTCTCGCCGGCGAGTTCACCGGCGTCTCGCCGTCCGGAAATGCAAGCCGCGGAGGCTCCGGAGACTCGCGGGCGGGCCGCCAGCCTGTGCCGTTCGGCGTTTGCTGGACGGAAGGGGTGCGCCGCGATCAACCGCACCGGGAGTCGTCGTCGTTCGCCTACGTGGGGACGGGGAAAGGCAAGAACCGCGCGCAACGCGGCCCTACCATGGCATCGCTAACGCGCACCCGCGCGGGCACCGCCTCACCACGCCAGCGCCTGCAACCGACGCGCGACTTCGTCGGCGTTGGCGCGGCTGTTGAAGCTGCTGATGCGGAAGTAGCCCTCGCCCTTCGAGCCGAAGCCGCTGCCGGGGGTGATGACGACGTTGGCGTCGTTGAGGATTTTGTCGAAGGCCTGCCAACTGTTGTAGCCGGCCGGCGTTTGCACCCAGATGTAGGGCGCGTTGATGCCGCCATAAACCGTGAGGCCCGCGGCCTTCGCGCCGGTGACGAGGACGCGCGCGTTGCCCATGTAGTGTTCGATCAGGGCCTTGATCTGAGCTTTGCCCTCGGCCGAATAGAGCGCTTCGGCGGCGCGCTGCACAATGTAGGAAACGCCGTTGAACTTGGTCGCCATGCGGCGGTTCCAGAGCGGATGGAGCGGCTGGTAGTCGCCGGTGCGCGTGGCGGCGAGAAGGCTCTTGGGCACGACGGTGTAGGCGCAGCGCGTGCCGGTGAACCCGCCGTTTTTCGAGAAGCTGCGGAACTCGATGGCGCACTGGCGCGCGCCGGGGATTTCGTAAATGGAATGGGGAATGGCCGGGTCCGCGATGTAGGCCTCGTAGGCGGCATCGAAGAGGATGATGGCCTTGTGCGCGAGGGCGTAGGCCACCCACGCCTCGAGCTGCGCGCGCGTGGCGACGGCACCCGTGGGGTTGTTCGGCGAGCAAAGATAAATGATGTCCGCGTGCTCTTTCGGCGGCTCGGGGATGAAGCCGTTGGCCGGCGTGCAGGGCAGATAGATCAGGCCGGCGTAGGCGCCGTTCGCGTCGGCGTCGCCGGTGTGGCCGGCCATGACGTTGGTATCGACATAGACCGGATAGACGGGGTCGCTGATGGCGATTTTGTTCTGGTGCCCGAGAACGTCGAGGATGTTGCCGCAATCGCATTTGGAGCCGTCGCTGACGAAGACTTCGTCGTCGGCGATTTCGAGGCCGTGGTCGCGGAAATCGTTTTTGGCAATGGCGCTGCGCAGGAAGTCGTAGCCCTGCTCGGGGCCGTAGCCGCGGAAGGTGGTGCGGCTCGCCATTTCATCGACGGCGCGGTGCAGCGCCGCGATGACGGCGGGCGGGAGCGGCTCGGTGACATCGCCGATGCCGCAGCGGATGAGGCGTTTGGCGGCGTCGGGGTTGGCGTCGCAGAAGGCTTTCACGCGCCGGCCGATTTCGGGAAAGAGGTAGCCGGCTTTGAGTTTGAGGTAGTTGTCGTTGAGGTAGGACATGGGAGGAGGGGGGCTAGGGTCTGGGGTTTAGGGCCTGGGGTCTGGGGGCTTGGATGATTTGAGATTGGAGATTTAAGATTTGAGATGGGCGGAGCGGGCCGCGGAAATTTTCAAGGGGCGGACGGTAGCGAGGGGGGAATTGGATGGCAAGCAGCGCGGAGGATTTTGGCGAAACTTCGAGCGTCCCGTCCTCGACTCGAATCATGCTGTCCGTGCCGAGCGTGCGGTGGAGGCTCGCATGATGCTGCCGCAGGAATTCTTGCGCGAGTACGGGAGCAGCTTTCACCCCAAGCCGGGCGCATGACAGAATTCTTCAGTCACGCCGCGAGGGCCAGGCAGTCGTTGCGGGCGCTGTGAGCATTGAGGCGTTCTTTCCAGAACGCCGCGAGTCGGCGGCTGGCGTGGAGGCAGCGCAGCGCCA
>BJHT01000329.1 GCA_014193395.1 Verrucomicrobiota bacterium
GCGGCTCAACCATCACCACGCGGTGAAGGTGACGGAAGCGAATGGGCGCGGCTTTCACTCCACAAAACGTCATTGTCGTCTTGAAGCCGAAGCCCAATTCCAGGAACGGAATTGGCAAAGGAATGGGGGCAAAGGAATGAAGACAAAACGTTTCCCCGCCCCCATTCCTTTGCCTCCATTCCTTTGCCCAAAACTCCGCTGCCCGATTCGCGTGCGCTCGACTTTGTCGCTCTCTGATTGCGCAGTTTCCGTTCAGCGCGCCACCATTCCCGGGGGATGCCAGGCGTGGGCGCGGGCGGCGGGGACGCGCTCCAAGCTGGCGAGGAGGCAGTCGTAGGCGAAGCGTTCCATTTCGCTGAGTTGCGCGCGGGTGGGTTTGAGGGTCGGGAGCACGGACCAGTCGGCGGCACCGAGGTGTTCCAGGAATTGCACTGCGCCGGGGCTGAGCCGGGCGCGGGTCAGGTCAGGCGCGAAGCCGAGGGTTTCCAGGAGTTTCACTTCAAACGTCAGCACCCCCAGCGCGCCGGACGGGCACTCGCACAACGCACGCAGAAAGCCGCAGGACAACTCGAAGATTTCCTCCAGCGGTGTCTCCACCTCGGTCGCCTGCTCGATGAGCATCGCGGCGTAGGAGGCCTGCTCGACGAGCGCCAGATCGCGGCGCAGGCCGACGTGCATTTCGCGGACGCTCACTTCGCGCAAGGTGTGCAGGTCCGAACGCCGGCTGCGGCTGAAGCTGAACTCCGCGAGATAAAACAAATCCAGCTTCCCGCGGAACGGGGATTTCGCGCGCCGTGCGCCCTTCGCGACGGTCGCCACGCGGCCGAGGTTCGGTGTCAGCCAGTGGACGATGAGGCTCGTCTCGGTGAGCGGCCGGGTCCGCAGGATCACGCCGGGGCAGCGCTCTTCGTTCACAGCAACTCGCCACGGGCCGGCGCGGATGGCGATGAGGCCGCACCAGCCGCCGCGCCGGTTTCCGGCGCGATAACGCCAAGGCTCACGATGAATTTGATCCCGTCGGCGACAGACATGTTGAGCCGGGTCACTTCGGGTTCGGGCACGAAAATCAGGAAGCCGCTGGTGGGGTTGGGCGTCGTCGGAACGAACACGCCGACGAGGCGGGGACCGTGTTTGTCCGCGCCCGGAAGCTGCGATTCGCCGGTCTGAAAGCCCATGACCTTGTTGCCGGCCCGCGGGAAATCAATGAGCACGACGTGCTTGAACGAGGAGCGGTTGTTGGGCGAGAAGGCCTCGTTCACCTGCTTCACCGTGCCGTAGATTTTGTTCAGCAGCGGAATCCGCAACAGCACTTGATCAAGCCACGCGATCAGGGTGTGACCGACATAATGCCGTGCCGCGCGTCCGATCACGCCGATCATCACGATGGCCCAGCCGAAGGCGAAGAGGCTCCAGTACCAGTGCATCGGCCCCGCGCCTTGGTTTTCGTGCGTTACGTTGCGCGGGAGAAAGATGAGGAGGATGTCCGTGACTGCGGTGACGTTGCGAAACAGCCAGATCACTACGGCGATGGAAATGACCGACGGCAGCACCACCGCCAGCCCGGTCAGGAAATTCCCCCGCCACTGGCCCCAGAAAGTCCGATTCATGCGGCGAGCGTAGGTTTCCGTTCCAGCTTGCTCAAGGCAAAGCGCCGCGCCAGCCGTGCGAGCAGGCGGTTTTCGTGGCGTTTCATCACCCGCCGTTTCGCCGGCTCCAGGTCATCGAAGCCGCGCAGATGCAGAACCCCATGCACCAGGTAACGCACGACCTCCGACTGCCACGTCGTTCGCCACTCGGCCGCCTGCGCCACCGCATCGCTCACGCAGATGAAAATCTCGCCATGCAATCGCGCGTCGCCCGGCTCGGCGTAGGAAAACGTGATCACATCCGTGGAGCCGGCGTGGGCGAGGAACTGCTGGTTCACCCGCGCCATCTCGCGCTCGCCAACGAGCTGCACGCCGAGTTCGTAATCCTCGAGCGCGAGCAATTCCTCCAGCAGCACCACCGCACACGTCCGCAGCCACCGCGAATCCACGCGCCGGACCCGCTGGCGATTGGCGATGAGGAGGGTGGGCATGGGGGGAATGATGCGTGATGCGTGATCGGTGATTCGTTATCCGTGATTCGTGATTCGTGATGGGTGGAGCGTGCCCGCGACCGATCCCCACTAATTACTAATTACTAATCACTACTCCCTCTCCCCTGTCCCGCCGCCTTCCGCCCCGCCCGATGCTCCTCGTAGGCTCCGATGATCCGCTGCACGAGCGGATGGCGGATGACATCGCGTTTCTGGAATTCGATCAGCGCGATGCCTTCCTGTTTCTTGAGCGCCTGCTGGGCTTCGATGAGGCCCGAGCGCTTGTGCGCGGGGAGATCGATCTGGGTCGGATCGCCGGTGATGACGACCTTCGAGTTGAAGCCCATGCGCGTGAGGAACATGAACATCTGCTCGGTGGTCGTGTTCTGCGCCTCGTCGAGAATGATGAAGGCGTTGTTGAGCGTGCGCCCGCGCATGTAGGCGAGCGGGGCGATCTCGATGCTGCCGCGCTCCATGTGCCGCTGGATTTCGTCGGCGGGGAGCATGTCCAGCAGGGCGTCGTGGAGCGGGCGCAGATACGGCGCGAGCTTCTCGTGCAGGTCGCCGGGCAGAAAGCCGAGCGCCTCGCCGGCTTCGACCGCGGGCCGCGTCAGCACGATGCGGCCGACCTTTTCCTCGCGCAGGGTCGCGACGGCCATCGCCATGGCGAGATAGGTTTTGCCCGTGCCCGCCGGGCCGATGCCGAAGGTGACATCGTGGGTGCGGATGGCCTCGAGATATTTTTTCTGGCCGGTGGTTTTCGGAACGACGTGCGGCTTTTTGCTCGAGGTGTGGATGCGGTCGGAGTGCAGGTTTTTCAGCGCCGCGACGCCTTCGTTTTTGATGATGGCCAGGGCTTGGAGGAATTCGCGGTTGTGAACGGGCGTGCCGGCCTTGATGGATTCCTCGAGCAGCGCGAACAACTGTTTGGCCAGCTCGACGTCCGGCGCGGTGCCTTCGAGTTTGATCCAGCCTTCGCGCGAGGTCGCGGTGACGCCGAGCTGTTCTTCGAGGCGCTTGAGGTTGCGCGCGTCGTTGTTGAAGAGCTGCTGCGCCAGGCGGGCGTTGTCGAAATGGAGGGTTTCGGTGGGCATAGATCGGTAAGAGTCTCCGCGGCTTTAACCAGACCAACCAGCGGCGGGTAGGGCGCGTCTGTCCTGAGCGCGCCGGTTGGATGTCCACACGCCCGCGGCGCGCTGGGGACAGACGCGCCCTACCACCACCGCAGCGATGCGCCGGCTCATGCGTTCAGCACCGCGCGCAGGCGGGCCGCGACGTCGAGCATCGCCTCGGGCAGCACGGCGGTCGCGCCGATGACGGGCATGAAGTTGGTGTCGCCGTTCCAGCGCGGCACGATGTGAATGTGGAGATGCTCGACGATGCCCGCGCCCGCGACTTGTCCGAGATTCACGCCCACGTTGAAGCCCTGCGGTTTCATCGTCTGCTTGAGCGCGTCGATGCAGCGGCGCGTTTGGTGCATGAGTTCGAGCATTTCCTCGTCGGTCAGCGCCGCGAAATCGGGCACTTCGCGATAGGGGCAGATGAGGATGTGGCCGCCGTTGTAGGGAAAGGAGTTGAGCACCGAGTAGCAGGTTTTGCCGCGGTAGATGACGTAGTTGGCCACGTCGTCGCCGGACTGTGCGATGCGGGTGAAGACAGATTCTTTCGCGCCCGCTTCCTTGGGGCGAAGGATGTAATTGATGCGCCACGGGGCGATGAGTGATTCCATGGCGGCGGACGCTAGGGAGGGGGCTGGCAAAAGTCAAAAAGCGAAAGCCCGGAGGGGACGCGGTGGCACCTCGCGCGCGACGGAAAAGCCGCTTGGCAGTTCGCGGCGGCTTTGGTTAGCTCCCGGCGCTCAATGAATCTCTCGCCCAACCTGTTCCGACTGCTCGCACTGTTGCTGTTGTGTCTGCCATTGCCGGGGCGGGCGGAGGATTCGCCGTGGGTCATCGAGGGGCATTCCAAGCGTTCGCAGCTCCAGTATGACTTTGCCCGGCATCTCGTGCGTGGCACCAACGGCGTCACGGTGCGTTACCAGCATCCCCAGCGCGGCCCGGTGGAGCTGTCCGCGGGCGTGATCGAGTTGAACCAGGAGACGGGCGCGGTGGACGCCACGGGCAACGTGTCGCTCAAGCATGACGGGGCGCTGTGGCGGGGGGAGAAACTGGAGTACAACTTCAAAACCCGCGAACTCAAGGGGAGCGCGTTCCGGTTCGCTTCGCCGCCGTTCTATGTCGGCGGCCTGCGGCTCGGATCGGATCCCACCAACCGGCTTAACTTTGCCGAGAGCGCGGTGATCACGACAGATGACGTTTCCGATCCGGGCTACCGGGTCGTGGCCCGCACGCTGCGGATCTATCCCGGCAAGCGAATCGAGGCGGAGCAGGCGACGGTGTATCTCGGGAAGGTGCCGGTGTTCTACCTGCCCAAATACACGCGGTCGCTGGAGCGGCATCCGAACAACTTTAGCTATGTCCCCGGCTATCGCAGCGCGTTCGGGCCGTTTCTGTTAACCAGCTTCAACTGGGCCGGCACCACCAATCTCTCCGGCGCGGTGCATCTGGATTACCGGCAGAAGCGCGGCTTCGGCGTGGGGCCGGACTTCGGGTACGATCTGGGCGTTCTCGGGCACGGCGAGTTGAAATATTATTACGCCAACGACGACCGCGCGGGGACGAACTTCTTCGGCGCTCCCATCGGGGAGCATCGCCAGCGGGTGAAGTTTTACCATCAGGTGGAAATCACGACCAACCTCACGGCCCGGGCGTTGATCCGTTATCAAAACGATCCCTATCTGGTGCGGGATTTCTTCGAGGGCGAGTATCGCCGGAATGTGCAGCCGTCCAGCTTTGTCGAGATCAACCAGCTCTGGCCGAACCTGAGTCTCAGCGTGCTGGCGCAGCCGCGGCTGATGGATTTCTACGAAACGGTTGAGCGCCTGCCGGACGTGAAGCTATCCGCGCTCCGCATGCAGTTGGGGCAGACCCCGCTCTTCTATGAGAGTGACACGTCGATCGGTTATTTTCAGCGCCGGTTCTCGGGCAATCTTACTCCGTCCTATGCGGCCATGCGGGGGGATACCTTTCATCAGGTGGTCCTGCCGAAGACCTTGTTTGGCTGGCTGAATGTCACGCCGCGGGTGGGCGGGCGCTTCACGCATTATGGCGAGGCCAACGGGCCCGGAGCCGCCACCGTCGAGCAGGAGCGCGCTGTCTTTAACACCGGGGTCGAGACCACCTTCAAAGCCTCACGCGTGTGGCCGGGACTGAAGAATCAGACCTTCGACATGGATGGGCTGCGCCATATTTTCGAGCCGTCGCTCAACTATGTCTATGTGCCGCGGCCCAATGTAACTCCCCATCGCCTGCCGCAATTCGACAGTGACCAGGTCAACTTCCGCCTCCCGCCCATCGACTTCCCGGACTATAACTCCGTGGACTCCATCGACAGTCAGAACGTGCTGCGCCTCGGCCTGCACAACCGCATCCAGACCAAGCGCGCCGGACAGATTGATGATGTCGTCAACTGGCAGTTGTTCTCCGACTGGCGGCTGCAGCCCGGAGCCACCAACCACTCGTTGAGCGACCTCTATTCCGACCTCGATTTCAAACCGCGCACCTGGCTGACCCTGACCTCGGAGACCCGCTACGATGTCAATCACCGCGCCTGGCGGCTGGCGGACCATCGGGTGGTCATTCAGCCGGAGGATTTCTGGAGCGTGGCATTGGGTTACCGCTATTTCCGCGCCGAGCCGAGTTTTGGCACCAACGCACTCGATAATAGTCTCATCACCTCGAGCGTGTTCTTCCGGCTGAACGAAAACTGGGGCCTGCGCATGTCGCAACATTACGAGGCGCGCGACGGCACCCTCGAGGAACATTACTACTCGATCTATCGCGACTTCCGCAGTTGGACCGGCGCGCTGACCTGCCGTTTCCGGGACAACCGCAACGGCCGCGATGATTTCACCATCGGCTTCACTTTCTCCCTGAAAGCCATCTCGCGGATGAAACTCAACGCCGACCGCGACTATCCCACCATGCTCTTCGGCGGGTGACGCCGGTATGCCGGCCGCGCGGGAAAGATTGCCGGCAGTCACCGGATTCCTCATCCGCGGAGACGAACCGGGCCACCCCGCCGGCCGGATTCCCTGCCGCCGCGCGCTGTGCCTGAAATCGACCTTCGCATCAAACGTTGCCCTCCCACGACCAAGCCGCATTCCGATGAAGCAGGAAAAAGTTGTTCGCCCGGCAGCCCCTCGACGCCAAATTCCGCCGCCATGAATCCCGAACAAATCCACACCGCCCTCGCCGCGATCACCGCCGAAACCGACCCCACGCTCAAGCATCTTCAACTCGCCGGCCTTGTCTCCGCCATCTTCCGCGAGCGCGGCATTGAACTGGTCGTGGTGGGCGGCTCCGCCATCGAGTTCTACACCGAGGGGGCCTATGTCTCCGGGGATCTGTACCTGTGCTTGATCTCGCCCGCACGGCTCGACATCCGCACCCGACAGGAGTTGATGGGCTGCCTGGGCGCCCACGGTGGCCCGCGCAACTGGCAGGTCGCGGGTCAATACGTGGACATCTTGGGCGAAGTCGAGACCCTGGCGCGAACGCCCTTCGACGAACACAACCCCCTACGGACCGGTCCGCCTGGTGAGTTTGGAAGACCTGCTGGTCGAGCGAATCTTGATTTCCGTTTATCCGGAGCGCCACGAACCCGCCCGTCTCTGTGCGCGCAAGTTGATCGCCGTCGCTCTCGCGGGCCAGGTCGAAATGGACTGGCAGGAGGCCCGGCGGCTTGCCGAACGGCCGGAATACCGCATCCTCACCGAGTTGGAACAACAAGTTAGCGAAGTAGCCCATGAACTCCGAAAACCCAGTCCCTACGATTCCCAAGGGCCGGCCCATTAGCTGGGAAGACTGGCTCGCCGGCCGCCGCGCCCGGCGCGAAACCGGCAACCGCGTCGCCCCGGAAATCATCCGCCGCCCCAGCAGTTCCAGCGACCGACGCCTCCGCAAGCTGTTCAGCGGCGAACGCGGCCTGCCGTTCAAGAAGACGGAGGAGTTGTGAACTCTCCCCGGGGCGCGACGAGCAATCTCCCGGCGCATCCGCGGTCTGCTTTCGCCGGCCGGACCGCCGAGGCGACGCGTCACAGATATTCCCACTGCGCGAACATCGCCGCTTGGCCGCACGGCGTGCCGCTCACATCGAGCAGATTCCACACGGTGGCGCGGGCGATGCGGAAGCGGCGGCCGCTCCTGGCGATGCGCACGCCGGAGTAGTCGTCGATGAAACCGCGGCGCGTGACCTCGGCGAGCAGGCGGGCGCGTTCCTCGCGGTTGGGCGCTTCGGCGGTGAAGCGTGAGGGCGTGCGGGTGAGTTCTTCCCACGACATCTCCCAGAGCGTCAGGGCGGTTTGGTTGCCGTAGTTCAAGACCGGGTCCGCTTCCGTGCCGTGCGAGACGAGCACGAACGGTGCGGCAAACACGCGCTGTGAAAGCTCGCGCGCGTCCGTGTCGCCCGGTAGCAGCTCGCGCCCGGTCCAATGCCGCAGACTGCGCGCCAGCACCTGTGTGTGCGCCACGACGGCCGCTTGTTCGTAGATCAACTCGGTTGCATTCATTTGCCGGACGGACTTTCTACGCGGCGTCCGGCCCGCCCGGCGAACACAAACCTGCATGCCGCGGCGCGGCACGGCGGAAGCGCGGGGAAAAAGCTCAAAGCTCAAAGTTCAAAGCTCAAGGGAAGGATCCGAACAGGCGGAACGGCGGACCTTTGACGGCGGGAGAATAACTGGGGCGCGTGCGCCAGTGCAGCCCTCTCATTAGCACCCGGTTTCAACCGGGTGTAGGCGAGCGAACGACCCGCAACCGCTTCAGC
>BJHT01000330.1 GCA_014193395.1 Verrucomicrobiota bacterium
GCGCCACCTTGCAACCCCTGCGCGCGCCGGAAACCGCCGCGCCCATGCCGCCGTAACCGCCGCCCACCACGACCAGATCGAACGGCCCCTGCGTCGCCGGTTGCGCGGGCAAACCGAGCTGCTCGCGCCGCCACGCGCCCAGCGGCGCGGATTCATTGGGCGGCGTCGCGGTGGCATCGGTGGTGAAAAAGAGCGCGTCGCAGCGGCCCTCGAATCCGGTGAGGTCGTGCAGCGCCAGCTTCGTTTCACCCGCCGGCAGTGCGACCGTCCCGCCGTCGTGCCAGAACCAGTCCGCGCCCTGCGTGCCGAACGTTTCCTTGAGCGGCTGACCGGCGACGAGCACTTGGAACTTCCCCGGCACCCCCGGCGCTTTCCAGCGCGCGACCCAGTCCTTCGTGCGCACAAACACGCGATAGGTGCCGGCCGCCGGGACTTTCACGGTGTTCGTGGCGTCCGCCACCGGCGTGCCCAGGCCGTGCGCCAGCAGGTAGGGCGAACCCATCGTCTCGATGAATTGCGTGTCGAGTGACCAGCCGCCGTGCGCGGTAAAGCTCTCGGCTTCGACCAAGAATTGCGCGGCGCTCGCGGGACGGGCGCCGATCGAGATGGCGCCGAGGATCAGAAAAATTTGCAGAAATTTCTTCATGCAAAAATCAAAACAGGGACGCGGGGTGGCGGGAAGGCAATTTCCTTGGTGGGAGGGAGGGAGGCTTGCCATTGTAGGAGTCGAGGTAACGAGACTCTAACCTCCGTTCGCGAGCGGCCCGCCCAAACACACCCAGAGCAGCGTCTTGCAACCAAGTTCCGGTCCCGCACGCCTCGCCCAAGTCAGCCCACGAGACTCAGTCCACTGCTCGCGCAGAAAAGGTCAGAGTCTCGTTACCTCGACTCCTACAAGGGTGGGGCCGCCGGTCATCGTCTTCGTTCCTCTCACTGAAGACCTCGCCCCACGCTGCGCCTGTTTTTCTGGCGCTTGGATTCTCCTCACGTCGGCGGCTACGTTTCCACACAAGCTCTGCATGGCCGCGCTCCGGTCGCCCGGAGCGCATTGCTACGGCTTAGAAATCGCCGCCGCCGCCGGAGTCACCACCGCCACCCGAGTCGCCGCCGCCGGAGCTGTCGCTGAAGTCGCCGCCGGAACTGGAGTAGTCGGAGTCACGTCCACCGAAGCCGCTGTCGCCGCCGCTGTCGTTGGTGTTGCTCTGGTCCGCGCCCCAGGCCGAGCCGTGGTTGCCGGAGAATTGGTTGTAGAGCCACATGCCCGCCGCCGCGCCGAACATGCCGCCGAGGAGCGAACTCATGAAGCCGCCGCCGCCCGAGAGCGGGGACGCGCCCGCCACACCCGGCGTGCCGCTGCCGCGCGTCATGGCCCGGAAGATTCCCATGATGAGCAGCACCGCGCCGACGCCGAGGAGCGCCAGAAGAATCCAGAGCCACGGGCGCGAGGTCTCGGTTTCGGTGTGCGTCGTGTGGCCCGTCACCGCCGGGGCGGGGCTTGGCGTCATGGACCGGACCGGGGCGCGCACGCTCGCATGGGCGCGGATGGTGGAGTGAACGAAGTTGACGCCTTCCAGCAGGGCCTGGTCGTTTTGCTTCTGCCGCAACCGGCCCAGCATGGTGCTGACGAGATTGTCCCGGTCCAGCAGGGTGAACGCCTTCTTCTGCGTCTCGGTGCCCACGACGATCTGGAGATGGGCCGGTTCAGTGGAGATCAGCACGTAAACGCCGTTGATCTTGAGTTGCTTCGCCTGCTTCACGGCCCATTGCTCGAAGAGGTGGTTCATCGCGGCCTTGTCTTGGAGGTCCACGCCTTTCTTGAGGTCGTCGGGAATGGTTTTGAATGTCTCGATGGCCAGGTCCTTGCCGAAGCGTTTCTCCAGTTCGGTGATGTTGCGGCTGGCCTCGGATTTGGCGGCGTCGGAAAACAGCGTGGCGTTGTCGCGAATGCCCGAGCCGTCCGCCCGCACGAGGGCGGTCCCGAGCAGCAGCAGGGTGGCGACGCCGAACAGGGCGCGCAGGTTGAGTGATGTAGTCATGATGTTTTTCGGTTGAGTGCCGGAGTTGACCGCGAATCGTGTTGCCACGGTTCGTGGCCGCACAGTGCGGGTGGGGCAATGGGGCGTCAAGGGTGGCCAACGTATGCGCCGGGACGCGCGGCGCAGCGCAGGCACGGCGGATTGGCAGGGGAATTTAGGGCAAGGGAATGGAGGCAAAGGAATGGGGATGAGGATGGAATGCCAATCTCCCATTCCTTTGCCTCCATTCCTCTCCCCATTTTCCCTGTGCCCATTTTTCATTGCCACTCAACCGGCCGGGCTGCGGGCGGATACCGGCTTGGCGCCTGCCCGGGTGTTTGGGGTAAGCGGCGGTTCCGTTTCCGCGCAGGTGTTTCGGCGGCGTAAGCGCCGCGCTCCGGGGGAAAGACACGGACGACCTGACCGAGAAATTCTCGTGCCCCAGTATTGACACCGAGAGGCTCCGGGGTATTGTCTGACCGTTCAGGCGGCGGTACGTTTCTTCAGCGGGATTCCCCATCCCCACCTCCTTGGCGTCCGCCGCCTGAGCATTACCCCTCCCGCAATCTTCCTCCCCCACAGTGTTTCCACTCCATCGGGCGCCGCCGTTGCCTGCTGTCGGGAGAAGCTGCCCGGCGCGATGCGCCTACGATTGCGCGCGAACCAAGGCCCGCTGGCGCACCCACGCCGCGCAGCCGCGCACCGCACCGCCGAGGAGAACCACCACACCCGCCCACCGGATGCCGGCGGCGATGCGCGAATGCCGGGCGTAGCGCGCGGACATTTCCGGTGTCGGATCCTGATACGGAATGCCGGCAAAGACGATGTCGTAAATCAGCCCGGCGAGGAGCAGGAGAATACCGATGGCAATGGCAGTCGCGGTCCAGTGACGTTTCATGGGCGGAAAAGATGGCGCAGCAGAATCGCGGCGGCAACTGCGCGCTTGGCGAGCACCGGCGCGGGTGACGGGACGATCACCGTGGCGCGGCAGTCCGTCGGGCGCGACGCGTCAGGGCAGGATCGGGGCTTTGTGAAACTCGGCGGTGCCGTAGCCGAGCTGCTGGAAGAGGAGGGCGAGCTGGAGTTGGGCGCGGTCCTCGGCTTCCCGCAGGATGCCGCTGGAGCGGGCGGCGAGCTTGATGTGATCGAGGGCGGCGCGGCGGGCTTGTTGTTCAAGATTTTTGTCGAACTGCCGGAGCAATCCGGTGGTGCGGTCGATGATCTCCGTCTTGTGGTCATCGAGGTAGAGATCGGTGATTTTGGCAGGCGGCAGGCGGAGATGAAGTTTGCCGCCCTCGACGCGGATGTCCCCGGGCTTCAATTGGCCGAGGTCCACGCCCGCTTTGACAATGCCGTGGGCGACGAGGATGACGCGGTTCTCGCCGAACCATTTCGGGTCCTCGAAGACGACCACTTTCTCGACCATGTATTTGATCGTGACGAGCTGTGCGAGCGGCTGGATTCGCGTGATGAGATTGGCGGTGTCGCGCAGGACGGGACGGTCCTCGACGCGCCGGACGCGGTGGAGGAACAGACCGAGCACCACCCCGCACAGGAGCAGCAGGACGCCGAGGAATGCGAAGAAAAGCAGCAGCCGCTTTGGCATGGCGGGAGTGTAGGGGATGGGTGGTGGAGGTGACAGGATTGTTTGGTCGCCGCGGCGTGCCCGATGCCTCGGTACGCGGCGGTGGCGCACGGCGGGCGCAAAAGCCCAGCGATGTTATTGCGCGGCGCGGCGCGGCGCGGGCATACTTTCCCGCGCTTCTGCTAGCCAAAACTCGGTTGATTTACGCGGAGTTGGCGCACGGTCACTGGGCCGGCGGACGTTGGATAGCTGCTTTATGAAACTGCATTTCGGAATCCTCGCCGGTTGGTTGTTGAGTGGTGCCATGGCGCTCGCGCTGGACGCGGGCAAGCCGGCGGCAACCGAGCGCTTCGAGCTCGGCATGGTCATCGATGACGCCGCCTTGGAAAAACGGTTGATCGCCGCGGCGACGGCGTTGATCGACTCCGGCAAGGGCATCAGCGTGACCACGCTCACCGGCCAACTGGACCGGCGTTCGTGCGCGGCGCGCCTGGCCACGGGCGGCGGAAAAAAACTGTCAGCGGCGGAACTGGTCGCGCAGGCGCGGCCCGGCGTGCTGGTCGTGGCGCAAAGCTTCTTGTGCGGCAAATGCGACAAGCGGCATCTCACGGCAGCCAGCGGCGTGATGCTGACGGCGGAGGGCGCGTTTGCGACGAGCTATCACGTCGTGAATCAGAAGACCAACGACGTGATGTTGATCATGACCGGCGATGGCCGGATCGCCCCGGTGACCGCAGTGCTGGCCGCGCGGCGGGACGCGGACGTGGCGATTCTTCAGGCGGAGGGCAAGGGATTCACCGCGCTGCCGCTTTCGACCAACGCGCCGGCGGGGATGCCCGTGCGGGTGATCAGTCATCCCGATCACAATTTCTACACGTTGAGCGAGGGCGTTGTGTCGCGGCAGTTTGTGAACAGCCGGCGACGCGGCATGGAACCGGTCACGATGCTGGCCATCACGGCGGATTTTGCGAAGGGATCGAGCGGCGGGCCGGTGTTCGATGACACGGGCGCGGTGATCGGGATCGTGACCAGCACGGTCTCGACTTATTACGACACGAACAACGGCCGGCGGGACAATCTCCAGATGGTCTTCAAACACTGTATCCCGTCAGGCTACCTGCTCGAATTGGTGCGGCCGGAGGCGAAGCCGTGAGGCGCGCCAAGACCGCTGCGACGCGAGGGCGTGCTCGGGTTCGGTTTCCCACGACATCTCTGCAACGGCGGGGCACCTACTTTTCGAAATCTCGTTGAACCGGTCATGAATGCCCCGCCGCTACCACCCGCCGTCGCCGCCCCGCCCACGCCCGCCACCAATCTCTGCGACCGCCAGCACCGTCTCGATCCGCCGAAGACCTTCACCGGCCGTTGCCTGTTGTGGCTGCAAGACCGCCTCGAGGCCGCCGTGGCGAGGGTTTCGGTGCATGGCGATCCGCCGATTTACGAGACCGCGACGTTTACGTGGGTCGCGGAGGTCGAGGGCGACTGGCGGAAAATTCGCGCCGAGCTGGATCAGGTGATGAAGTTCCGCGACCAGATGCCGAGCTTTCAGGACATTCTCAAAGAGGTCAGCCCGATCCAGTCGGACAACCAGTGGAAAACTTTTTTCCTCTCGGGCATCGGCATGGACTGCACGGAGAATGCGCGCCGCTGCCCGGAGACCATGCGCCTGCTCGGAAAAATTCCCGGACTGAAGACGGCGTTCTTTTCGATTCTTTCGCCGCGCAAACACATCCCCGCGCATCGCGGCGCTTACAACGGCGTCCTGCGTTTCCACCTCGGCCTGCTGGTGCCCGAGCCGCGCGAGCAATGCCGCATCCGCATCGGCAACGAGTTCCGCCACTGGACCGAGGGCCGCGGGTTGATCTTTGACGATTCCTACAATCACGAGGTCTGGAACGACACCGACGGCTATCGCGTGGTGCTCTTCGTGGACTTCGCCCGGCCGCTCCGACAGCCGTTCCACGCCATGAATGAAGGGCTGATGAGCATAAGCGCCCTTGCACCGTTCCTGCGCGAAGCCGGCGACAAACAGAAAAAGTGGGAGGCGAAATTTTACCGCCGATAGACGCGCGGGGCGTTGGTTCCCTCCTCCGAAGCCGAACTCGCATCCCACAGATTCACGGCGACCAGAGACTTTCTCCTTTGGAATTCCCATCTGCGGTCGTCCTGAATCTGCGGGATTCTGCTCGGGAGGCTTCGTGGCGAGCGGAGTCCGGAGAGTCCATTCCGACCGCGCCGCGCGGCCGACCCGCTAGCCCGGATATTTCACGCTCATTTTGTAGCGCAAGCTTCCAAGCCTGCTGTATCGCGGGTTTCTAAACCCGCGGCGCGTCCGGCGAGGCCGACACCCCGCCGACTTGGAAGTCGGCGACACAGCAGGTTTGGAAACCTGCGCTACAAGGGCGGGCAAGCTGTGGCTGCGACGGGACCATGAATTATCCGGGCTAGATCTTCCAACCTTCGCGGTACTTGTGTTGGATAAACTGGTCGGCCTCGGGGCAGCCGATCGCTTTGAGGTTGGCGGCATCCCAGACGAGTTTTTTACCCGCGCGGAAGGCGACGTTCCCCAGCAGCGCGGCTTCGCTGAGCGGCCCGGCGTAGGAGAAATCGCAGGTGGACCGGCCGCCCGTCTTGATCGCCCGGAGCCATTCCTCATGGTGTCCGATGGAGTCGGGGATGGTGGGCTTGGGCGGCGTGAAGGCGGCGAATTTATCTTCGGGCAGGAGCACGCGGCGGCCGTAGTCCACGAGCAGCATTCCCTTGTCGCCGATGAAGAGGACGCCGCTGCGCCATTTGTCGAGCACCTCGGGCGCGAGCTTGCCGACGGGGCGATATTTTCCCTGATACCAAGTGAGGCTCACAGGCGGTTTCTCGCCGCGGGCGGGATAGGTGTAGTGAACCTTGAGATCAATGGGGACGATCTCGGGGTCCACCTTCGGCCCCTCGGCTTCGATGGTGGACGGGTATTTCAGGTCGAGCGCCCAGTGCGCGACATCGGAGAAGTGACACCAGAAATCCGCCAGCGTGCCGCCGCCGAACGCCCAGAAGTGCCGCCAGTGAAACGGGACATACTCGGGCTGATAGGGACGATATTGGATCGGCCCAAGCCACTGATCGTAGTCGAGCGTGGCGGGCGGATTCGGCGGGTTCGGCGTGAGCGTTTTGTTCCCGTAAATCGCGGACGCCCAGACGTGGACTTCGCTGACATTTCCAATCGCGCCGGCCTGCACGAGTTCCACCACACGGCGGTAGTTGGCGCCGGCGTGGATTTGATTGCCCATCTGCGTGATGCGTTTGGTGTCGCGGGCGGTGTCGGTGATGATGCGGACCTCGGACACGGTGCGCGCCAGCGGCTTCTCGCAATAGACATGGCGGCCGCTGCGCAACGCGCCGACGACGCACACGGCGTGCGTGTGATCGGGCGTGCTGACCACGACGGCGTCGATGTCCTTCTGCTCGAGCATTTGACGGAAGTCGCGGTAGCGCTTCGCGGCGGGAAATCGCTCGCCGACTTTCTTGAGGTTCAGTTCATCGACATCGCAAATCGCGACGATGTTTTCGTTTTTCACGCCATCGACATTGCCGGCGCCGCGGCCGGTGACGCCGATGCAGGCGATGTTCAGTTTGCTGTTGGGCGAACCGCCCTGCTGGGCGCGGAGGATGGCCGGGGCGGCGACGAGGCCGGCGGCGAGCGCGGATTTTTGGAGGAAGGCACGGCGGCGAATGGGTGTGTTCATAGGTGTTTGGTCGAGTGGTGGAAGCCGACGCGGGGGGCGGGGGGCCATTCAATCGCGGCGGAGAAATGCCGGGCGTCGGTTCACTTACCGCCAATCGCCAACCCGCTGCGCCCGCCCGTGATGCGCAGCAGTTGCTCGCCGATGCGCCGCGCCAACGCGCTCATCTCGCGCGCCTCGGGTTCGGCGAGGTGCCGGCGACAGTTGAAATCCCACAGCGCCAGCCAGTGTTCCAAGAGCTCCGGCCCGATGCCCAGCGGCAGATGCGCCGCGCCGAAGCCGCCGCCGTAGCGCGAAGGACCGCCGGTCTGGCGCGCCCAGAATTCGCCGATCTTCACGAGATGTGCCGGCCAGTCGGGGATGTGGGCGTTGAAGATGGGACCGAGCACGCGGTGCTGCCGCACATCGGCGTAGAAGTGGTGGAGCAATTTGGCAATGCCCGCCTGGCCGCCGAGGCGGTCGAAGAGAGTCGCGGTCGCCGGAAGGTCGGAGGCGGGACCGGTGTCGGGGGAAGGATTCACGGGAATGCCGCGGCCGACGCGACCGCCGAATCGCTCAATCGCAACCGAAAGAACCCAGCCGTCGCCGGGCGCGAAAACTCCGCGAGTT
>BJHT01000331.1 GCA_014193395.1 Verrucomicrobiota bacterium
GGCGACGGTGTTCGAACCGGACTGGCGGCGGATGGAAAGCGTGACGGTGGGTTCGCCGTTCAGGCGGGCGAGGGAGCGCTGCTCCTTGGTGCCGTCTTCGGTGCGGCCGATGTCGCTGATGCGAATGGGGGAGCCGCGGTGGTAGGCGACGACGATGTCATCGAAGTCGCGGGGATTGGCGATGCGGCCGACGGTGCGGAGGGTTTGTTCGCGTTGCGGAGTGGTGACGTTGCCGCCGGGATTGTTGGCGTTCTGGCGGACGATGGCGTCGCGGACGGCGGTGATCGGGATTTGATAGGCGGCGAGTTTGTCGTCATCGACCCAGACATTGATGGCGCGGTCGAGGCCGCCGCTGATCTCGACTTCGCCGACGCCGAGGGAGCGTTCGAGCTGCACTTTCACGACCTTGTCGGCGAGTTCGGTGAGTTCGCGCAAGGAGCGCGGGCCGGCGAGGGCGATGGTGATGATGGCGTTCTGGTCGTTGTCGAATTTTGAAATGATCGGCGGGTCGGCCTCGCGCGGGAGGTCGCGGAGAATGGCGGCGACGCGGTCGCGCACATCCTGCGTGGCGACGTCGATGTTGCGTTCGAGGGCAAAGGTGGCGCTGACCCAGGAGTTGCCGGGGGTGGCAATGGAGCGGAGTTCCTCGACGCCGGCGACGGTGTTGAGGGCGTCCTCGATGCGGTGATTAATGAGGGCCTCGACTTCCTGCGGGGACGCGCCGGGCAGGCGGGTGTTGACGCGGACGGTGGGAAGATCGACGGACGGGAAGCGATCGACGCCGAGGCGGAAGTAGCTCGCGGTGCCGACGACGACGAGCGCCAGCACGAGCATGGCGGCGAATACGGGGCGCTTGATGCAAACTTCGGCGAGCTTTTGCATGGCGTCAGCGCACGACGGCGAGGGGCTGGCCGGGCTGGAGATTGCCGGGGTTCAGGATGACTTCGTCGCCGTCTTTCAGGCCGGAGAGGACTTCGCATTGCTCGGCGGTCTGCCGGCCGGTGGCGATGACGCGTTCGGCGGCTTTGCCCGCCTGGGCGAGGAAGACTTTTTCAATGCCCGCGAAGACGATGAGCGCGGCGCGCGGGATGACGAGGGGTTGGCGTTTGTCCTCGGTGATGATCTCAGCGCGGACGAACGCGCCGGGGCGGAGGGTGCCGTCATTTTTCACATCGGCCTCGACGGCGAGCATGCGATTTTCCTCAGTAATGACGGGGCTGACGCGGCTGATCGCGCCGGTGTGCGGGGTGGGATCGCCGGCGATGGTGAGGCGGACCTGTTGGCCGAGACGAACCTGGAAGCTGTCGCGCTCGGGGACGTCGATGCGCAGGCGGAGCGGGTCCATGCGCACGAGCGTGAGCATCGCGTCGCCGACGGAGAGGAATTCGCCGGCGCTGGCGCGGCGTTCCTGCACGGTGCCGTCGAAGGGCGCAGTGATGATGGTTTCCTTGAGTTCCTGGCGGGCGATGGCGACGTCGGCGAGGCGCTGGGCGTGGATCGCCTGGCGGCCGCGGACTTCCTCGAGGGCTTCCTGAAATTTGCTCGAGGCGACGAGGAAACCGGCCTCGGCGATTTCGAGTTCGGATTTGGCGAGGATGCCCTGCTCGGTGAGTTTGCTGATGCGGTCGCGGTGGCGCTGGGCTTCATCGAGGAGGGCGCGGGCTTGTTTCACGGTGCTGGCGCCCTCGGCGTCGAGGCGGGTGTCGGGGCCTTCGAGGGGAATGCCGAGGCGCGCGCGGGCTTGGGCGAGGAGGGCTTCGGCCTGTTGGAGGCGAAGTTCGTAATCGTGTTTCTCAATCTGCGCGAGGACGTCGCCTTTGCGGACGGCGGTGCCGAGATCGACGGCGATGCTCTGGAGGCGGCCGGAGATTTTCGTGCGCAGGGTGGCCTGATCGTGCGCGGCGAGGGAACCGGTGACGACGACGACGCGTTCCATTGGGCGGGGCTGGACGCGGGTGGTCTTGACGGTGCGCGGGGCGGCTTCGGCCGCGGGGGATGTGGCGGGAGCACCGTTGGAGGTGGCGGGTTTGCAGGCGGAGAGGGACAGGAGGGCGAGGAGGGAAAGCGTGGGGAATACCAAGCCGCGGCTATTCAACTTAGAAAAAGCAGTTCGAACCACGAAATACACGAAAAGCACGAAAGAAGTCGAACTTGCGAAAACGGGAGGTGCCATCGGGCGGGCCAGGTGATTCGGTCCCGCCCAACCGCGATCCGGCCCTTTGTTTTCGTGTCTTTCGTGTCTTTCGTGGTTCGCTTTAACTGCCGCTTCCAAGTGCAGGTGAGGCGATTTTGATGAACCACAGAGACAGGATGAACACAGAGTGGCGAAGCCGTAACCCAGCGAGCGCGACCGGTTCCCGGTCGCAGCGCGTGAACGGAGCAGGGCGCGCCAAAATTTTCTGATGACCTTCGCACTGTGGACGCACAGCCGGCGAGAACGCGCGGTTCCCATCCCGGAGGGATGCCGGAGGAGATTAGCCGGGGGCAAGTCCGCCCCAGCGGACGCCGCCCCCGGAAACGGTGCCGCTTGGCTCCGTGCCCCAGCGGGGCATCGAAGAAAAAGACCCGCGGCGACGAGTGTTGGCGGAAATGCTGCGGGGTGGACGCCGCCAAAAACTTCTTCGATGCCCCGCTGGGGCATGGCCCGTTCGGCGGCGCAACCGGGGGCCGCGCCCGCTGTGGCGGGCTTGCCCCCGGCTAATTTCCTGCGGGGTCCCTCCGGGACGAAGAGCCAGGTGTCAGCGATAATTTTTTGGCCGTCGTCTGGCGGATAGAGCAGCGGCAGAATCCTCGCGGCGCGCGAGGAATTTGCGGAGGTGTAGGACAGAGCGGAGCAAGAATTCGCCGGTCGTGATTGGGTCACTGATTTGTGACCTTCTCGAGCCGACGCCGTTCCTTGTATTGCTCTGTTTTCATCGTGTCTCTGTGGTGGTTGATGAAGTTTCCGAGGTGTGGAATCGGCTAAGCTTTGGGAAAATTCGTTCAGCCCGAGGGAGGAGAGGAAGACCGTCGCGCTCCGTGTGACGGCGGTTGCGGCGTGAACCTTCGCGACGACTGAAACACGCTCGGGGTGTCGCCGATCATTGGCGACGACGCGACGCCAGAGGCGCTCTGTGACGAGGAGTTTAATGCGGCGCAATCTGCCACTGGCGAAAAGGCGGCTCAAATCAATTATCACGGCAGCGGCATATTAAAACGCAAAGCGGGGCTGTCCGAATATCGGACAACCCCGCGAGCGTGCGGGACAAATCATTTCTTTTCCACCACCCAGATGTTGCGGAAGCGGACGGGGTTGCCGTGATTTTGGAGATAGAGCGGGCCGGGTTCGGGGCCTTCCTTGACGGGGGCGGCGGTGGTGGTCTTGGGGAGCTCGACATCCTGCTGCACGACGACGCCGTTGAGGCGAACGGTCATGCGGGGGTTTTTGGTTTTCTTGCCGGTGGCATCGTATTCGGCGGCGGTGAATTCGGTGTCGTAGGTCTGCCAGGTGAGGGGCGGGAAGCAGAGGTTTTCATCGGGCGCCTTGATGCTGTAGATGCCGCCGGTTTCGTTGTCTTTGCCGAGCAGGCCGAAGGAGTCGAGCACCTGGGTTTCGTAGCGCCCTTGGAGATAGACGCCGCTGTTGCCGCGGCCCTGACCGCGCGCGAAGGGCATGTAGGGCAGCATAAATTCAACGTGGAGGGTCTGGCTCATGAACTTCTGTTTGCTGGTGCAGCCTTCCATGAGATAGCCCTCGGGCGAGAGACGTCCGCCTTGGAAGGCGTCGGCGCTCTTGCCATCGAAAAGCACGACGGCACCGGCGGGCGGGGCCATGCCGAGGGTCGGGCTTTTGCGAACGAGGTGCTTGAGTTCGCCGAGCGCTTTGCCGTCGGCGCTGGTGACGGTGGCGGTGCCGTCCTTGACCGCGATTTTTTTTTCTGGACCGCTGAATGTCGCGGCGCCGTCTTTCAATTCGCCGTCGGCTTCCTCGCGCTTTCCTTTTTCCCCGCCGTCACCGGGGAGACCGCCGGGGATCACCACGGCGCGGAATTTGCCGCCGCCCTGGGCAATGACCTGGAGGCCGATCTTCTTCGCGTCGAGGGTGCCCGAGTATTCGCCTTGGAAGGCGTAGTCGGCATCGACCTCGGCGGGGTTGATCGAGACGAAGTTTTTCTTCGGCGCGTCGGCGGCGCGGGCGGGGATGGGCACGGAGGCCGCAAAAAATGCGGCCAGGGATGCGGTCAGGCAGAGGCACGTGATCTTCATTTTGTTGAGGTGACGGTGTCGTTTTGGTTCAAAAGCGGGTTACAGACGTGAGCGGGCGGAGGGGCATTCGGATGGGTGAGAAAAGCGGAAGGGAATGGGGTTTGGCGGCGGTTTTCGGGGAGAAAATGGCGGACGATTGTGGAAATGGCGGATGAAGGTTGAGGCCTTTTCGCGCTCTCCGATCAGCGCGGGCGCTCAGGGATTTACCGGGTTTGACTTTTCCCGGCGGGTTGCGGCACCGTCCACCGCAGTTGTACCCATAACCGCCACCGCGCCAACCGAGTTTGAAATCACAGCTTATGACCTTCCCTGTTGCTCTCCGGCGATCTCATTGGCCGACGCTCCTGGCGGCGCTCGGACTGCTGCTCTTGCTGACGCCGACGCCCCACGCGCGGGGGCAGGCGGGTCCGATCGCCCACTGGAAATTCGACGAGGTCGCCGGCCCGACGGCCTTTGACAGCGCGGGGACAAACCACGGCACCCTGTCGGCTACGGGTGCGACCTTCGTGCCCGGTGGCATCTCCGGCAACGCGATCAGCTTGGACAGAGCCGCCAATGGGTTGGTGAACATGGGCAATGTCTTGAGCCTGACGACTGGCGATCACTCCATCGTGGCCTGGGTCAAAACCACTCCGGGCGATATCACGACCCCCTTGGTTGTCGTGGCCAAGCATCAGAACGGCTCGCGCAACGGGTACGCCTTGATGGTGAATGGCAACGGCGGCGTTCTGACAGCCCTCAACAAGGCGATGTTTTATGAAGGCGGCACCGGTAACAATCCCATCATAGTGGCTGAAACACCGGTCTCGACGACCTCCGTCAACGATGGCAACTGGCATCAAATCATCACGGTTGTGCAAGCGGGTGGCAACAAGACCATCTACGTGGATGGCACCCCGGTGGAAGACTCCAAGCCCACCCAAGCCTTCGTCCCTAACACCGCAGCCTTTCTTATTGGCGGCACGCAATTAGGCCTTACCCCGACGCCCCTTTTTACCGGCCTGATTGACGATGTGCAGATTTACGACCGCGCTCTGTCCGATTCTGAGATCGCTCTCCTCTTTCGCAGCCCTGGGAGCGAGGCCAAAGCCGCCACCGGTGGCAAATGTCTCGCGGCGCCGCCGGGGTTGGTTTCCATGTGGCCGTTTGAGGGCAATGCCATGGACGCCATGGGGACCAACCACGGCACCCTCGTGGGATCACCCACCTTTGCTCCCGGTCAAGTAAATCAGGCGATCTATGTCACCAACACGGTCGGATTTACCAATTACGTGATGGTTCCGGCCGCGCCTAGTCTTAATGTCGGTGCCGGCCCGGGGATGAGCATCGAAGGGTGGATTACTCCGACCGATCTCCAGACTTTCCAACCCCTGGTCGAGTGGAACCGGAACATACCGGTCGGGTTTAACACCATGGGCGCACACTTTTGGATCAACGTCCTCAACGGTAGTTTCGTCCCCGGGGGTGGGCCCGGCGCGCTGTATATCAACCTGATTGATGCCAATAACCTCGGCCACGTCCTCCACTCGATGCCGGGGGATCTGACCAGCAACGTGTTCAATCATGTGGCGATGACCTATGACAAGGCTACTGGTCTCGCCAAGCTCTTCGTCAACGGCCTGCGGGTGGCGCAGACCAACCTTGGCAGCTTTACTCCGCAGACGAGCTACGATCTCTATTTTGCCAAGCGGCCGGCCGCCAATACCCCGATCGTCAACCAGAGCTTCACGGGCGCGCTGGACGAGTTGTCACTCTACGACCGGGCGTTGACGGATGCCGAAGTCCAGGCCATTGCCCAAGCGGGATCCCTGGGCAAATATACCAACTGCGCGCCGGTCCTGCTCACGAAGTGTTCCGCCGCGCCACCGGGGCTGGTCTCCATGTGGCCGTTCGACGGCAATGCCCGGGACGCCGCCGGGACCAATCACGGCACCCTGATAGGCTCTCCTGGTTTCTCCGCCGGCAAGGTGGACCAGGCGATTTATCTCACCAATAACATCTTTCCATTGACCAATTTTGTGTTTGTTCCTGCCTCGCCCAGTCTGGATGTGGGCACCGGCCCGGGCATGACCATTGAGGCGTGGATCAACCCCACCGATCTCCAGACCAATCAGCCGTTGGTCGAATGGAACCGGGGCATCCAGGGCGCGCCCAACACCATTGGCGCTCTCTTCTGGATCAATGTTCTTAACGGCAGTTTCGTTACCGGCGGTGGCCCGGGTTCGCTGTGTGCCAATCTGATTGATATCAACAACAGTTTTGCCCACATCCTCCAGTCGGCACCTGGAGTGCTAAATAGCAATGCCTTCAACCATGTGGCGATGACCTACGACCGGGCCTCGGGAATCCTCAAACTCTTTGCTCATGGCGCAGTGGTGGCGCAGACCAACGTCGGGAGTATTACTCCGCAAACGACCTACGATCTCTATATTGGGAAGCGACCGGGAGCCAATATCCCCATTCCCAATCAGAGTTACAACGGGGCGTTGGATGAGGTTTCTCTCTATAACCGGGCGCTGAGTGACGTTGAAATCAACACTGTTTTCCTGGCCGGAAGCCAGGGCAAATATCAAACCTGCTCGACCAACGGCATCACCAGCCAACCGGCCGACTCAACCGTCACGGCCGGGACGACGGCAACCTTCTCGGTCGGCGTCAATGGCACTCCACCTATGGGCTATCAGTGGACTCACAATGGCATAAACCTCCCGGGTGCCACGGCGAATTCCCTGACCATCTACAACGCCTCCTTCACCAATGCGGGAACCTATGCGGTTCGCGTGCTCTATCCGTCGGGCTCACTGATGAGCGGGAATGCCACCCTGACGGTGTTCTATCCGCTGCCGGTAATAACTAGTCTGTCACCCAGCCAAACGGCGACCCTCGGCGGTTCGGTGTCCTTCTCTGTGACGGCGACCGGGCCGGGACCGTTGAGCTATCTCTGGCGCAAAGAGGGCATCAATATTCCCGGAGCCACCAATTCCAATTTGGGACTGACCGGTATTCAGGCAGCGGATGGTGGTGCCTATCAAGCCGTGGTCAGCAATCCCGGCGGGGCGGTGGTGAGTACCAACATTGTCCTGAGCATCGCGGGCGCGCCCGTGATTACCACCCAGCCGGCCGGGCAGGTGATCGCGCTGGGCAGCGCAGTGAGTTTCAATGTGACTGCCAGCGGCACGGCACCGTTGGCTTATCAATGGCGGTTCAATCGCGCCGACCTGCCGGGGGAAACGAATGCGACGCTCTCACTCGCCAGCGCGCAGGTGCCGAACGCGGGGCTCTACAGTGTCGTGGTGAGCAACCTTGCCGGAGTGGCCCGCAGTGCGGGCGCGGAGTTGCGCTTTATCGGCGGGCCGGTGATTACCAGTCAGCCCGCGGGGAGAACGGTTCCGGCGGGCAGCAACGTCGTATTGAGCGTGGCCGCTGTGGGCGACCCGACGCTGACTTATCAGTGGCGCTTGGACGGCGTTCCGATTCTCGGCGCGACGGGGGCCGACCTGCTGTTCGGCAGCCCGCAATTTACCAATTCCGGTACTTACTCGGTCGTGGTGACCAATAACCTGGGCGCGGTGGTGAGTTCCAACGCCGTGCTTACGGTGGCGGTGCCGCTCGCCATTACCCAGCAACCCAGCAATCAAGTCTCGA
>BJHT01000332.1 GCA_014193395.1 Verrucomicrobiota bacterium
GCAATGTTGCGCCCGATGGCGACGTTGTTGGCGAGCTTGTTCAATTCACCGCCGAGGGTCAGCGGCGCACCGCTGTAGGGCACGAGCGCGCGGCCGTCGGGCGTGGCCTGCACGGGATTTGGGATCACGAAATTTTCATCGAACCACGCCTTGAGAATCGTCACGCACGCGCCCGCGACGGTCGCGTGCCCCGCGCCGTAAGCGGGATGCAGTGGCGAGCCTTCGGGGAAAGCCATCGGCAACAGCCACGAGCCGTTGAGTTCCTTGGTCGCGGCGAGCGCGGGCGAATGCGCCAGCGAGGGCCAATCCAGCGGATATTCCGCGTTGCCGCTGAGCTGCTGATGCACGCGGCCGGCGTAAGCCTCGGGACGGAGGCGGCGATGGACGAACCATTTCTGAAACCACACCGCCTTGAGCGCACGACTGGCGACCTCGGCCAGCAACGACGCGATGTGCGGCCCGCCAAACGTGCCGAAGCCATCCTGATTCTGAGAATGCAGATACGGATTCCCCGGATTCAACGGCGCGCCCATACCACTGGTGGTCGGGTCCGCGGACGGGCCGACGAGCAACACGAGCAGTGCTTGAAAGTAAGCCTGGTAAAGCACATCTACATGCACCCATTCACCAAGATCGCGCCCGTTGCGGATGTAGCGGCGGCGCGGGTCGTAGGCCGCGTTCTCCCGTGGTTTGTAGCCGCGCTGGCTGGCGAGCCAGTCGTCGTAGCGCGTCAGGAAATTCACGCCCGGCACAGTCGTGCGCATCCGCGACTCGACATAGCCCGCACCAAACGGCGCGGTCATCCAGAGAAATTGCGAAATGTAAGGACCGTTCAGACAGCCCGCGTGAACGCCGCGAAACAACGTGCCCGGCGTGACACGCCCCGCGATTTTCGGTCCGCGAAAATCGACCAGCCGCGACAGGTCGGCGGTGGCGACGCGGATAAGCGGATTGGAAGCGTAGTCGCTGAAGGCAATGTCGCGCGCGAGGGCGCACCAGTAGTTCTCCACCATTTCCCCGGCCGCCTCGGGACTGCGCAGCGCGGGCGCGGGGCGGATGAACAACTCCTGCGCATCCGCGCCCTCGAGATCGAAGGCGAGACCCGCCTGCGGATTGACGAGCTTGCGGCGCTGGCCCACCGGCGCGCCCAGCGGGATCGCCTCAAAATCCTGCGGCAGGCCGCTCGCGGTCGCGCGCAGCAGGGCGTCGTAGGCCGCCGGCTCGACCTCGCCGAGATCATTGTGCGGAAGGCCCTTGCTGTAGCTGCCGATGCGGTTGGGGTAACGCTCCTCGTCGTCGTTGTCCGGATGCGCGACCAAGGGCAATCGCAGATGCGCCTCGGCAACCTCGCGACGCAGACGCGCCGCCGCTTCCCGCCGTTTGTGCGCGACCTTTTTCCAGTCGTCATCCTCGCCCGCCGACGCATCGCCGGGAGCCGCCGCGAGCGCGACGGCCTGCGCCGCAGCGGACGCGAGCAGCGTGCGTTTCATGAAGCTGCGACGATTGACGGACGAGACGTTTCCAGGCTGCGCCGGGACGTCTGGAGCGGGCTGGGGCGTGTGCGAACTCATAGTTTTCCAAAAACCTCGGCCTGTCCCTACCATGCGTCCGTGGGGATTTCAAAAAGTTCGCCGCTGAGGGGAGGGGGAAAAGTAATTAGTGATTCGTCAGGAACTCGGCTCGCGCCGGGCATGAGGAAAAAACGGCATCCGCTGGCCGGCCCACTAATCACTAATCACTAATTACTAATTACTTTTCCCCACTCCCACGCTCGGACCCGCAAATGAGCTTGAGCCACCCGCGCGCGCCGCGTAGGACGGGGCGATGAAATCCACACGCCCTCTCGCTTCTCGTCGCCACTTCCTCAAATCCGCCACGCTCGGCGGCCTCGCCCTCGCCGGTGCGCCGGCGTTTTTACGCGCGCGGTCGCCCAATGAAAAACTGAACCTCGCGGTCATCGGCTGCGGCGGACGCGGCGGGGCGAACCTCGGCAGCGTCACCGCGGAAAACATCGTCGCGCTCTGCGACGTGAACGAAAACCACCTCAACTCCGCGGGCGCAAAACACACCGCCGCGCGCAAGTTCACCGACTACCGCCGCTTGTTCGATGACGCCAAGGATGTCGATGCCGTGGTCGTGAGTTGCGCCGAGCACACGCACGCCTTCGCCGTCATGCCCGCGCTTTTGTTGGGCAAACACGTTTATTGCGAGAAGCCGCTGACGCATTCCGTGTGGGAGGCGCGCGTGATCGCCGAGGCCGCCAAGAAGGCCAAGGTCGTCACGCAGATGGGCACGCAGATTCACGCCGGCTCGAACTACCGGCGCGTCGTCGAGTTGATCCAGAGCGGCGCGATCGGCCCGGTGCATGAGGCGCATGTGTGGGTCGGGCGCGCGTGGGGCTTGCAGAGCGCTGAGGCGGCGCAGCGGAACAAGGACATTGTCAACGTGCAGAATCGTCCGGCGGAATCGTCGCCCATGCCCAAGGAATTGAACTGGGACCTGTGGCTCGGCCCCGCGCCCGAGCGGCCGTTTCACTCGGTCTATTTTCCCGGACCGAAATGGTATCGCTGGTGGGATTTCGGCGGCGGCACGATGAGCGACCTCGGCAGCCATTGGAACGACCTGCCGTTCTGGGCGCTCAAGCTGCGGCATCCGCTCAGCATCGAAGCCAGCGGCCCGCCGCCGCATCCCGAGATCGCGCCCGCCTCGATGTCCGCGACCTACGAATACGGCCCGCGCGGCGACATGCCGGCCTGCAAACTCACCTGGCACCAGGGCCAATCCAAGCCGGCGCTCTGGACCGCGGGGAAGATTCCGCAATGGGGCAGCGGCGTGCTGTTCATCGGCTCCAAGGGCATGGTGCTCGCGGATTACGGCAAAAACATTTTGCTCCCCGAGGCGGATTTCAAAGACTTCCAACGCCCGGCCAAAACCATCCCCGACTCCATCGGCCATCACCAAGAATGGCTCGAGGCGTGCAAGACCGGCGGCCCGACGACGTGCAATTTCGACTACAGCGGTGCGCTCACCGAGGCGAACCATCTCGGCAACGTCGCCTACCGCGTCGGCAAGAAAATCATCTGGGACGCCGCCAATCTCACCGCCACCAACTGCCCCGAAGCCGCGCCGCTGATCCGGCGCGAATATCGGAAAGGGTGGAAGCTGGTGTGAGGCGGGGCAGTGGGAACGGAGCGCGACCGGTCCCCAGTCGCAGCGCGTGATAAGCGACGAAAGCGCCGGATTTTTCGACACCATTCTCCGTGCGCACGCGCTGCGGGCGGGGAGCATCCGCGCTCCCCCGCCCCTACCAATCCGTCGGCTGGTAATCTTTCAAAAACTTCCCCCACACATGCTCGCCGGTGTTGAAGCCGGCGATGATCGGATCGACGATCCGCGCCGCGCCATCGACGATGTCCAGCGGCGGATGAAACCGGTGCTCGCGGACCTTGCGCTCGGCGATCGCCACCGGGTCTTCATCCGTCACCCAGCCCGTGTCCACGCTGTTCATATGGATGCCGTCGGCGTGGTAATCGGCGGCGGAGGTGCGCGTCATCATGTTCAGCGCGGCCTTGGCCATGTTCGTATGCGGATGCCGCGTGGTCTTGAATTTGCGGTAAAACTGCCCCTCGACGGCCGAGACGTTCACGATGTGTTTGTCGCGCTCTGGCGTGCGCGTCATGAGCGGTTTCAGCCGTGCGTTCAGGATGAACGGCGCGACCGCGTTCACGAGCTGCACCTCGAGCAACTCGACGGACGGCACCTCGGCCAGCGTGAGCCGCCAGGAGTTGCGCTCGCGCAAATCCACCTGCTGCAAATCCTGGTCGAGCCGTCCCGCCGGAAACAAATCCTGCTGCGCCTGCAATTCCTCCGGCAACAGCGGCACCTGCGACAACGCCGCCGCGTGGGATAAGCCCACCGCCCCGCCCAGCGTCGCGGTCCCCTGCCCTGCCAAACCCGTCAGCGCCGCCGCCGGCCCCGCGCCCTCGGGCAGCATCTGGTAGCCGCGCAAGCCCTCGTAAGCGCCGAGCAATTTCGCCACCCGCTCCGGCATCGCGTGCAGCGACGCGTTCTCGAGGTCCATCATGTGCCGGTAAAAATCCGGCGGCCGCCGCACGGTCTGGCACGCGTTGTTGATGATGAAATCCAGCCGGTCGCGCGTGGCGAGCAGATGCCGGCAGAAGGCCTCGACACTCGGCGTGTGGCGCAAATCCAGCCCGAAGATTTCCAGCCGATGTCCCCATTCCGCGAAGTCGGGTTCCAAGGCGTACCGCGCCGCTGAGTCGCGTGGAAAGCGCGTCGTGACGATCAGCGTCGCGCCCGCGCGCAGCAGCTTGATGCCGGCCTGGTAGCCGATTTTCACGCGCCCGCCGGTGAGCAGCGCGACGCGTCCGCGCAGGTCCGCCAGCTCGGTGCGCTTGCGGAAATTCACCTCGGCGCACGGCGGGCAGAGCTGGTCGTAGAAGTGATGGAGCGCGGTGAAATCGCGTTTGCAGATGTAGCAGTTCTGCGGCTCGACGGCTTCGCGGAACTCGGGGTTGTCGCGCACTTCTTCCTGCTGAAAGCCCGACGGCGGAAACGCATTCGGCGTCGTGAACACCGGCTCGCGGCGCAGTTTGCGGATGCCGCTGTCGGCGAGCACGCCCTCGGCCCGCACGGCGCGGTCGGCCTTGCGCTGGCGCTGGGTCGCTTTCACGAGGCGGCGGCGGTCCACGGCATCGGGACGCGAAACGCGGCCCGCCGCCTGCAACAACCGCGTGCGCTCGGCCTCGGGCAGCGACGCGAGCAGCGCGCGATTGCTGGCGACAGCCTCGAGGGTGTCCGCGGCGGCGCGCAGGCGCGCGAGGAGGTCCGCGGGCGCGGGCCGCTGGTAGGGCGCCTCCGACCGGTCGGACTGGTCGGACTGGTCGGGCGGAGTGGGAGCAAGTGGAGTCATCGCAAATTCTCGGAAGGGCGGCTCGCCAGCGGGCGAGGGGCCGGAAGCTAGCGGGCCGCTCCCGTGCGTCAAGGTGGGCGTGGGGCCGCCGCTCGCAACGGCTCCGGAGTGCGGCCGTCCCCGGCCGCAGCGACGTCCGCACGCACGGTGGCCGGCGATACTCCAGCGTCACCCTGCGTTCCACCTTGCTGCGCCCGAGGACGGGCGCACTCCGGTGGATGGTCCACGGGGCGCGGACATCCCGTGAACTCGCAGCCGATGCTTGCCCGTCGGAGCCGACAACTTACCCTCCGCCGCCATGCCTGAATTCATGCTGCACAGCCGCGCTTTCCGCATCGGGAAACACATCTCGGGAAGTTACTCGGCGCAGGTGGTGGCTTCGTCCACGGCGCTGTATTTGGTCGTGGGCCAGAACGCGTTGAAGATGGGCCTGGCCGCGGCTGGAGGCGCGGTGGGTGGCTTGATTGCCGGGATCATGGAGCGCAACCGGAGCGACCAAACGCTGGCCGGCGCGGCCCCGCGCGTAATCGAAACCGATCTGCGGGAATTGCCATCGGAGGTGACAGCGCATCCGGACTGGCCGGTGAAGGCGACGGCCGGCCGCGTGCTCGTGATCCGGCGCGCGGACATCGAATCAATCCGGTACTCGTTTTGGGAATGGGGGATTTTCGTCGTGGTGGACGGGCTGGAGTTTCGCATCGAGCCGCCGATGTTCGGCCGGAAGCAGAAGCTCGCCTGGCTGCACGACGCGGGCTGGGCAGTGTGATTCGTAATTCGTAATTCGTAATTCGTGCGGCGTGGTCGATCCGGCATCGGTTTCCTTCGTGCTGAGTCACTACGCTGGTTTGTCGGCGAAAAAACCCCCGTGCCAGAGAGCAATTCCCGCGTATCGCCGTCCAACTCCACCGGCACCCGCTATTATGAAAAACTGCACCCTGCTCAGTGCGCTGGCGTTGCTCACCGCCTTGGCGTTGGTGGTCTTCAACGAGACCCGCGTGAACCAGAAAATCGCCGCCGCGCTGCGCGATCACCCCGGCCATGCTCCCACCGCGAGTGGCGACCCGCCGACCGCGAACCCGCTCCCCGAGGCCTCAGAGTTGCGCGCGGCCACGATGGATTTGCAGCGCGCCCGTCAGCAACTCGCCGCCGCCGAGCAGCAGTTTACCAACCTCAACAGCCAGATCCGCGCCCTTGAACAGCACCTCGCCTCGGTTTCCCAAGCCGTCGCCGCCCTCACCCAGTCCGGCCGCCTGCCCATTCCCGACCCCGCTCCGCCCGGTACGCAGCGTCGCCCGTGGGGGCCGGAGCAGGCCACCGGTCCGGCGGACACGCTCACTGCCGGAGATCTGCCCACCGCCTGGGCACCACGCCAACCCGACGGCGGCGACGAATGGCTGCAGTTGGAATTCGCAACCCCCGTCCAGCTCGCCGAGGTGCATGTTTATGAATCCTACAATCCCGGCGCCATCAGCCGGCTCACCACGTTTCTGGGCGACGGCAGCGAAGTCACCATCTGGGAAGGCAGCGAATCCGAAGCCGCCGCCCCGGTCGCGCGCATATTCTCCGTGCCGTTCGCCGCCCAGGCCAGCGTGGTCAAAATCTACCTCGACACCCGGCGTGTCACCGGCTGGAACGAAATCGACGCCGTGGAATTGGTCGGGCGCGACGGCTCGCGGCAGTGGGCCAGACACGCCACCGCCAGCAGCACCTTCGCGGAGCAGGGGCAGTAAGTCTGAACCGTTTTCACGCCTTCGCCGCCGGCACGGCGAGCAGCGGACGTTTGCTGCGGGCCATGACGCCGTTGGCCACGGAGCCGAGGACGGCGGCGGAAAGTCCCGACCGGCCATGCGTGCCCAGGCAGATGAGGTCCGCCCCGAACCGCTCCGCCGTGTGGCAGATGGCGGTCGCCGGGTCTTTCCCGAAAATGATTTCCACCTCGGTGACGATGCCGCACGCGGCGGCCTGGGATGGGATGAGCGCCTGCAATTTCACGAGGGAATCGGCGGCCAGTTGCTGGTGCTGCGCCCGCGTCAGCCGCCCCGGCTGGTAATGCGGCACCAGCGGACCGGGCAATTCCCACGGCGGCAGGACGTGGATGAGCTTGACCACGCCACCTTGAGCGAGCGCGGCGTAGGCGTGGGGAATGGCGCGGTCGCCGAGCACCGAAAAGTCGGTCGTGGCCAGCACGCGCTGAAGCCGCGGGAGTGCGCCGACGCCGTGCGCCACAGCCTCCGGCGTGGGCACGCAGGCCACGCTCATCGGAGCGTAGCGCAGCAGCCCGCGCGCGACCGAGGCGTCGGCGAGCCGTTCGAGTCCGTGCTGCTGGCGTGTGCCGGTGACGACGAGGTCGGCTCCTTCCTGCCCGGCCAGCTCGATCAGGGCGGCATCGGCGCGGCCCCAGCCGGGCACCACCCGCACCCGCGCGGCGGCGTCGCCGAGGATTTCCCGCACCTTGTCGGTGAGATCGCGTTCAAGGACGTGCTGCGCGTCCGGCGGGATCTCCGTGAGCGACAGCGTGCCGGCGAGGCCCAGCCGCGCCTGCTCCGCCGGCGGCCAGGCGACGTGCGCCACGATGATGTCGCACGGGCCGACGCGTTGCAGTTCCTTGACCCACTGCAGCGCGGCCCCGGCCGCGACGCTGAAATCCACTCCGACCAAAACCTTCAACGCCCGCTTGCCTGCGGCCCACGCCGTGAACGGGGCCGCGTCGCGCACCACGAGCGTGGGCACCACGGCCCGCTCCGCCGTGCGCTCCGAGACGCTGCCCAGCAGCCAGCGTCCGGGCGCGCGCCGGCCCAGCGAGGAGACCACCACCAGCCGCACACCGCGGCGACCGGAGAGTTCCACCAGCCTTTCATCCGGC
>BJHT01000333.1 GCA_014193395.1 Verrucomicrobiota bacterium
CGACCGCCGACGGCAAGGGGCTGTATCTGGTGAGCGGCAACTTCACCCGCGTGCCGAAGGGGACCGTCTCCGTGCAGCCGCCGGTGTGGCAGGAGGACACGCTCCACCCGGTCATTCCCGACCCTTCGGGACATGCGGTGGGACTCAAGCCGCCGGGCGGCTGGATTTGCCGGATTTCGCCGGACGGTCAGGACTGGAAGATGATTGCGTCGGGCTTCCGCAACTCCGTGGACATCGCGCTGAACCGCGAGGGCGAGTTGTTCACCTACGATTCCGACATGGAGTTCGACATCGGCGTCCCGTGGTATCGGCCCACGCGCATCAATCACGTCACGAGCGGCGCGGAGTTCGGCTGGCGCGCGAACTCGGGCGTGTGGCTGGATTACTTCGCCGACAGCCTCGGCTCGGTGCTCGACATCGGCCCCGGCTCGCCGACGGCCATCAGCTTCGGGCATCACTCGAATTTCCCCGCGGAGCTTCAGGACAAGCTGTTCGTGTGCGACTGGACGTTCGGGACAATTTTCACCGTGGAGATGCAGGAAAGCGGCTCCAGCTACACCGGCACGAAGACGGAGTTTCTCCACGGCAGCCCGCTGAACATCGCCGCGATGCGCTTCGGGCCGGACGGCGCGATGTATTTCGTGATCGGCGGACGCACGACGGCTTCGCGGCTGTATCGAGTCCGCTACACCGGCGCGCCCACGACGGGAACTGCGCGGACGCTTACGGCCAACAGCGAACTCCGCGCGTTGCGTCACTCGCTGGAGCAATTCCACGTTCGCGGCGAGAGCGCGGAAGCCGTGGTGCAGGCCTGGCCGCACCTCGCGCACGTTGACCGCCACATCCGCTACGCCGCGCGTATCGCCGTGGAGAATCAGGACGTGGCTCTGTGGCGAGAGAAAGTCTTCGTGGAGAAAAACCCACGCGCGGTGATTTACTCCGCGATCGCGTTGGCCCGCCACGGCGACAAATCCATGTCCGGGCGGCTGCTCGACAAGCTCGGCGAAGCTCCCTTCGGCTCACTGGAGAAGGAAGACCAGCTCGCGCTCCTCCGCGCCTACGCGCTTTGCTTCATGCGAATGGGCCAGCCCACAGCGGAGAAGGCGGCAGTCATCAGTGCGAAGCTGGACGCCCATTACCCATCCAAAGACGACACCGTGAACGCCGAACTCTGCCGCCTGCTGTCCGCGCTCGACGCGCCCACGGTCGCGCGCAAAACCATCGAACTCATGAAGGCCACGCGCGCCGAGACCGTGGCCTATGACAAGGCGATGCTCGGGCGGCACGAGTATGGCGGCGCGATTCTGAAGATGATGGCGAACACGCCCAACACCCGAAACATCCACTACGCCTATTTTCTCCGGCGTGTGCGGAGCGGGTGGTCGCTCGATGACCGCAAATACTTCTTCGGCTGGCTTAACGAAGCGCTCGCGAAGGACGGCGGCCGGAGCTTCGCCGGCTACATCCGCGCCATTCGCAAGGACGCCATCGCCCAACTGGAGACCAAGGATGTCGAGCTGCTGGCCGGTCTGCTGGCGGATTTCCCCGCGTTCGACCTCTCGAAATTGCCGAAGCCCAAAGGTCCAGGCGTAGCTTGGACCGTGGACACCGCGCTGAAGCTCTTTGAGCCGGGGCTGCGCGGGCGGGATTTTGAGAACGGCAAGAAGATGTTCTCCGCCGGATACTGCATCGCGTGCCATCGCTTCGGCGGCGAGGGCGGTCACTCTGGTCCCGACCTCGGCTCCGTGGGCAGCCGCTATTCCATCCGCGACATCCTAGTCGCCATCATCGAGCCGAGCGCCTCGATTTCCGACCAATACGTGGCCAGCGTGGTGAAGCTCAAAGACGGCGAGATGCTCAATGGCCGCCTCATTGTCCGAAACGACAAGGAAATCGGCATCGCCACGAATCCGTTCGATTTGAACCAAGTCACGAAAGCTCCGGCAGACCAGGTGGTCAGCATCACTTCCTCACAAGTTTCCATGATGCCAGCGGAGTTGCTCTCAGGCATGAACCGTGACGAGTTGATGGACCTGATCGCGTATCTGCTCTCGGGCGGAAACTCGCAGCACAAGGTTTTCGCCAAGTAGCGACCCAACCCACGCATGAACACATCGCCTCAAGAATCCGCCCCTGTGGCTACGGCCGGGAAAATGATATGCGGTAAAAGATGGAGGCTCTTTCTTTCCTCATTTTTCACCGCCCATCTTTTTGCCGGCAGCGTGCTGGCTGCGGCTCTCGTTCTTTCAAACGACGGCGCGACGGGTGAGCCGGGAAAGTTTGCCGCCGAGGAGATTCGCCGCGAGGCCGTAGCAAAAGGCATGACCTTGAGGGATGACGCGAGGGCTACTCACATTTCCATCACCATCGAAAAGAAGGGCAATGCCACCGCACAGAGCTACGGTATCCGCGTTCAGAATGAGAACGGACGCCGCACCATCACGGTGCGAGGTGCCGATGCCACAGGTGCGATGTATGGCGGGCTGGATGTTGCGGAGGCAATTCGCATGGGCACGCTCGATGCGCTGAAGGACTCCGACCACACGCCGCACATTGAGCGGCGCGGCATCAAGTTTAACATTCCCCTCGATGTGCGCACGCCGAGTTATTCGGACAACAGCACCTCGGCGCAGGCGAACATTCCCGAGATTTGGAGCATGGATTTCTGGCATGAGCTGCTCGATCGGATGGCGCGGGATCGGTTCAATGTGCTCACGCTTTGGAATCTGCATCCGTTTCCCTCCATCGTGAAAGTGCCGGAGTATCCGAAGGTGGCGCTGGACGATGTGTGGCGCACGACGGCGGACTTGGTGAAGCCGTTCGACTCCTTCACCACCCTCGGCACGAGCGTGCTGCAACCGTGGATGCTGGAGAAGCCCGAGGTCGTGAAGCGCATCACGATGGAGCAAAAGATCGCGTTCTGGCGCGAGGTGATGGACTACGCGAATGACCGCGGCATCGAGGTGTATTGGTTCACTTGGAATGTCTTCACGTTCGGCACCGGCGGCCAATACGGCATCACCGACGCCTTGGACAACGCCACCACGCGCGACTATTTCCGCAAGAGCGTCCGCGAGACGGTGCTGACCTATCCGCGCCTCGCCGGCATCGGCATCACTGCGGGTGAAAACATGCGGGAAAGCGGCGGCGCGAAGGCGAAGGAGGAATGGCTGTGGGCGACTTATGGCGAGGGCATCAGCGATGCGCTGAAGATACAGCCAGAGCGCAAATTCCGGCTTATTCACCGGCTGCATGAGACCGGGCTTACTCCCATTTTGGAGCAATGGCGCGGGTATCCGGGCACGTTTGAATTCAGCTACAAATACGCCGTGGCGCACATGTATGCGTCGCGCGCGCCGACGTTCATCAAGAGCGTGCTGCCCGAGATAACGCCCGAGCACCGCACCTGGCTGACGGTGCGTAACGACGACCTCTACAGCTTTCGCTGGGGTGATCCGGTGTTTGCCCGCGACTTCATCAACAACATGCCCGGCCCCGACAAACTCGCGGGCTACTACATGGGGCCGGATGGCTACATCTGGGGCCGCGATTTTCTGAGCCGCGACGCGGTGGGTGAAGGTGGTCGCCGGCAGTTAGTCTGGGATCGGCAGTGGTTCAGTTTCAATCTCTGGGGCCGCTTGAGTTACGATCCGTCGCTGCCGGATGCGCATTTTCAGCGAGTGCTCGGGGCGCGGCATCCCTCGGTCTCCGTCGAAAAACTGCTGGCCGCGTCGCAAGCCTCCTCCCGCATCATCCCGCAAGTGACCCGATACAACTGGGGATCAATTGACGTGCATTGGTATCCCGAGGCGAACCTCAGTCATCCGAAGCAATGGAAGGGCTTCTACACCGTGCGCCATTTCATGGAAGGCAACACGATGCCCGGTGAAAACGTGCTCAGCATCTCGGCCTGGCGCGAGAAACTCAGCGCCGGAAAAACCATCACCGCACAGACGCCTCCCGAAGTCGCCGCCGCGCTCGAGCGCGATGCGGACACGACTTTGAGGCTCGTCACCGAACTGCGCCAGCAAGCCGCCGCCACCGACAAGGAGCTGACGCTGACACTCGGTGATTACGAAGCGCAGGGGTGGCTCGGTCGATATTTCGCCGCGAAGATCCGCGGTGCGATGGATCTCGCGGAGTTCAACGCCAGCGCGGATGCCGCCGCGAAAGAGTCGGCGATGAAGCATTTGGAAAACGCGCTCGGCCACTGGAAGCAATACGCCGCGCGCTACGACCGCCAATACACGCCGCAACTGCTCAACCGCGTCGGCCCCGCGGACATCCCCGCGCTCACGGCCAAGGCGGCGGCAGACATTGAAATCGTCCGCACGTGGAAGCCCGGCACACCGCCGCTGCCACGCAAGGGGAAGAAATGAACTCAGTGGGCGCGCGGGCTTTCAGAGGTGTTACGAAAGTTTGTGTCAGAGCTGGGAATTCGTGGGCTTGGTCGCGGAAAAGTCAGTGTCATCGTCGAGACCGAGCAGGTGTATTTCTACGGGCAGCCAACTTTGGACGAAACCCGCGCTACTACGAGGGTTTCATCCAGTGCCCGTTCGTCCGCGTCCGTTCCAAAGCAAGCAGAAGCAGGTAGGAAAGCTGCGAATCCGCCAATGAATCCGCGCTTTGCATCCAAGCCTTTCGTAACACACATCTTTTACCCCCCCCATCTTTTACCAGAAGTCTTTCCTGCAGCACCGGCTCGGGCTGCGCTTGCTGTTCGGAGCGAACTGGATCGCGGCGCTGACGTTTTGCGAGGTGGTGCTGCGGGCTGTGAAGAGAGGGAGGGAAGGGGAAAAGCTCAAAGCTTAAAGCTCAAAGCTCAAGGGAAGGTTCAAGGGCCAAGCACCAGACGGAAAGGGGATATTTGGAGGCGCTCGCTCGAAATCGAGACCCTGTGTTCGGGAGGAGTAAAGGCGCATCTCAGTTTCTTGCACTTCTCATTAGCACCCGGCTTCAGCCGGGTGTTGTTCGGGAAAAGAATCGGGCAGCCGTTTTAACGGCTTTGGCGAGGGCATAAACCGCACAGGCACGATCGAAAAACCGCTAAAGCGGTTGTGCCCCTTTGCCGTGGCAAACACCCGGCTGAAGCCGGGTGCTAATGAGATGGGGATAGGCTGCAAGAAACTGAGGTCCGCCCACTGGAAAGCCACGGATGAACACTGCCTCCGCTCGCCGCCGCGCTCTTGGCCAACAATCCTACGAAGGCTTCGGGGTTTCGGCGGACGGTGCTGGTGGCGGCGCCTGAGTCTTGGAAACCGTCGCTGAACGTCGTCGCCAAGCTTGGAATTCGAAGTTGGCGATGGCTCCGAGCAGGCCGAGGAAAAGGACGGTGCTAAAGGTGTAGGTGATGATCTGGTGGCTGCCCGGTGGCTCGGGCGGATCACACATGCATTCATACAGCATTGCGACGGAGCCGCCCACGCAGATCAGCGAGGTAACAAAGAAGGCGACTAGTGCCAACAGGCAGCTTAGAGCGCCGAGTTGGTGGCGTTCGAATGCACGGAGGTAAAACCAGAAAAGTAAGATGAGCAGGACCACCATCGCATACTCGAACTCGGTACTAGTCGGAAGCATGGGGGAGAACAGTTTCACGACTCGAAATATCCCGGGTTGGTCTTCGGTCCGAAATATAGGTACGCTGTGGATAAACTTGGGGATGAGTGATGCGAACATGATCACCACGGCGGTTGAGAAACTCGCGACTGCGGATACGAAGATGCGAAGGGCAAGTTGGAGTTTGCGATTCATACGCTTCGTTTCCGGGTGGCTCGGTCACTCGCTTTTTGGTGGACCTTTTACCTTGGCCCTTCCCTTGAGCTTTGAACTTTGAGCTTGGAGCTTCCGCGCGCTTCCGCACGTTCGCGCGCGGTTCAGCGCCCGGCTTGCGCCACGGAGGATTGCCCGATGCAGAAGAGTGATTTTTCGCCGCGCAGGAAGAGGCGGCCGTTGCTGATGGCGGGCGAGGCGAAGCTGGATTCGCCGAGGGGATTGCGCGCGATGACTTCGTATTTCGGCCCCGGTTTCACCACGGTGGTCACGCCGTCGTCGGCGAGGAAATAAACCAGGCCGTTGGCGGAGACGAGCGAGGCGTGGTGCGAGCCGACTTTTTCCTGCCACGCGAGTTCACCGGTGGCGGCGACGAAGCAGTTGGCCATGCCGGTGTCGGAGACCACGAGGAAGTAGTCGCCTTCGCTGATGGGCGAGGGGACGTAGGAGACGTAGCTGGCCTTGGTGTGATGCCAGGCGATCTCGTTGGTTCCGATGATGCCGCTGCCGGTGTGTTTCAGGCCGAGCAGATGATGCTCGGGAAAACCGCCGGTCATGAAGAGGAGGTCGGCCTTGGGATTGTACACGAGCGACGCGACGAATTGTTCCGTGGGGCCTCTGAGATACCAGTGGGTCTTGCCGGTGTCGGGGTCGTAGCTGGCGACGGATTTGTCGCCGGAGAGGATCATCTGGGTGCGGCCGCTGAGTTCGTGAATGATCGGCACGCAATAGCTGCGCGTGCGGTTTTGGCGCGGGGTTTTCCACAGGGTTTCGCCGGTCTCGCGGTTCAGCGCGACGAGGTAGGACTCGCCGTCGTGGTCGCCGTTGACGATGACCTTGTCCTTGTGCAGCAAGGGCGAGCTGCAAAAGCCGTGGACGCTCTTGAACTTGCCGGGGCGCACGAGCCACTGCTGTTTGCCATCGAAATCATACGCCGCCACGACCATGTCTTGCACGTCGAGGAAGGCCACATAGACGAGCTTGCCGTCCGTCGCGGGCGTGCTCGAGGCGTGGCTGTTGAGCTTGTGCTTTTTCTCGAGCGGACTTTTCACCACGGTGTGTTGCCAGAGCACTTTGCCGGACTTCGCATCGAGCGACAGCAGGTCGCGGCCTTCGGAATCGGGGATCGCGCTGACGACGAACACGCGGTCGTTCCAGACGATGGGCGAGGAATGGCCCACGCCGGGAATGGGGGTTTTCCAGACAATGTTCTCCGTCGCGCTCCATTTGACCGGGACGGACTTCTCGGCGCTGGTGCCGTCGCGCCGCGGGCCGCGCCACGCGGGCCAGTTCTCGGCGCTGGCGAACGTGGTGGAGGCGAGGAGGGCGAGGAGCAGAAAGGTGTTATTCATAGGGCAAAAATGCGGCGCCTCTGACGGGCGCGAATCGCGGGCGCATTCACGCACGGGGGAAGTTCGCACAATATAGGCAGCGGCGCGGTCGCTCGGTCTCGAACTTGGGAGTGGAATCAGGGGTGGGGACTGGCAGAAAAATGAGGGGGCAGAAAAATGGGGAAGCGGGAGGGCGGTTGGAGGTGGTGGGCGGCAGAAAAATGGGGGCAGAAAAAGGGGGGAGGGGGTTTGGCAGACGAATGGGAGCAGACGAATGGGGCAGGGGATTTGTCTGGTGCGTTCGCCAAGGCCAGACCTTTTGGTGAAGGGGTGGCGACAGCTTGTCGCCACAGGGTCGGTGGTGGGGACAGGCTGTCCCCCCCCCGAGAGCGGGCGTGCTCGCCGAACTTCTGACTTCGGAATTAACGCGGCCTTAACAATTTTTCCCGGAATCCAAATCATGCCTTAATGCGGGTCGATCAGCTTCGGATCGGTTTATGAAGTCCTCCGTGACGCTGATCTTGCGGATCGCCGCCCGCCCATCCGGGCTGGCACGATTGCGGAGCGCGGGGCGCATGACAGAATTCTTCAGTCACGCCGCGAGGGCCAGGCAGTCGTTGCGGGCGCTGTGAGCATTGAGGCGTTCTTTCCAGAACGCCGCGAGTCGGCGGCTGGCGTGGAGGCAGCGCAGCGCCA
>BJHT01000334.1 GCA_014193395.1 Verrucomicrobiota bacterium
ACGGCAGGGCGCGGATGCGCCCCCTGTGCCCACGGGCGCATCTTAGTTTCTTGCAACGACGCGGCACGGTTTTGACCGTCCCGGAGGGACGACCGAAAATAGCCCAGCACTTGAGTGCTGGGTACGCGGTGATTCAATCCGCCAGTCCCGCAGGGACGACCGCGCCATCGGCACGAGGGTCGTCCGTCCCTGTCGGGACTTGGTTCCTCCCCAGCACTGACCCAGCACTGAAGTGCTGGGCTATTCTCAAGCGTCCCTCCGCGACCGCAGGAATTGGGCTGGGTGTTGAAAAAACTGAGCTGCGCTCGCCACGCCACCATCCCCACAGCAAAAGATTGGATTCGCCCCCGCTTCGGTGTTTGATGCGCGCACTCGATTTTATGGACGATACAAATTCTTTGATGGAACAGCGCCGGACCAAGCTCGCGGGCTTGCAGGCGAAGGGGATCAATCCGTTCGCCAACAAGTTCACGCCCACCGAGGGCTGCGGCGCGGCGCGCGAGAAGTTCGCCGCCGGCACGTTCGCCGAGGGGCAGGCCGTGGCCATCGCGGGCCGCATCACGGCGCATCGCGACATGGGCAAAAGCCAGTTCATTGACCTCAAGGATGTCTCCGGGCGCATCCAAGTGTACGCGCAGAAGGCGGCGCTCGGGGACGAGCAGTTCGACATCTTCAAGCACCTGGACCTCGGCGATTTCATCGGCGCGCGCGGCACGTTGTTCCGCACGAAGATGGGCGAAATCAGCTTGAAGCTGGACAGTTTCGTCGTGCTCGCCAAGGCGCTGCGGCCGCCGCCGGAGAAGTGGCACGGCTTGCAGGACACGGAGATTCGTTACCGCCAGCGCTATCTCGATCTGCTGGCCAATGACGCGGTGCGGCAGACGTTTCTCCAGCGCAGCGCGATCGTGCGCGAGATTCGCAATTTCTTCCACGGTCGCGGCTTCGTGGAGGTCGAGACGCCGATGATGCAGTCCATTCCCGGCGGCGCGGCGGCACAGCCATTCAAGACGTTCCACAACGCGCTGGGCTGCGAGTTTTACCTCCGCATCGCCATCGAGCTGTATCTCAAGCGCGTGCTGGTCGGCGGCATCGACCGCGTGTTCGAGATCGGCCGCAACTTCCGCAACGAGGGTCTCTCGCGGAAGCACAACCCCGAGTTCACCATGCTCGAGGCGTATCAGGCGTACGGCGATTACGAGACGATGATGGAACTGACCCAGTCGCTCATCTGCCACGTCGCGCAGAGCGTCCTCGGCACGCTGGTGATCCAGCACAAGAACCACGACGGCCAGGTGTACAAGACCATCGACCTCACGCCGCAGTGGCGACGCGTGACCTACAAGGACCTCGTGCGCGAGAAGGCGGGCGCGGACTGGTTCGACATCACGCCGCTCGAACGCAAGCTGCGCGCCATCGCGCTCGGCGCGGACATCGGGCACAAGGGCGAGGTCATGTCGCCGGAGTTCATGGCCATCTACCACGCGGGCTGGAAAACCATGACCGTCGCCGAGCGGCAGGTGCTCTTCCTCCAGCACGGCATCGACGCGGACAAAATTAAAACGCCCTACGAAGATTTCGAAGTCACCGGCGCGGTCTTCGAGAAGCTGATCGAGCCGACCCTGATCCAGCCGACCTTTGTCACACATCTTCCGAAGCAGCTCGTGCCGCTCGCCAAGCTCTCGCCCGATGACCCGACCACCGTCGAAGTCTTCGAGTGCTGCATCAACGGCCAGGAAATCGCGCCCGCCTACTCCGAGCAGAACGATCCCATTGCCCAACGCGAGACCCTCGAACACCAGGCGGGCGGCGAACAACAGAAACTCGACGAAGATTTCATCACCGCCCTCGAACACGGCATGCCCCCCGCCGGCGGTCTGGGCATCGGCATCGACCGCCTGTGCATGATGCTCCTGGGCCAGGAGAGCATCCGGGATGTGATTTTGTTCCCGCAGATGAAACCGAAATGACGGCACGCTTGAAACCCGCCCCGCCTCTCGCGAGAATTCGCCTATGAGCACAGCCGAAGCCACAGCGGAAGTTTTCATCACCGCGTTCAAATCCTTGAAGCCCCGCCAGCGCGAGGCGGTGCTGGAGCGAATGCTCGCGGACGACGAGCTGTCCGCCGATTTCGCGGACACGCTCGCGTTGGAGTTCCGCCGTCACCAACCGCGCCAACCCTTCCGGCAGGTGCTGAAGGAACTCGGCATTAAAGCGTGAACTGGCAGATCGAAATCGCCTGCGGCGCCCGCAAGGGTCTCGCCGATCCCCGACGTCTTATTCTCCTCGTCCGCAAAAGCTTCCGTGACGTCCTTTGAGTAAGCGGATTACACTCTGGAGCTATCGTATGGAAAGAGTAACAAACAAATTGCAGCTCGAACAGCCCGCAACGGGCTGGAGTAGGTTTGTGGGGGAACTGGCGCAGGACACCGTGCTATGGCTACTGGCTTGGGCAGGTTTTGGGCTGTTTCGTGTCAGCATGATCCTATCATTTGCGGAACAGATGCAGGCATCGACTGGATTCGGGGAACTTTGGAAGGCGGCGGCGGCTGGGGCGCGATTCGATGCGATGGCGGCCAGTTACCCGGTCCTGCCAAGCTTCATCTTCACGGCTTTGTGTATCAGATGGGATTTTACTCAGCTGGCTCAGAGAATTCGTCGCATTATTGGTACTATCGCGATTATCTCACACGCCATAATTTGCGTCGTCACAGTAGAGTTTTTTCGTGAGTATCACGATCAATTCAATCAATGGATCTTTGGATTGGTCACCGATGATCGACGTGCCATCGCCCTAACGATTTGGAAACAATATCCCGTGGGCTTGTATGTATTGGCTTGGATTACCGGAGGAATTGTCGTTTGGCGGTATCTGCCTTCGCTATTTCAGATCGCGGAACGGGTTGCAGGGGTACGGCTACCCAACTTTCACCGGGCGATTGAGGTTGGATTTGTGTTTCTGGCAGCAGCAATGCTTTTTTGGTCGTTCAGGGGATATGGAATTCGCCGCCCCATTAAACAGCGAGATATTGGAGCCACAAGCGATGCAGTCCTAAATCGCTTGGTCGCTAATCCTTACGTGGCACTGCGATATGCAATCAATGATTCACGGTATACAAAATCCATCGACGGACTGGCGACCTTTTTGCAGTCTCAATCCCTGCCTCAGGCAACTCAGCTTCAGTTTCCATCGGAACACAATGTTAAGGATATCGATCAACTCTGCCTCAAAAAGACCTTGGCTGCGGGGTTTCCGAAGCCCAAACATATCTTTATTATCGTTTGTGAGAGTTTTGATGGATGGGCCATGTTTCCCGAACATCGCCACCTCGGGGTTGCATCAGAGTTTTTGAAGTTAGCAGAAAAAGGTATCTACGTACGTGCCTTTGTACCATCAGGCGGCGCAACCGTTGATGCAATGGCAACCTTGATTAGCGGTTTGCCGGAAACTGGGATCAATATCACTTACCAACCGACTTCAAGAAAGACGTTTCCAACCGCTTCCGCCCCCATATTTAAGCGCCTTGGATACCGCACCCGATGGTTCTACGGCGGTTTTCCAAGCTGGCAGCGGGTGGATGAGTTTTGTCTGGCGCAAGGAATCGACGAAGTTGTCGGCCTGCCGAGCTTCAAGAATTTGCCTGCTGGCGCCATAGGCACTTGGGGAGCATACGATGAGTTTATGTTTCGGCACATACTGGAGACGTTGCCTGATGATGTTCCGAGTTTTAATATCATTCTCACTACGTCGAACCATCCGCCATACGATTGCGACGTTGTTTCACGGGGATTTCCGGGGGTTCGGCCAGAAACCCTCCATTTCAAGAATCGATGGGAACAAGGAATTCTTCAACAGTTTTTAGGTCATTTATGGTATACGGATCGATGCGTTGGAGATTTCGTGGGTGCCGCGAACAAGAGATTTGGAAGCGCTTTGTTTGCGATAACAGGCGACCATCCATCGCGTCGTTGGCCGGTTGCCACTCCGACTTTGGCGGAGCAGCACATGGTTCCATTCATTCTGTTTGGATGTGGTATCAGCCGTGGCACTAACTCATCGGCATCGCTGGCTGGTAGCCACATTGACATTGTGCCAACCTTGATTGAACGATGCGCTCCAATCGGCTTCGAGTACCAGACATTTGGGAGAGATATTCTTGCTGCAAACAAGGAACCCATCGGAATCGGAAAGAGTGCTATAGTTACCCCATCTTGGCTTTTTTCCACTAAAGTCGAGCAAGTGCCGTCCCAAATTCCGGACTCGCCCCCCTCCCCCGGCCCCGCGCCTTCGCTTGACCCGTTACGGAAACGATGGGAAGCACTTCACTCCTTAGGCTGGTGGCGAGCGATGAATGGGCGACAATTACCTTAGTCATTACCGGACCCTGCATGATAACCGGTCGGACAATTATTTCGTTCCAGCGTCCAGACAGGTTCGAGCTTGATGTTTTGATGCGGCAAATAATATCTCATTTTAAGCCTAGCTAGCACCCATGTCTTTCCTTTCGATCTACCTACGTTTCATCTCGACCGCCGAGGTACAGCGCACGAGTCGGTATATCGCGAGCGTGACCGGCTAGACGGCCTACATTTGTTCCGTTGAATCAAACCTAGTAAAACACATCGCCCGTTAAACCAACAATCCGCCCTACCTCATCATGACACCCAGCCTCGTCCTGTGGATTTACATCGTCCTCCTCATCGTCGGCGGCCTGATCGGCTTCCTGAAAGCGGGGAGCAAAGCGTCGCTCATCGCGTCGGTGATTTGCGCAATCCCGCTGATCATTTGCAACGTTGTCGCCGGATTGCCGCCGTGGCTCGCCGATGTGTTCGTCGCGGTGCTGCTGGTGTATTTCGGCATGAAGTTCGCCAAGGGCCGCAAGTTCATGCCCGCGGGTTTCATGACGATCCTCAGCGTCATCACGTTGATCCTGCGGCAGGTGCTCAAGTGACGTAGCCGCGCCTTCCGCGCCCGCGACGCGCCGTGCAGCGCTCCCTTCCCATCTGGCAGATTCACGCGGCGATCCTCGCGGATTTGCACGCGGGCAACCGCCTCGTGCTCGTCGCGCCCACCGGCTCGGGCAAGACCACGCAGGTGCCGCAGATGCTCCTCGACGCTGGCCTCGCGGGCGCGGGCCGGATCGTCGTGCTCCAGCCCCGGCGCGTCGCCGCGCGGACCGTGGCCGCGCGCGTGGCGTGGGAACGGAAGTGCAAGCTCGGCGACGAGGTCGGCTACCAGATTCGCTTCGAGGACCGCACCAGTCCGGGCACGCGCATTTCGTTTGTGACCGAGGGCGTGCTGTTGCGCTGGTTGCAGGAGGACCGCGATCTGCGCGGCATTGGCGCGGTGTTGTTCGATGAATTTCACGAGCGCAATCTGCTGAGCGACGTCTCGCTCGCGCTGGTGAAACGCTTGCAGGAAACCCGCCGCCCCGACCTCAAGCTTGTCGTCATGTCCGCCACGCTGGACGCCGAACCCGTCGCCAACTACCTCGCCGCGCCCGCCACGCCGGACCTCCCCTGCCCCATCCTGATTTCCGAAGGCCAGAGTTTCCCCGTCGAAGTCCGCTACCAGACGGTCCGCGACCAGCGCCCGGTTGCGGAGCAAGCCGCCGAGACCATCGCGCGCATCATCAACTCCGGCGCGGACGGCGACGTGCTCGTCTTCATGCCCGGCATGTCCGAGATCAACGCCACGATCAACGCCGTCAGCCACGAGAAATTCCGCGAGCGCGTCGCCTGCATCCCGCTCCACGGCGACCTCCCCGCCGAGGACCAGGACCGAGCCTTCGCCCCGAATCCACTGCGCAAAGTCGTCGTGTCCACCAACGTCGCCGAGACCAGCGTGACCATCGACGGCATCCGCCACGTCGTGGACGCCGGCCTCGCCCGCGTGGCGCGCTACGACGCCGAGCGCGGCATCGGCACGTTGTTCCTCGAGGAAATCAGCCGCGCCTCCGCCGACCAGCGCAAAGGCCGCGCCGGCCGCACCGCCCCCGGCACCTGCCACCGGCTGTGGACCGAAAGCGGTCACCTCAACCGCGCCGAACGCAACACCCCGGAAATCCAGCGCAGCGACCTCGCCGAAGTCGTGCTGCTCCTCCATTCGCTCGGCATCCAGCGCGCGGCGGAATTTGACTGGCTCGATCATCCGGACCCGCAGTCCGTCGAGCGCGCCGAACAGCTCCTGCGCATCCTCGGCGCGCTCGCCGTGGCCACCGACGCGCCCGATCGCGACCACGACATCACCGCGCTCGGCCGCCAGATGCTGCGGCTGCCGTTGCACCCGCGTTACTCGCGCATGTTGCTCGAGGCCGCCCACCGCGGCTGCGTGCGCGACGCCGCGTTGTGCGCCGCGCTCGTGAGCGGGCGCGATCTGCTCACGCGTTTCAATCGCGACGACCGCGGCGCAACCGAGACGCGCGACAATTTTGAAACCAACGACGCCTCGGATTTTTTCACGCTGATGCGCGCCTTCGAGTTCGCCTGTGACGTGCGCTTCAGCGTCGAGGAATGCCGCCGCGCCGGTGTCCACGCGCAGACCGCGCGGCAGGTGGGCCAGACGTGGGAGCAGATCCTGCAAATCGCCGAATCCCACGGCCTCGCCACCGCCAAGGCCGCGCCTGCCTCCGTAGGCGCACCCGGAACGTCCGCCGCGTCCGACACGTCCGACGCGTCCGCCACCCGCCCCAATCCCGACGCCCTCCTCCGCTGCATCGCCACCGGCTTCATCGACCAGCTCTGCCTGCGGCGCGACCAGGGCACCCTCGAATGCGACCTCCCCGGCGGCCGCCACGCCACGCTCATGCGAGAGAGCGTCGTGCAAAAAGCCCCGCTCTTCGTCGCCGCCACGCTGCGCGAAGTCGAGACGCGCGGCGCGGCGCGCACCCTCGCCGGCCTCGCCACCGCCGTGCGGCGCGAATGGTTCGCCGAAATGTTCCCGCACCTGCTCGGATCACGCATCGAGCATCTTTACGACCGCACGCACAAACGCGTCGCCGCCGTGCGCCAGGAAAAACTTCTCGGCCTCGTCATCCACCGCGAGCACCTCACCGGCGACACCGGCTTCTCGCCCGCGCTCAGCGGTGCCTGCCTCGCCGACGCCCATCTCGAAGGCTGCTTCGAACTGCCCCTCTTCAACCACGCCGTGAAACAATGGATCGGCCGCGTCAACCTCGTCGCCGCCGCGCTCCCCGAACTCGACTTCCCGCCGATCAACGCCGCGGCGATGCGCGAATGCCTCGCCCGCGCCTTCACCGGCCTCAAGCTCGCCAAGGACGCGCAGGCCCAGCCGCTCGACGCCGCCTTTGCCGCGCACCTCGCACCCGAGCAGCGCGAATGGCTCAACGAACTCGCGCCCACCAGCGTTCCGTGGACCGACGACCGCCGCCTGAAGCTCCTCTTCGCCGACACGCCCTTCGTGCAGGACGCCCCGCCCGTGCCGCCCGAGGCGCAGGTGAAATTGCACGAATGCTTCACCGTCCGCGAACACCCGCGCCTCTGCGAAGACCGCGTGCCCGTCAAACTCTGGCTCTGCGCCCCCGACGGCAAACGCCTCGAAGCCACCACCGACTGGCCCGCCTTCCGCACCACCCACTACCCGAAGCTCCGTTCCACCCTGCAAAAAAAGTATCCCGGCAACGTGTGGTTGTGAGGCGAATGCGCCGCTTCGCCCACCTCTTCCACCCTTCGCGGGTGACACCGACAAAACGTCCGGCTTTGGTGTTCGACCGCTGCCGGGCTGGATGTGGGGACACCCGTACGGCGTGCTGAGCGAACCGCCAA
>BJHT01000335.1 GCA_014193395.1 Verrucomicrobiota bacterium
GCCGGGGACGGCCGCAATCCGCGTGCGGGTGGCGGAGTGCGCCCGTCTCGGGCGCAGTGGGGTGGAGGGGAGTGCGATCTCCGTTGCTACCAGCGCCCTCGTGCGGGCGGACGCTGCTGCGGCCGGGGACGGCCGGACTCCGCGCGTGTGCGGCGGAGTGCGCCCGTCTCGGGCGCAGCGAGGTGGAGCGGAGTGCAATCTCGGTTGGTACCAGCGCCCTCGTGCATGCGGACGCTGCTGCGGCCGGGGACGGCCGCACTCCGCGCGTGTGTGGCGGAGTGCGCCCGTCTCGGGCGCAGCGAGGTGGAGCGGAGTGCGATCTCGGTTGGTTCCAACGCCCTCGTGCATGGGGACGCCGCTGCGGCCGGGGACGGCCGCAATCCGGTCACGGGGCAGAATGCGCTGGTCGCAAACATCACCTGCCCGTACGGTCGCCGTCCGAAACATGACCGAAACCAATCCAGTCGAGCAGTTCCTGACCGCGTTTTCCACCAGTGTCGCGGACGACACCTTTGTCCGGCTGGTGCTCTCGGGGCCGCGGGCGGGCGGCGAGCGGCCGGAGCGCGTGCTCGCGCGGCTCGTCGAAATCCGCCGCCTGCCACATCTCTCGATCACGCTGCGTTTTCCAACCAAAGACGTGACGCGCAATCTCGCTGCGACCGAGGCGGGCGCGTGGCTGCGCGAGCAGCTCGGGAAGGAGTTTCACAGCGCACTGCTCTGCACGGTCCGCCGCGACTGGCAGTTGGCGGTGCCGGAGGCGGGCCTCGTTCGCCTGGTCACGCATCGCCCGTCGATCCGCGAGGTGCCCTCGCGCAGCCATGACCTGCCGAAGCGCGACGTGCTCGATGTCTCGGCGCGCGAATGGCTCGTCGGCCTCGGCGTCACCGACGCCCGCGGCAAGGTGCGTCCCGCGATGACCGACAAATTCCGGCAGATCAATCATTACCTCGAAATCCTGTCGCATCTGGCGACCGACTGCGGTTGGCGCGGTGCGACGGTGAGCGTCGGCGGCGCGACCCCGCGCGAATTGGTCTTCGCCGACATGGGCTGCGGCAAGGGCTATCTCACTTTCGGCGCGTGGCATTTGTTCAATCGGCAATTCCGGGTGCCGACGCGCGTGCTGGGCGTCGAGGCGCGGCCCGAACTGGTGGCGGCCGGGAATGAACTGGCCGGGCGCGTGGCCGCGGGTGGTCTGCTCCAGTTTGCCGCTGGCGAGATCGCGACCGCGCCGCTGCCCAGGAAGGTTGATGCCCTGATCGCCCTGCACGCGTGCAACACGGCGACGGATGACGCGATTCGCCGTGGCGTGGCGCTGGGTGCGAAATTGATCCTCGTGGCGCCGTGCTGTCATCAGGAGGTTCGCCCCCAAATGTCCCACCCCCCCGTGCTCGCTCCGGTATTGCGGCACGGCGTGATGGCCGAGCGCATGGCCGAGTGGGTGACGGACGGCTTGCGCGCGCTCTATATCGAAGCGGCGGGTTACGAGACGAAGCTCTGCGAATTCGTCGCCACGGAGCACACGCCGAAGAACCTGCTGATTTCAGCGGTGCGAATCGCGGCACCGGCGGGTGCGGCCACGGGCGCAGCGGCAGCAGCGGGCGCGGACGCGGCGCGGCAACGCATCGGCGAATTGAAAAAGTTTTTCGGTATCCAGCATCACGCGCTCGATCCGCTGTTGGCCGGGACGGAGCAATCGGCGGCGGCGGCGGTGGTCTGAACCGGGAGCAAGACCATGGGAAATGTGCGAACACGAATGCAGATCAGGCATCCCGGCGGGCGCGCTTTGGAGTGCGGCGACTCGTCACCGCTTTCGCGCAGGCGACTTGTCGCCGCCGAAGTTCCGAGCGTGTCGGAACCCGCGCGCACGTTGGCGCTGGCGCGAGCCGTGAGCGTGTCACTGCTCACCGACGCCTCCTTCAATCCGACGGCGACCAGTCGCCTCGGCAATGCGGTGACGAGTCACCGCACTCCAAACGCACGGCCATGAATTGGGAAGACATCGACTGGAAGGCGCTCGAACGGCTGCGCGCCGCGTTTCTGCAAGGCACCGCGGGGCACGCTGATTACTGGCGGAGCGAACACGAGCTGGCCGGATATGACGCGACCTTCGCGCAGCGAATCGGCTGGAAGTGGGACTACGTGCTGGCCGAGTTGACGCGGCGCGGCTGGACTCCGCCGCCGGGCGAGTTGCTCGATTGGGGCTGCGGCAGCGGCATCGCGGGGCGGGCGTTTCTCGATCATTTCGGCGTGAAATCGGTCGGCGGATTGAACTTGTGGGATCGCTCGGCGCTGGCGATGCGCTTCGCGGGCGAACGTGCGGCCGCGAAATATCCCGGCTTGAGCGTGGCGATGGGGTTGCCGGCCGAGCCGGGGATTTTGCTGATCAGCCATGTCCTGACTGAGTTGAAGCCTGAGCAGGCGCAGCAGCTCGCGGACTTCGCGGCGACGGCCAGCGCGGTGCTCTGGGTGGAGCCGGGCACCTACGAGGCGAGCCTCGCGCTCATCGCGGTGCGCGAGCGGTTGCGGACGAAGCTGAACGTGGTTGCGCCCTGCACGCACGCGGCGGCGTGCGGGATTCTCGCGCCGGGCAACGAGCCGCACTGGTGTCATCATTTTGCCAAGCCGCCACCGGAGATTTTCATTGATGGCGACTGGGCGCGGTTCGCGAATTTTCTGGGGATTGATCTGGGGACGTTGCCCGTGAGTTTTCTGGTGCTCGACCGGCGGCCCGCGCCCGCAGTGCCGCCGGGCACGGTGCGCGTCATCGGCGGGCCGCGCATGTCGAAGCCCGAGGCGCGCCTGCTGGCGTGCGATGCCAGCGGCGTGGCGCAGCGGCATCTGGCGCGCCGCACGTTTCCCGAGGAATACCGGCTGCTGAAAAAGGGCCGCTGCGATCCGTTGCAGGTCTGGGAGTGCAATCGCGATGCGATCACGTCCGTGCGCAAGTTCGGTGGTGGGGCAGGGGAATGACGCGGGGGAGGATGTTTTTCGCCCGCAACCAGGGGCGGATTTTTTTGGCAGGGGAATTTAGGGCAAGGGAATGGAGGCAAAGGAATGTGGACCGGGGATCGAACGTGCCGATTTGTGTCCTTCCTCAAACTTTGCGAAAGATCGTGTGACTCCGGCACCCGCCTTCGGGAAACTCGCTTCGAGTGCCTGACACGCAGAAGGCCCCGCGAACGGCGACATCGCACCCGCCCGCTGCGTCCCTTCCTCTTTTTTCTGCCCCTTTTTTTGCCGCCCGGTCCCCTTTGCGCGGGGTGAATGATTTATGCCTCGCGGCGTCCGCCGCCGTTGCACACTGCGGCGGGACCGGTTACAAGTCGCGCGCCTGATGACAGCCCACACCTTTTTACACCGTGTTTTTCTGGCCGCCGGTTCGCTGGCGGCCCTGTTTTTGACCGCCTGCCAGCGGCAGGAGGTCACGGTTTACACCGCCCCGAAAGACAAGCCCGCGCCGGTTGCGCCGCCGCCGATGGGCATGGGCGGCCCGGCCGCACGGCCGCGGCCCGAGGTGACGTGGACGCTGCCCGAGGGTTGGAAGGAAACCGCTCCGGGCCGGCTTGGTGTCGCGGCGTTCAATGTCGCGGGCGCGGGCGGGAAGGAAGCGCAGGTCTCAATCACGCCGCTGCCGTCGCTGGGCGGACGCGAGGCGGACATCGTGAACATGTGGCGCGAGCAGTTGGGACTCGCGGCGATTCCGGCGGAGGACGCGCTGAAGCAGCTCGCGTCCGTCGAGGTTGCGGGCGAGGCGGGGAAAATGTTCGAGCTGGCGAATCGTCCCGAGGGCGCGACCAACCCGGTGGGCGTAGTGACGGCCTTCGTGCATCGCTCGGACGCGAGCTGGTTTTATCGGTTCTCCGGCGACGCGGAGGTGGTCACGGCGCAAAAGCCGGCGTTCCTCACATTTCTGAAATCGGTGCGCTTGAAAGAAGTCGCGGCGGCGGCTCCCGAGGCGGCGGGCGCGGACACGAGCGGTTTCAAGTGGGAGGTGCCGAAGACGTGGAAGGCGCTGGCGGCGGGTCAGATGCAGGTGGCGAAGTTCGCCGTGCCCGAGCGCGGCGCGGCGAAGGCGGATGTGTCCGTGAGCATTTTCCCCAGCGACACCGGCGGGATGCTGGCCAACGTCAATCGCTGGCGGCGGCAGATCGGGCTGGGCGACGTGAACCAAGCGGAGCTGCCGACCGTGGCCACGCCGCTGGACGCCAAGCTCCCCGGTGCGATGTTGGTCGATGTGACAAACAACACCAAACGCCTTGTGGGCGCGATTGTGCCGCGCGGCAGCCGCTGGTTTTTCTATAAGCTGATGGGCGACGCCGAGGCCATCGCGCCGGAAAAAGACGCGTTCGTGGGCTTCGCCAAATCGGAACCCTGATCGCCGTCCACCCCGCGCTCCATCACCCCATTTTTCCGCACCCCACCGCACCCATGATTGACAGACTTTGGAAAATTCTGACCTCGCTCCGGCTCACCGTGACGCTGCTGGGCTTCGGCATCCTGCTCGTGTTCGTCGGCACCGTAGCGCAGGCCGATGAAGGGCTGTACACCGCGCAGTTGCGCTACTTCAAGCACTGGTACGTTTTCGGCATCACGATGTTCGGCAAGCACCTGCCCGTGCCGCTGCCCGGCGGCTATCTCATCGGCTCGCTGCTGGTGCTCAACCTGGTGCTCACGTACATCAAGCGCTTCAAGTTCAACACCCGCACCATCGGCATTCACCTCACGCACATCGGCATCATCCTGCTGCTCGTGGGGCAGTTGGTGACGGATATTTTTTCGCGCGAGAGCCAGATGCGTTTTGTCGAGGGCGAGAGCCGCTCGTACTCGGACAATCCGATGGATTACGAACTGGTGTTCCTCACCGACGCCGACGCGCAGAACCAGAAGGTCGTCGCCATTCCCGAGGCGCGGCTGGCGCGCGAGGGCGAGGTGCGTCACGCCGAACTGCCCTTTGCCGTGCGCGTGAAAAGCTACTGGCGCAACTCCGAGCCGGCCTTCCGCGCACCGATGCAACAGAACGATCCGCCGCAGGCGTCGCAGGGCATCAGCAAGAACTTTGATTTTCGGAAATCGCCCGTCACCGCGAAGATGGAAGAGAAAAATGTCCCGACCGCGCTGATCGAGCTGACCGGGCCGAGCGGTTCGCTGGGAACGTGGATCGCCTCGGGCTGGAACGCGGACGAGGTGATGCTGACGGCGCTGCGGCGCGGTTGGGAGCGGCAGTTCGGCGCGCAACTGGCGGGCAAGGTTTTCTCGCAATTCACCGAGCCGCAGACGGTCGAGGTGGGCGGCAAGAAATACACGCTGGCGCTGCGGCCGGAGCGTTACTACCTCCCGTATTCCATCACGCTGCTCAAGACCACCCACGAGATTTATCGCGGCACGGACATTCCGAAAAACTTCCAGAGCCGCGTGCGCATCGAGAACCCGCGCACGAGCGAGAACCGCGAGACGGACATCTACATGAACAACCCGCTCCGCTACGAGGGGCTGACCTATTACCAATATCAGATGGGCCGCGACGAGATCGACGCCGCGCGCGGCACCAGCACGTTGCAGGTGGTGCGCAATCCCGGCTGGCTCACGCCCTACGCCGGGTGCGTGATCGTGGCGGCCGGGCTGGTGTTCCAGTTCCTGCTGCACCTCGTCGGGTTCATCAACAAACGCAAGGCCGGCGCGGTCAAGGCGGCGGCGTAATTCGCCCCCGCGTTTCGGCGCGGTGGAACGTCAGTCAATCATGCTTATGAAAAAGAATGCCCCGTGGATTCTGGTGGCGGTGGTGGCGGTGTGGTTCCTCGGCAACCTGCGGGCGCCGAAGGAAACGGACTTCGCGCTCACCGAGTTCGGCCGGCTGCCGCTGGTCTTCAACGGCCGCTTCCAGCCGATGGATTCGCTCGCGCGCAACTCGCTGCTCCAGATTCGCGAGAAGCAGACCGTCAACCTCGAGCCGTGGAAGGAATGGTACGAAAAGCCCGCCGTCCTGCCCGCCGTGAACTGGCTCGCGACCGTGATGATGGACCCCGAGAAGGCCGACGGCTGGCCGGTGTTCCGCATCGACCACCCTGAGCTGATCGCCCTGCTCAAGCTCCCCGCGAAGAGCAAGGAGAACCAGCAGGACGGGAAACATTTTTCGTGGAACAACATCCAGCCTGCCATCGAAACGATGGAAAAGGAGAGCAAGCGCATCGGCAAAATCGATCAGGCGCATCGGTCGCCCTTCGAGCAGGCGGTGATGAAACTGCACACGCGCCTCATTCTCTACATGCGGCTCAAGAACACGCTGCAGCCGCAGGACGCGAAGGATTGGGCGCGCGAACTGGCGGAGTACGAAACGTTGGTCGGCCCCGGCGTCGCGGCGGCGCGCGCGCAGCAGGCGGGCAAGCCGTTTGATCAGGCGGTGTTTGACCGCTTTCTCGGGTTGGTGCAGCGCTTCGATGCGATGGCGCGGTTCGAACCGCCGCTGGTGGTGCCGCCGCACCACGACGACCGGGCGCGTGACGAATGGATGCGCATGGGCGACGTGCTGATCGAGGCGGCGCGCGGCGAGACGCTGCAACCGGCCGCGAAAGTGTATGCGACGATGACCAGCGCGTTTCGACAGGGACGCGCGGCGGATTTCAACCGCGCGGTGCAGGACTATCGCGCGTCGCTGCAGGCGAAGTTCACGCCCGAGCTGACCAAGGCGTCGCGCGAGCACTTCTTCAACCGGATGCAGCCGTTCTACAACTCGATGGTGATCTACGTGCTGGCGTTTTTGCTGGCGTGCTTCTCGTGGTTCAACCTCAGCGACGGGCTGCGTCGCTCGGCGGCGGGCTTGATCATGCTGGGGTTTGTCATTCACACGACGGGCCTGATTTTCCGCATGTGGCTCGAAGGGCGTCCGCCAGTGACGAATCTGTATTCGTCCGCGATTTTCATCGGCTGGGGCGCGGTGGTGCTGGGGATGGTGCTCGAGCGTTTCTTCAAGGATGGCATCGGCTCCGTGGTCGCGTCGGCGGTCGGGTTCATCTCGCTGATCATCGCGCATCACCTGTCGCAGACGGGCGACACGATGGAGATGATGCGCGCCGTGCTGGACACGAACTTCTGGCTGGCGACGCATGTGGTGGTCGTGACGCTCGGGTACGCGAGCACGTTCGTCGCGGGGTTCCTGGCGCTCGTGTACATTTTGCGCGGTGTCTTCACCCGCACGCTGAGCGAGGAGACCGGTAGATCGCTGGCGCGGATGGTGTACGGCATCATCTGTTTTGCGACGCTGTTCAGCTTCGTCGGCACGGTGCTCGGCGGCATCTGGGCGGATCAATCGTGGGGGCGCTTCTGGGGCTGGGATCCGAAGGAGAACGGCGCGCTCATCATCGTGCTGTGGAACGTGCTGATCCTGCACTCGCGCATGGGCGGGATGATCCGCGACCGGGGGCTGATGAACATGGCGATCGTGGGCAACATTGTGACGAGCTGGTCGTGGTTCGGCGTGAACATGCTGGGCATCGGCCTGCACTCCTACGGTTTCATGGATGCGGCGTTCTGGTGGCTGATCACGTTTGTGGCCAGCCAGCTTGTCATCATGGGTCTGGGGTTGTTGCCGAACCGGTACTGGGCGAGCTTCAGCGGCAAGACGGTGGCGGCGAAAACCCCGGCGGGCAGCGGCGAGAAGGCGGCACCGCTGGCCGGCAAGAAGCCGACGCCGGCGCAGGCGTGAGACGGTTTGCGATGAACCGTCCTCGTAGCCGCCGACGTGAGGAGGCGGATCGGGCATCGTGGGTGATTG
>BJHT01000336.1 GCA_014193395.1 Verrucomicrobiota bacterium
CATGCACTGGACCGAAGTCGGTGCCGAAAACATCCTGGCGCTGCGCTGCGCCCTGAAGAGCCATCGCTGGGACGAATGCTGGGAGCAGATCAACCACTCCCGGCAATTTCAGACCCAGCTCGCCGCGCGACCGCCCGCGGTGGTTACAAATTCGTCACACACCCTCTTGGCGCCGGGTGCAGCGTCGCTTCGATCCGAAAGCGAGGGTGAACTGAGCTCGGCGTGCCGGCCGCAGAAACGCAGTCGCCGCCGCGCGCATGACCAACCCAAACGCCGGCCAACACCGCTGGTGGATGAGATGGAAAAGCGCGTCCGCGGTTCACCCGCGCCTTTCCGGACGCACCTTCCTGCGGCCCGCTGGTTGCGCGCTGCGCGCGGGAATGCGGCTCAATCTGTAGGGCGTGGGCGTGCCCGTTGGGCGGGCGCAGACCGGCACCACGATTCGAAGTATCCTGCGTGATCGGCTTCCGGCAGTTCGCGCGGAATTGGAGCGGGAGTGTCAAAAGTGAGGACTGCCCCCCGCACAGCGCCCGCCCGGGACACGGTGGCGGCTTCCGGGCAATTCAAGCGGCGGCGATGGAAACGCGCAGGCCCAGGGGCTGCAAGATTTCCTGAAGGGTTGCCAGTGTGGGGTTGCCGTTCTTGGAAAGGATGCGGTAGAGGCTGGGGCGCTTGAGACCGACACGCCCGGCGAGTGCGCCCACGCCCCCGCCGGCTTCGACCACGTCTTTGAGCGCGATCAGAAAGGTCGCGCTGTCTTTGTCCGCCAGCACTTGGGCGAGGTATTCGGCGGCGTATGCGGGATCGGCCAGCCGCTTGCTAAGATCAGTCTTGTAGTTTTTCAGACGCATAATGGATGAATTGTTGCCACAGTTCTTGTGCGCGGCGGATGTCCCGCGGCTGGCTGCGTTTGTCACCACCGCCAAGCAGGATCACGACCTGCCGTCCGTGCAATCCGTAATAAACCCGCAAGCCTGGGCCGAGCGCGATGCGCAACTCCGACACGCCACCACCGACCGGCTTGCAGTCGCCGAAATTCCCGGCACGAATCCGAACCAATCGCGCATCCACCGCCGCCTGCATTCGTTTGTCGCCAAGGGCTTCGAACCACTCGTCAAACGGCACGTGTCCGCTTTGAAGTTCCAGCTTCTTTATTTCCCTCTCAATCACTGGAACCGTGTAATCTATAGGTGACACGGATGTCAAGCGCACGGCGGCCAGTCGGCTGAAGTTCCGCGCGTCGTCGCGGGGGCAGGGCGGCTGCCGGTCAGCTACGGCGGCGGAAGCGAGGAACTGAGGAAACTCGCCGACTCGCGGGTGGTATTATTTTCTGGAGTGTTGCCAGCATGAGGATGCTCGTTTTGGAAAGAATGCGGTAGAGGCTGGGCCGCTTGAGACCGACGCGCGTAGAAGCCACGGATGGAGTCTCGTTACCTCGCCTCGGCCAAGGGGGAAATGGAAAAATACCAGGGTTACCACGGCAGATGCGGAGCAGACTACCGTTGCTGCCTTCCGGCCCTCGCGGGGTTTGTAAGTCCACATTCCATGGACCCTGGCGCACGGATTAAGGCGGACGGCGGTGGGGGTCGCAAGGAGATTTGCGGAGGAATTTGGAGGAACGGCGCGGCGAGGGCGGGCGGGGGTGGCGGATTTTGGAACCGGCACAGAACACGGCAGAGATGGGGAGGACGGCAGAGAGGCGGAGCCGCGGCGGCGACGGCGCGCGACCGGCCCCCGGTCGCAGCGTGTGGATGGCGAAGGGTGCGGTGGAATTTTCCAACGAGCTGCTCCCGTTGAACGGGCTGCAGGCGCAGGGGAAACGGTGATTTTGCCGGTGGCGCGGAACGCAACCGTTCGCGAGCACAGGGGAGTTGGGCAGGGGAATTTGGGGCAAGGGAATGGGAAAGTGCTGCACTGGTTTTTTTGGGGGGCGGTGCGGCCGTTCGTGCAGAGGGGGGGGGACGACGAGAGGGAGCGCAATCGCGGAGCGCGACCGGTCCCCGGTCGCAGCGTGTGGATGGCGAAGGGAGCGGTGGGATGTTCTGACGATCTTCGGCGGGCGGGCGCGCTGCGGGCGGGGACCGCCCGCGCTCCGGGGTCAGAACACGTTCACGAATTCGTTGGCGTTGAGGAGGGCGCGGCAGAGGGCGGGGAGGCCGTGGGCGGTGATGAGTTCGCGTGCGCCGCGGAGTTCGGCGGGGTCGGGGGCGCGGCTGAAGGCGAGCTGGAAGGCGCGGTGGATTTGCGGCTCGGGGGCTTGGCCGGCTTCGGTTTGGAGGCGTTGGGCGAAGAGGTTTGCCTGCTGGAGAGTGAAACGGCTGTTCAACAGATTCAGGGCCTGGAGCGCGGTGGTGGAGGAGGTGCGGCGAGGGGCGATCTGGCCGGCGTCGGGGCAGTCGAACGCGCCGAAGACATCGTCGAGCTGCATGCGGGGTTTGTTTTGATAGACCATGCGGCGGAATTCGGCGGGGCCGAACTCTTGTTTGGGCGTGTACACTTTCACGTATTTGGTGTTCGGCTCGAAGAGGTCGAAGCCGGGGCCGCCCACGGTGAGGTCGAGCTGGCCGGTGACCGCGAGGATGGTGTCCCGCAGGGCCTCGGCCTCGAGGCGGCGCGCGGGGAAGTGCCAGAGGAGGCGGTTGCCGGCGTCCACGTTTGCGGCGAGAGCGGGCGGGGTTGAAGAGGAAAGGGGTTGAAGAGTTGAAGGGTTAAAGGGTTGAAGGGTTGAAGCGGGGCGTTGGGCGACCGATTCACCCTTCAACCCTTCACCTTTCAACCCCGCAACGTTTCCACCCTTCTCCCCTTCCCCCATTTCGCCACTCGCTTGGCGGAAGGCGTGGGAGGTGACGATGAGGCGGTGGATGGGCTTGAGGCGCCAGCCTTGGGCGATGAGTTCGGCGGCGAGGAAGTCGAGGAGTTCGGGGTGCGTGGGGCGCGCGCCGTTGAGGCCGAAGTCGCTGGGGGTGTTCACGATTCCCTGGCCGAAATGATAATGCCACAGGCGGTTGACGATGACGCGCGCGGTGAGCGGGTGTTGCGGGTCGGCGATCCAGCGGGCGAGCGCGAGGCGGCGCTCGGGTTCGGGGGTGTCGGCGGCGAGTTGCAGCGGCGCGCCGAAGCGGGCGAGGCCGCCGGGGGCAATGATTTCGCGGGGTTGCATGGGGTCGCCGCGGTGCATGCGACGCGTGTCTCCGGGCTTGGTGAAGCGTCCGGCATAGACCATCGGCGTGGCGGGGGCGACGGCGGCGAGCTGGGTTTCGAGCGCGGCGCGGCGAGCGAGGAGGGCGGTAAGTGAACTGCTCTGGTTGGTGGAAATTCCCACGGAGGAAAAGATGACGCCGCCGGGGATCTTGGTGCCGATGGCGAGACGGTCATCGGCGGAGGCGACGGTCTGCCAGGCGCGGCCGTCGGTGGAAAGTTCAATGCGGTAGCGGGTGGGAACGCGGTCATTGAAGCGGGCGGCGACGTCGCGGTCGCGGCTCCAGACGATTCGGTCGATGGTTTCGGTTTTGGCAAATTCGAGCTGCACCCAGCCGCGGCCGCGTTCGTTGGAAATCCAACTGTGGCTGTTGCCGTAGAGGCCGTCGTGGACGTGCGCGAGCTTGTGGATGTCGTGGCCGGGGAGCGTGCCCGAGGCGGTGGCGCGCGCGCCGGCGCTGGCGAGGGCGACGTTGCGCGGGGCGTCACCGGCGGTGAAGGCTTCGAGTTCATCGAGGCAGGGTTCCGCCTGCGTGGTTTCGAAAATGGTGAAGCGGAGAAAGCGCGCGGCGGTGGGGGCGAAGCGCTCGACGTTACGTCCGCGCGTGACGGGGAGGCGGAGGCGCGGGGCGGGGGATGAAGGGTTAAAGGGTTGAAGGGTTGAAGCTGCCGACGGAGCGGGGGCTTCTTGGAGGATGATCACGTCGGCGGTGACGTAGAGGTCGTTGGTGCCGCCGCGGAGAAGAAGCTGGGTGGCGGGTTGGAAGTCGTGGATGCCGGCGTCGAGGAAGCCGCTCCATTGGCGTTGCTCGGGAACGTTGCCCGTGGTGTCGGCGAATTTCTGATGATTGGCGCGGGCGATTTCCGTTTGGTCGTCGCGCGTGGCGCGGTTGCCGTCGCGGTCGAGAAAGTAGCGCGCGTCGGTGGCGTGCGTGGCGTGGCCTGCGCCCCACGAGAGCCAAACGCGAAAGCGGCCGGTGAGTTTCGGGGTCCACGCGAAGACATCGCGGCCGGGGACGTTGTTCCAATAGAGATAACCTCTGCCGAGCGTCGGGAAGCGCACGGCGTCGCCGGTGTCGCCGGCTGCGCCGCGCGCGGTGCCGTCGGGATATTTGGCAACGGGGCCTTTCGAGGGAAGCAGCGCGGTGGCTTGCGCAGGGTCGTCGGCGTGGATGATGAGGGTGCGGGCGGGATGAGCGGGGGGATCGAATTGGGCGAGCTGGGATTCGAGTTGCGCCAGCTCGTTGCGCAGTGCGGCGAGGCGATTGGTCTGGGCGGGATCGACAGCGGCGGCGCGCAACGGACGTTCGCCGTGTTGCACGCCCGCGAAGCACGCGGTCATCGCGTAGTAATCGGTCATGGCGATGGGATCGAACTTGTGGTCGTGGCAGCGGGCGCAATTCACGGTGAGGCCGAGGAACGCGCTGCCAGTGGTGCCGACCATGTCGTGGAGTTCGTCGGCGCGCTGGTTGGCGGTGAGGACGGGGTCGGGGCTTTTGACCTGATCGAACGCACCGCCCACGAGGAAGCCGGTGGCTTCGTCCGCGCCGAGGGAATCGCCGGCGAGCTGCTCGAGGATGAAGCGGTCGTAGGGCTTGTCCTCGTTGAAGGCGCGGATGACGTAGTCGCGATAGGGCCAGGCGTTTTTGCGGGCCTGGTTCATTTCGAAGCCGTTGCTTTCGGCGAAGCGGACGACGTCGAGCCAGTGGCGCGCCCAGCGTTCGCCGTAGTGCGGCGAGGCGAGGAAGCGGTCCACGAGCGCGGCGTAGGCGATGGGTTCGGGCGCGGGATCGGCGAGGAACGCGGCGACTTCCTCGGGCGTGGGCGGCAGGCCGAGGAGCGAGAATTTCAGGCGGCGGATGAGCGTGGCGCGCGGGGCCAGGGGCGCGGGGGTGAGGCCTTTTTCGGCGAGCTTGGCGGTGATGAAGGCGTCGATGGGGTTGGTGCGGGAGGCGGTCGGGGGCGAGGTCGGCGTCGCGTTGGCGCGGAGTTCGGGGAGCGGCGGACGGGTGAGGGGGCGGAAGGACCAGTGGGTTTTGGCGGTGGTGTCGGTGTCCGCAGGTGCGGCGGCGGGGCAAAAGGTGACGGTGAGCAGAAGGGTGAGGAAGGCGAGGGAGAGGGTGCGGAGGGGTGGGACATGGAATGGCCCACCCCTCAGATTGGAAATAACAATTGCTACCACGAAAGACACGAAAGACACGAAAGAAGAAGGTCTGGCGGAACCGAGGGCGCTCGTCGGGCGGGTGAGGTAATTCGGTGCCTGGCAATCACGGTTTGGCCATTCGTTTTCGTGTCTTTCGTGTCTTTCGTGGTTCGCCTCAGCTGCCGTTTCCGAGGTCACCATCTTTCCATTTCGAAAAACCGGAATTGGCAAAGGAATGGAGGCAAGGGAATGGGGACGGGGAATTCTTGAGGTAACCGCCGACGTGAGGAGGCGGACGCTCTTGCCGAGCGGAAGATCCGCCTCCTCACGTCGGCGGCTACTGAGGGCGGGCGAGTTTTGCTTCTGAAAATTGCACGGTTTCATGAAGAGAGAATCAGCTCAGGATTTCGCGGAGGGGATGGCCGTGGACGTCGGTGAGGCGGCGTTCGATGCCGTTGTGATAGAAGCTGAGGCGTTCGTGGTCGAGGCCGAGGAGGTGGAGAATCGTGGCGTGGAGATCGTAAATGGTGGCGACATTTTCCACCGCGTGATGGCCGAAGTCGTCGGTGGCGCCGTAGCTGAAGCCGCGTTTCACACCCGCGCCGGCGAGCCAGACGGTGAAACCTTTCGGGTTGTGATCGCGGCCGCTCGCGCCTTTTTGAAAGGTCGGCATGCGGCCGAATTCGGTGACGAATGCGACGAGCGTGTCGCCGAGGAGACCGCAGCCCTGGAGGTCGCGGAGGAGCGCGGCGCAGGGTTGGTCGAGGATGGGGCCATGGACGGAGTATTGGCTGACGATGGTTTTGTGGCCGTCCCAGTTGCCGACGCCTTCGCCCATGGCGTAGGCGCCGTTGAAGAGCTGCACGAAGCGGACGCCGCGTTCGAGGAGGCGGCGGGCGAGGAGGCAGTTTTTCGCAAAGCCCGCTTTGGTTTTGTTCGGGTCATCGACGCCGTAGAGTTCGCGGGTGGCGGCGCTTTCGCGGGAGAGATCGGCGACTTCGGGAGCGCGAAGCTGGAGCCGCGCGGCGAGTTCGTAGCTGGCGATGCGCGCGGCGAGATCGGTGTCGCCGGGATGACGCGCGAGGTGGCGGTCGTTGAGAAGGCGGAGAAAATCACGCGTGGAACGGTCGGCGGGCGCGGCGATCTCGGGCGGGCGCTCAAGGTTGGGGATGGGTTTTTCGGCGTTGAACGCGGTGCCTTGAAACACGGCGGGGAGGAACGCGGCGTTCCAATGATTCGGCCCGACCTGCGGGCCGCCGCGCGGATCAGGGATCGCGACGAAGGCGGGGAGATCGCGCGCTTCGCTGCCGAGCGCGTAGCTGACCCAGGTGCCGATGCCGGGGAAGCCATCGAGCGTGTAGCCCGTGCTCATCTGGTTTTCAGCGGGGCCGTGGGTGTTGCTCTTGGCGGTCATCGAGTGGACGAAGCACATTTCGTCCGCGAGCTGCGCGAGATTCGGGAGGAGATCGCTGACCATTTTTCCCGACTGGCCGCGGGGTTTGAAGTCCCAGAGGGGCTTGACCAGGTTGCCCTGCTCGCCTTGGAAGGTGACGAGTTTTTCCGCGCCGGGCAGGGGCTGGCCGTGGCGTTTCACCAGTTCGGGTTTGTAATCGAACGTGTCCACATGGCTGAGCGCGCCGGTGCAGAAGATCAGCAGGACGCGGCGGGCTTTGGGAGTGAAGTGCGGGGCGCGCGGCGCGTGCGGAGCTTCGGGGCGGACTTGCGGGCGGATGGGCGAATCGTCGGCGAGCAGGCGCTGCTCGGCGAGCAGACTGGCGAGCGCGATGCCGCCGAGGCCGTGGCCGGCGAATTGCAGAAACGCACGGCGGTCGAGGAACTGGCGGCCGGCGGCGGAGAGCGGTGGCAGTGGCATGGTGCTGGTGTCGGATGTGTTCGGCGAAGAATCGCACGGCTGATGATTTAATCCATACAAACGGCGGGGCGTGGGGAAAGCTCAAAGAATAAAGCTCAAAGCTCAAGGGAAGGGACTGGGGGAAATAGCCAATAGGCAATCGCCAATAGCCAAGGGCCAATAGGCAATAGCCAAGGGGCAAGGGCCAAGGGGCGAGGGGAAAGGGATTGGTGAAGCAGGGGACGAGCGCGGGGGCGAGCGCGGGCTGTTTGGAGTTTTGGGCTTGGTGGTTCCCTTGAGCTTTGAGCTTTGTGCTTGGAGCTGGGTGTGTGACGAATAAGTAACCCAAAAGCGGCGCGCCTTGTCGGGCGTGCTTTTTTCGGGTTGCTATATTGTATTTGTATAGATACAAACACCCATGCCTACTTCCCAGCAAGCTCTCCGTTCCCAACGCGACGCCGTGCTCGCGCAGATTCAACAGATCGACCACCTGCGCCGCGGTTCCTTGAGCCGCCAGTTCTTTCAAACCCG
>BJHT01000337.1 GCA_014193395.1 Verrucomicrobiota bacterium
TCCCGCGATGGCGGTCATTTCCACGGCCTCGCCTTTCTGCAACTGCATCGGCCAGTAATCGACGTCGCCGGGTTGATCGATGCGGCCGTTGAGCAGGGCGGGCGGCGTGATGGGCGCGCGGTCCGTGGGCGAGTTGTTGGGTTCCTTTTCCAGCAACTCGGGGAAGTCGGAAACATCCAGGGAGATCGGATTGGCGGTGAGGTTTCCGAATTTGGGCGTGACGGTGAAAAGGTCGGGCGCGTCGGCGGGCAGTGGCAGGGTGAGGGTTTTCTGCGGCAACGACTGGCCTGCGAGCGCGAGCGTGAGCGGTTTGCCGCGCTGTCCGCCGAGCGGATAAACGGAGTTGATCCACGGCTCGCCGGTGATCGTGAGGCGATAGACGTAGTGCTGAAGGCCGCCGAAATTCAGGTCGTGGATGCGGAGGCGGAACTGGCCGTCCACCGCGGCGCGGAACGCGATCTGCGGATCGGCGCGCTGCGTGGCGGTGGCCTCGGCGATTTCCCGGCCGCGCGGATCGACGAGGATGAGCCGCGCCAGCAGCGGTGAGCCGAGGCTCTGCGCTTCGACGCGGCAGGTGAACTCCTGGCCGGCCTTCGCGGCGAAGGTCCACACGTCGATGTTTTCGCGCGGAAAAATGCGGCCGTTGATCGTGAGCGGCGGCTTCACTTCGACCGGGATGGGTTCGCCGTCGATCTCGTGCTCGATGATTTCGGGCAGGGTGCCGACGATGAATTTCATCGCGGGCGTCGCGCCCTGCGAGGTCCAAGTGCGCCACGGACGCGGGCCGGGCGCGGCATCGGCGGCGATCTTCACCTCGCCGGCGTAGTCGCGCGGATAGTCCTCCTTGGCCTGCGAGGGCGGCTGCGGAATCACCGGGCCTTCAAACCACAGCGTGTTGGTTTCGAGGATGCGCGCGGAGGCGGTGACGCTGGGGCCGAGCATTTCGAAGCCGGCGTTGCCGTGGAGGAAACAGCCGCCGACGTGGAATTTCACGGTCGTCCCGCGCTGGCCGCCGGCGGGGAAAATGTAGGAGACGAATGGCTCTTCGGCGTGAAGGGCGGCGGGGGAGAGAATGACGAGTAGAAGCAGGAGGCGGAGCATCATAACGGAGATGAAAAACTTCGGTGCGTGAGGTAGGGCGCGTCTGTTCCCAGCGCGCCGCCGGGGCGTTCGTACGGTTCTGCGGCGCGCTGGGGACAGACGCGCCCTACCGTGGGAGGTGCGGGTGATTTGTCGCTCACGGCAGGAAAGTGGCACTCGCGGGCGGGCCGCCCGCGCTCCCGGGGTCAGATCAGTTCCTTGATCACGCGTCCGCCGTTGACGATGGCGATGGGGCGGCCGTCGGGCGTGTGGACTTCGGATTTCGGATCGATGCCCAGCAGCGTGAACATCGTGGCCGCGAGGTCCTCGGGGCCGAACGGATTTTCCGCCGGATCCTCGGCCCATTTGTCGCTCTTGCCGATGACGCGTCCGCCCTGGATGCCACCGCCGCCGAGCATCACCGTGAAGCACCGGCTCCAGTGGTCGCGGCCCGCGTTCTTGTTGATCTTGGGCGTGCGGCCGAATTCGCCGGTGACGAGCACGAGCGTTTTTTCGTACAGCCCACGCTCCTGCAAATCGCGGAACAGCGAGGACATCGCCATGTCGAGTTTCGGCAGCAGCTCGTCGCGCAGCACCTTGAAGTTCGCGTCGTGCGTGTCCCAGTTCGAGTGGTCGATGGTGACGCAGCGCACGCCGGCCTCGACCATGCGGCGGGCCATGATGCACGACTGGCCGAGCGTATTGCGCCCGTAGGCGTCGCGGAGTTTTTCCGATTCGGCGGAGAGATCGAACGCGCGCTTGGCGGCGGGCGAGGTCATCAAATCAAAGGCGCGCTGGCTGAAGACACTGTAGCTCTTCGCGCCGGAGTTGGCGGCGACCTCGGCGGAATGCTGGAAACGGTCCACCTGCCCTAGCAGTTCGCGGCGCGCGTTCAAGCGGGTGCTGTCGATCAACAGCGGCGGGGCCATGTCCGGCACATGAAAATTGGCCGCGCTCGGATCGGCCTCGATCACGAACGGCACCGCGCCCGGGCCGAGATAAGCCGAGCCGCCGCTCGGGTGCATCGAGGGCAGGCACACGTACGGCGGCACGCTGCCGCGCGGTCCGAGTTTGTGGGAGATGTAGGAGCCAAAGGCGGGATGCTGATTGTTCGGCTTGAGTCCGCCGTTGAAGCCCGCGGTCGGGTTGTGGCCCGTGAGCATGTAATGATCGGCCCCGCCGTGGTCCGCGTTGCGATGCGTGAACGAGCGGACCTGCGAAAACTTGTCCATGATCTTCGCCACGCGCGGCAGGTGCTCGCACACGCGCACGCCGGGCAGGTTGGTCGGGATCGAGCCGAAGTCGCCGCGAATGTCGGAGGGCGCGTCGGGCTTCAAGTCAAACGTGTCGATCGTGCTCAGGCCGCCCTTGAGGAAAACATAGATGACGTTGAGGTCGGACGTGATCGCCTTGCCGGGGCTGGTGTTCGCGCCGTGGGCCTGGAGTTGCAGCAGATTCGGCAGGCCGAGCGGCAGCCCGAGCAGGCTCGCCGCGCCGACGCGGAGGAAATCGCGGCGGCTCGAACCATCGCAGAAGAGGGAGGCGTTTTTCATAAGCAGGCGGTGCTAGTGGTTGAAAATAAACTCGAGCGAATTCATCAGGCTCCAAGCCAAATCCTCGGCGGACTCGCGGCGCTGGCCGGCGCTGGTTTGCAGATGCGCGATCGCCGCCTTGCGTTCCGCGGCGGACGGCAGGCGGCTGAAGCAGGTGAGATAAAGCTCATCGGCCAGCTTCTCGTCATCGCGCGAGGCCGCCACGAGGCGCGCGACCGCACCGGCGTCGTGCGTGAGTTTGCCGTGGATTTCCGGCGAGTTCAGCAGATGCAGCACCTGCGCGACGCTGGCATCGGACTGGCGCTCGCATTCGCAGGGCGAGGTGCGCAAGGGGCGGCCGAAAATTTTCAGGAAATAATGCTTCACGTCGCTGTCCCAGACCTGCGTGGCGCGGTAGCCGGCGGGCACGCCGTCGAACTTCTCCGGCACGCCGGTGATCTGGCAGACGGCGTCGAAGAGCACCTCGGCGGGAAGCCGGCGGAAGAGCGCGCGCGAATAATTCTGCTCATCAAATTCGTTCGTCTCGTTCGGCGTGGCGGAGAGCTGGTAGGTGCGCGAGGCCGTCAGCGTGCGGATGATCTGCTTGAGATCGAATTTGTTTTCGACCGCGTATTTCGCCAGCGCGTCGAGCAGCTCGGGGTTGCTCGCGGGGTTGGTCAGGCGCGCATCATCCACCGGCTCGATCAGGCCGCGGCCGAAGAAATGCGCGACAAGGCGGTTGACCAGTGTGCGGGCGAACCACGGATTGCCCGGCGCGGTGAGCCAGCTCGCGAGCGCGGGGCGGCGGTCGCCCTCGAACTTCGCATCGAGCGCGTCGGCCCCGAGCGGCTGCGGCGGGACGAGTTCGCCGGTGCGGGGATTGCGCGTGGCGGGATTGCCCTCGGCGAGGAGAACTTCGCCGGCCGCGCCCTTGCGGAAGCTGACCTGCTGGAAAAACGCGGTCATGCCGTAGTAGTCGTTCTGGCTCCAGCGATCGTGCGGATGATGATGGCACTCGGCGCAGGCGATGCGCACGCCGAGGAACACCTGCGAGAACATGCTGGCCATCTCGCCCGGCTTGCTGGCGACCTTGTAAAAATAGCTCGCGCCGGCCTCATCCACCGGCCCCTCGCTGGTCAACAACTCGCGAGCCAGTTGATCAAACGGGCGGTTCGCCGCGAGCAGTCCACGAATCCAGCGATAGTAGAGATACGCCTCCTTGTGGCTCAGTTTCTGGCGGTCCACGCGGAGCAGGTCGGACCATTTCAACGCCCACAGGTCGGCGTATTCGGGGCGTTCGAGCAGCGCGTCCACAAGGCGCGCGCGTTTGTCGGGACGCGGGTCGTTCAGAAATTTGCGGGTCTCGGCGGGCGTCGGCAGCGTGCCGATGAGATCGAGCGAGGCGCGCCGGAGAAACTCGGTGTCGGTGCAAAGTTCCGACGGCCGCAGATTCAGCTTCCGCAATTTCGCGTCCACCAGGCCGTCGATGAAATTCAACTGCGGGGCAGGGGAGTGCGGCGCGATTTTACCCTCGCGCGGAATCAGCGCGAGGAACACCGCGACCTCGCCCATGAACCGCGCCATCACCGCCGCCTGCCCCGGCAGCGTGCCCGCCGTGACGAGGCCGTCCTCGGACACGCTCGCGAAGAGTTCCTGGTTCGACTGAAACTGCGCGAGCCGCGTGACATCGACCTTGCGCCCGTCGCTGTAGGTCGCGAGCACGCGCAATTGCTGCGTGCCGTCGGCGCTCAGGATGCGCTCGGTCGGCGCGAGCCCGATGCCGGTGACGCGCGCGTCGTTGGTCGTGCCAAAGGGCGTGCCCGCGGCGATCCAAGCGCGGAAGGTCGCCAGCTCCGGCGTGTCCGCGTGCAGGCGCACACCGCCGCGATGCGAGATGTCGCCGCTGGGTTTGCGCAAGATCAGGCTCAGCTCCGGCGCGGCGGGCGTCACGCGGCGACCCTTGCCTTCCTTCACGATGGCGCGGTAATCCGCCGCCGGATCAAAGCCGAACACGGACAACTTGAAACCCGCCTGCCCCTCGGCCTTCGCGTGACACGACGAACCATTTCACCCGGCCCGGTTCAGCATCGGCGTGATGTCATTTTCAAAACTGTAGAGCCGCACGCCCTCCGCCGGGCGCACCTCGACGACCGCCCGCGCCGTCTGCCCGGCGGCGCGCACTTCGAGCGTGCCGCGACCGTCGCGCAGCGTCTGCAATTCCCCGCGCGCGCTCACTTGAAACAACGCCGCGTCCAGCGACCGAAACTCCGCCGTGTGCGTCAGGTCGATCACCCGCCCCGCCGCCGTCTTGCCGCTCACGAGCACGCGAAACCGCCCGCCCGGGCTGTCCACGGTGATCTTGAGCGGATCGATGAAAATCTCGGTGATGGCCTCGGCGGGCTTGGTGGCGGCGGTGGCGGCCTGTGCCGTTGCGGCGGTCGGCGCGCCGGCGGCGGCGGCGGTGAAAGCGACGACGCACCAAACCGCCAACAGCATCGGGTTCAACCGGAGGATCGCGCGGGACTTCCCGGCACCTTCGAGGTGCTGGCGCGGGGCGGCGGAAGCTGGCGGTGCGGTTGTCAAAATCAGTTTCGGAAAATCCCCAAAACCCGCTGGCGTTGCGGGGCTTGGAAACACGCGAAAGACGACGGGGGGGCGGCGAGGTCAATTCACCGGCGGGAGAATTCTCCGCGCTCCCATCTGCGCAGAAAAACGGCGGGGTGTCTGTGATTGGTCGGGCGCGTCGGTCCGCAGCACGCCGCAGACCTCTGCGGATAGTCTTCCGAAAATAATTCTGAAGATTTTCCTCGACTTATCACCCCGGTCTTTTCCATCTTCTGTCCCATCACTATGAGGTCTGGGGAAATAACAGCGCACTCCGCACTCCGCACTCCGCACTCCGCACTCCGCATTGTCACTCGGTAACTGACGCTGCGGCTGAAATTACCAGCCGATTCTTCCCCTCGCTCGTCCGCCGGTTCCTTGGTTCCACACTCACCCTGGCGGTCCTGCTCACGGTCTTGGTAGTTACCGCGGATGCGGAGATTGTCCCGGCCCATTCCAAGACCTTCCGCAAATACGAGGACTGCCGTTTCGTTCCCACCTCCTACAACGACGGCGACAGTTTCCGCGTTGCGATTGACAAGGATGAGTTCGTTTTCCGCCTCTACTACGTCGATACCCCCGAGAGTGACACGCGCTTCCCGGTGCGAAATGCCGAGCAGGCGGCCTATTTCGCGATCACCCCGGAGCAGAGTGTCGAGCTTGGCAAGGAGGCCAGGAGGTTCGTCGCCGAACTGCTGGCGGCGAAACCCTTCACCGTCCACACCCGCTGGAGTTCCGCCCTCGGTTCCAGCCGCAAGAGCCGTTACTACGCCGTCATTCAGATCGCTGGCCAGGACCTCGCCGAACTCCTCGTGCAGCACGGTCTCGCCCGCGTGTACGGCACGCTGGTCAATCATCCCTCCGGCCTGAAAGGCACGGATTTCGTCGGCAAACTCCAAGCCGCCGAAGTTACGGCCAAGGCGGAAAAGAAGGGTGCCTGGGCTTTCTCCGATCCCAAAAATCTTCCGGCCGAACCCGACGTCGTCGAAGTCCCCGATCCCGCGATCATCCGCGAAACCAGTTGGGCCGAACGCTTCCTCTCCGCCGGCCTCGGTGGAGCCTTCGTCGGCGCGCTCTGGCTGCTGACCGCGTTCGCCCGGAGGAAACCCGCCGTGTAACTCACCTCCGAATCACCGGTCATGCGCACCCACTCATTCACCCCTTGTAGGAGTCGAGGTAACGAGACTCTAACTTCCCTTCCCCCTTCCGTCCTTCATTCGGAAATAAGCAGTCGGAACCACGAAAGACACGAAATACACGAAAGGAGCAGGGCTGGCGGGATTTGTAGGAGTCGAGGTAACGAGACTCTAACCACCCTTCCCCCTTCCGTCCTTCATTCGGAAATAAGCAGTCGGAACCACGAAATGCACGAAATACACGAAAGGAGCAGGGCTGGCGGAATTTGTAGGAGTCGAGGTAACGAGACTCTAACTTCCCTTCCCCCTTCCGTCCTTCATTCGGAAACAAGCAGTTGGAACCACGAAAGACACGAAAGGCACGAAAGGAGCAGGGCTGGCGGGATTTGTAGGAGTCGAGGTAACGAGACTCTAACTTCCCTTCCCCCTTCCGTCCTTCATTCGGAAATAAGCAGTCGGAACCACGAAATGCACGAAATACACGAAAGGAGCAGGGCTGGCGGGATTTGGAGTTGTCATCAGGCGGGTGAGGTAACCGGACCTCGGTCAATCACGGTTTGGCCCTTGGTTTTCGTGTCTTTCGTGTCTTTCGTGGTTCGCTTCAACTGGCGTCTCTGGGTTCCAAGTTGCTCCCTCTTCCTACCTCCCTCCCACCTCGACTGGTCCGCTCAGCAACGCGGCCCTACCCACCCCGGTAGGCACGCGCTGCCGCGCGTCCGTAACCTCTCCCCCTTCCCGCGGACTCACCCCCTTTCCTCCGGTGCCCGCACCTTTCCCCACGGTAATCTCACCCACCCATCGGGTGTCCTCACCCACGCCCGCGGTGTCCGCACCCTTTCCAATCCCGCCCTCACCCACCGCCTGGGTAAGCTCTCCCTTTCCCCCGGTGCGCCCACCCTTTCCCGCGGCGCCCGCACCCCCGGACAAGGTGCGCCCACCCCTTCCCCGGGTGCCCTCACCCTTTCAAAAGGTGCGAACCCCTTTTCAAAAGGTGCGTCCCAAAAAACCGCGACCGATCCCCATATCCGCACCATTCCCAACCACTTACGACTGCCCCCGCTTCTTTGCGCCCCCTTGCGTTCCTTGCGGCCATCCAGTCCCCCGGACCCGAAAACCAGGAGACAGGGGGCAAGGATCAGAAGTCAGGAGTCAGGAGACAGGGGGCAGGAGACAGGAGCTAGCAGTCAGGAACCAGAAATCAAAAACCAGGAAACAGGAAACAGATAACAAGAACCCAGAGCCCAAACCCCAGACCCCAAACCCTAAACCCTAAACCCTAAACCCTAAACCCTAAACCCTAAACCCCAAACCCCAAACCCCAAACCCCAAACCCCAAACCCCAA
>BJHT01000338.1 GCA_014193395.1 Verrucomicrobiota bacterium
GTAGGTGAAATTCCCGTCGAGCAGTTCGAGCACGCTGCGGTTTTCCCGCACGATTTCGCGGAAGAAAAGTTCCGTCTCGCGCAGCATCGCGGCGCGCAGCGGTTCGCTGAAAGTGGGGAAAAGCTTCGGATCCGGCGCGAAGCTTTGGAGGCGGCGAAGCTGGAGCCACTGCAACGCGAAATTCTGCACCAGCGCGTCTGCCTTCGGACTTTTCAACATGCGCTGCACCTGCGCTTCGAGATTGGCGGTGAGCTGTTTTTTTGCGGCTAGCGCGAAGAGTTCATCGTCGGGCATCGAACTCCAGAGGAAGTAGCTCAGGCGCGACGCGAGCTGGAAATCATCCAGGGGATGCGCGTCCGGCGTGGTGGGGCGGTCATCGAGTTCGAGGCGGAAAAGAAATTTGGGCGAGCAAAGAATCGCGACGATCGCCTGCTGCAGGCCAGCTTCCCACGTGCGGCCGGCGGCGGTGGCGCGGTCCACGATGCGGGTCATGGCGGCGACTTCGGCGGCACTGGCGGGACGGCGGTAAGCGCGGGTCAGGAGGCGCGTGAGGACTTCGCGCGTTTGCACGGCGCGGGGTTGTTTGGGCGAGGTCGCGGCGAGGAGCAGAAGTTGCGACGGCGGACGCGTGTCGAGCGGGCCTTCGCTCCAGAGGCGTTCGATGTGGAGCTTGGCGGGCGTATCGCCGGCGGGCGGTTTGAGGAGGGCGATGCCGGCGGCGGTGATGCCGCCCATGCGGTTGATGGGCACTTCAATGACCTGCGGCTTGGCGGCGGTGCGCGCGGTGATGACAAAGGTTTTGAGAATTTTCAGCGGCAGCGGTTTCTCGGTTTTCACCGGCGCTTTCGCGGGCGTTTTCGGCGGAGCCGGCACGAGGCCCGCGCCCATGAGTTGTGCGATTTCCGCTTCGGTAGAGGGGTCTTTGAGATCGGGGCCTTGAACGAACAAGGCCACCCGCACGGGTGCCGGTGATTTGCCCTGCGGCTCCGCGTAGAGCGTGGCGCGGAAGAAGAGATCGGCGTCGGCGGAGAATTTCAAATAGTCGCCGGGCGAGAAAAACGGGCCAGAGTGAACAGCCTCGACGTGCGTGGGATCAAGCACGCGAAAACGACCTTCGGAGGTCTTGGCGTTGTTCGGCCGCAGGTAGCGCCCCGAGAGATGGCGCGTGGACGGCGGCGCGGGCTTTTCCGGAATCACGCGCTGGGCGATGGCTTCGGCGGCGGTCAGGTAGCGCTCCATCAACAACGGCGACATCGTCAGCACGTCGCCAATGTTGTCGAACCCGTGGCCGATGTCGTCGGCGGGGAAATCCTCGGTCGGATTGAAATCCACCAGCAGCAGGTCGCGCACGGTGTTGTTGTATTCGGTGCGGTTGAGGCGGCGGACGGTGACGCGGCCGGGGTCGGGCTTCATCGCGGCTTCCGCGCGGTCGAAGGCGGATTCGATGGCGCGGGCGAATCCCTCGATTTCCGACAGCGGCGGGCGCGCGCTTTTCTTCGGCGGCATTTCGCCGGAGGTGGCCTGGTTGACGACGTTCAGCCACACCTTGCGGTTCGTGAGGATGGCCGCGTCGGACTTGTCCTGCTTGACCAGATCAAGGTCGCCCTTGGTGGTCTTGCCGCCGTGACATTCGATGCAGTGCTTTTCGAGAAAGACCGCGGCGGTCTTCTGAAACTCGGGATGGGGAGCCGCGGCGGCCCCTGCGGAACCGCCCCCGAGCCACGCGGCGCCCAGAAGAAAAAGCGCCGCCCAACGCGATCGACGCAACGCGCCGCGCAGGCCGTAGTCAGGGGTGAAGTAGCGGATGCTCACAAGCGGCTTCAAAGACTCGGCCCGAAACTTGGCGGTTCAGCGGCGACGGGTAAAGGCCGGAGTGCGCGCGGCTCGCCCGCGAGTTCCAGCGGAGTGCGCCCGTCCCCGGGCGCAGCGAGTTGGAGCGCAGTGAGGCGCGCGAAAATATCCGGAGCCTTCGTGCGTGCGGACCTCGCTGCGGCCGGGACGGCCGCACTCCGCGTGTGCGTGGCCGCCGCGGACAGGACCGCCCGCGTCCCTGCCCCCGCCGCGAGCGGACGAACCGCGTCGGCCGTGCGTCGCGGCCGCATCTCCGTAGTTTTACCCATCGCCCTTGCCGCAGCATTCGCTGTACCCTTACGATTCCTTCTCCTGATTGAAGGGAACTCTTTATGAACAACACCGAAACGTCCTCCCCCGCGCCGAAATCGAGCCTGCTGAAAAAACTGGGCATCACCGGGATCATCGTCGCCGGACTGCTCGTGGTCGCCTATTTCGTCGCCACCAGCACCGCGATGCTCAAGGGCGTCATCCTGCCGCAGGTGAGCAAGAAACTGAACGCTGAGATCACCGTCGAGGACGCCGACATCAGCCCGTTTTCCCGCGTCGTGAATCGCAAGCTCACGGTGAAAACCACCGGCACCGAGCCGCTCTTCACCTGCGGCGAAGTGCGCGCCCGCTACAGCCTGCTCGACATCATTTCGGGCAAAATCAACGTCGAGGAGGTTGCGCTCGTTTCGCCCGTCATCACGCTCGTCCGCAACGCCGACGGCACCTCCAATCTCGATCCGCTCACCAAGTCCGACGGCAAGAAAGAGGAACCCAAGCCCGCCGGCGATTCCAAGCCGCCCGTGGTGAATCTGAAAAAACTGTCCATCGACAACGCCACCGTCCGCATCATCACGCACCTCAAGACCGGCGGAAAACAGGTCATCGAACTCACCGGCCTCAACCTCAACGTCACCGACGTCGGCAACAGCAAGTCTGGCAAACTCACGCTCGCCTCCAATCTCGCCATCGATCAGGGACTGCCCGCGCCGACCAATGGCGTCCTCCAGGCCCGCACCTCGGGCAATTTCACCTTCGGCCTCGATGCCGCGCTCAAGCCGGTGAATGTGAAGGGCGACAACAAATTCGAGATCACCGGCGCACAGGGGCCGTTCAAGGATCTCGCCGCACTCGTCAGCACGCTCGACTGCGACCTCACGCCGACCGAGATCAAGCAGCTCGTCCTCCAATTCAGCCAGGCGGGGAAAAACCTCGGCTCGCTCGCGGTCAACGGCCCGTTCGATCCCGCCAAGACCGAGGGCAAACTGAACCTTACGATCTCGGCCATTGACCGGCAGGTGCTGAATCTCGCGGGCGCCGCGGCGGGTATCGACTTCGGTTCCACCACGATCTCCTCGACCAACCGCCTCGAGGTCACGCAGGCGGGCAAGGTAATTCTCCTCAACGGTCGCCTCGCGGCCAACGCCCTCAGCATCACGCAAAAAGGGCAGACCACGCCGGCAATTGATCTCGTGGCGAATTACGATCTGAACGTCGATCAATCGAAGAGCAACGCCCTCGTGCAGGCCTTCTCGATTCTCGGTTCACAGAAACAGAAGACCTTCCTCCAGGGCACGCTCGCCAAACCGATGAAGCTCGACTGGGGCAAGGCCGATGCGGGCGTCGATGAGTCGGCGTTCAACCTCGCCGTGACCGATTTCAATCTCACCGACTGGCGCGCGTTCCTCGGCACGAACCTCATCTCGGGCCGCGTGAATCTGGGCGCGAGCGTGCTTTCGCAGCAGGCCGGCAAGCAGCTCAAGCTCGACCTCACCAACAACGTCACCGGCCTCTCCGCGCGCTTTGCGACGAACCAACTCGACCAGGCCGACGTCGCCACGCTGCTCCGCGCCACGATGGCGGACTTCAATCAGGTGCGAATCACCGAGCTCACCACCACCATCGCGCATCAGGGACAAGGCGCCGTCGCGCTCCAGGCCAACGGCACCTATGCCATCAAAGCGCAGGACGCCGATTTTCAGACCGGCCTCACCGCCAGCCTGCCGCGCCTCGCCGCGTTGCTTGCGCGCCCCGACGTGAAGGCTTCGGGGGGCCTCCTGAAATTCACCGGCCACCTCACGCAGAAAAACCTCATGCCCGGCAAAACCAACGACCTGTCCTTCGACCGCGCCGTCGTCGGCAGCCTTGCGCTCGAAGCCTTCACCGGCCAGGCCATGTCCAATCGCTTCGACCGTTTCGAGGCCGCGTTCGATTGCGACGTGGCGATGAACGGCGACCAGGTGACCATCAAAAAACTCGGCGGCGCGCTCAAGCAGGCCGGCCTGCCCGGCGGCAGCCTCTCGGTCACCGGCATCTATGATCTCGCCACGAAAAACGGGCAGGTCGGGTTGCAACTGGTGGACTTGAATCAGAACGCGCTGAAGTCATTCGTCGCCGCGGCGCTCGGCGAATTGACCCTCGCCTCCGCGTCGATCAACGCGAGCACCACGGCGAAGTTTGATGCGAAAGGCGACTCCACCGTGAAAGGCGACATCAAGGTGCTGAACCTCTTGATCACCGATCCGAAAGGCCAGTTGCCCAAGGTGCCGATCACCGCCGAGGTGTTGCTTGATGTGGGCCTGAAGGGCGGCCTCGCTGACATCCGGCAGTTCAACGGCAACCTCAAACAAGGCGCGCTCCCCGGCGGCAGCTTCGAGGTCACGGGCAACTATCACCTTTCGAACAAAGTCGGCCAGGCCGCGCTGAAACTCACGGACCTCAATCAAAACGCCCTCCGCCCGCTGCTTGCCCCGAGCCTCGGCGACAAGTCGCTCACGAGCATTTCCATCGATGCCAACGCGAACGCGAAATACGACGCCAAGGGCGAGTCGAGCGTGAAGGGCGCGGTCCGCGTCGCCAATCTCCTCGTGCGGGATCCGAAGGGGACGTTCCCGAAATCGCCCACGACCGCCGAGGTGAATCTCGATGCCTCGCTGAAAAACGGCCTCGCCGACATCCGGCAGTTCGTCGGCAAGATTCTGCAAAACAACCTCCCCGCGGGCGGCTTCTCCGTCACCGGCAAATACGACCTCACCAACCAGGTCGGTCAGGCCTCGCTCAAGCTCACCGACTTCAATCAAAACGCCTTTGGCCCCGTGCTCGCCGCGTCGCTCGGCGACAAAAAACTCACGTCCGTCAGCGTCAACGCCACCGCCGATGCGAGCTACAACGCCAAGGGTTCCTCCAGCGTGAAGGCCGATGTGCAGGTCGCCAATCTGCTGCTGCAAGACCCCGCCGGTTCGCTCCCGAAAACGCCGCTCGCGCTCGGCCTGACCGTGGATGCCGGGATGCAAAAACAGGTCGTCGATCTCCGCCAGCTCGCGCTCAAACTCACCCCCACGACCCGCGCGCAAAACATCCTCCAGCTTGCCGGCACCGTGGACACGACCCGCTCCAACGCCATCGCCGGCAACCTCAAGCTCACGTCCGCCGGCCTCGATTTCACGACCTACTACGACATGTTCGCCGGCCCGCAGAACACCAACGCCGCCGCCGCGCCGCAACCCGCGCCCGCCAGCACTGCGAACCCGAACAAGGAGCCGGACGCGATCAATCTCCCGCTCCAGAACTTCACCTTCGACGTGAACCTCGCCCGCGTGTTCCTGCGCGAGATCGACATCGCCAACCTGCTGGCGACCGCGAAAATCAACGGCGGCAAGGTCGAGATCAACCCTGTGCAATTTTCGCTCAACGGCGCGCCCGTCGCGGCCAACGTGCAGGCCAACGTCGGCGTGCCCGGCTATCAATACGGCGTCGCGCTGACGGCCAACCGCGTGCCCCTCGAGCCGTTCGCCAACAGTTTCGGCAAGGCCGCCAAGGGCAGCTTCGTCGCTTTCCTCAATGCCAACGCGCAGATAGCCGGCTCGGGCACCACCGGCACCAGCCTGCAACGCTATTTGCAGGGGAAGGTGGATTTCAGCCTCACCAACGCCAACATCCAGCTCATCGGCGAGAAGACGCAGAAATATCTCGTCCCCATCGCCACGATTCTCCGGGTGCAAGAGGTCGTGCAATCGCCGCTCAATCACATGATCGCCCAGGCGACGATTGGAAACGGCACCATCAACCTGCAGCAGTTCCTGGTGGAAAGCCCGGCGTTTCAGGGCCTCGCCGCCGGCACCGTCAGCATCGCCAGCGTGCTCACCAACTCGCCCATCAACCGCATTCCCGTCGATGTCCTGTTGCGTCGCTCACTCGCCATCAAAGCCAGCCTCGCCCCCGCGAGCACGCCCGCGACGACCGAGTACGTGAAGCTGCCCAATTTCGTGAAAGTCGGCGGCACCGTCGGCAACGCGCAGGTCGAGACCGACAAACTGGTCATCACCTCGATCATCGCCAACTCCACCGTCGGCGCGCTCGGCGGCATCGTCCCTGGGAATGTTGGCAACGCCATCCGCGGCATCGGCGGTCTCCTCGGCGGGCAGCCGGCGCAACCGTCAACCCCTGCCACCGGCCTGAACCCGCTCATCCCCGCACCGCAAACGCCCGGCACCAAACCCACGACCAACACGGCCAAGCCGAGTCCGTTCGATCTCTTCAAGCTCATCCCGAAGAAGTAGGGCGGGGAGTGGGGAGTAATTTGTGATTAGTGGAAACCCCGTAGCCGCCGACGTGAGGAGGCGGACCGCGCGACATTCGCCACGCTCGGAAGCCGCCTGCCAACGCACGGTTGCGCCTGGGTACCGCAGGCGTCCCGCCTGCGAGTTCGCGGGGCGTCTCGCCCCGAGTCGGTGCGCGCGCCGCGCCGCCGCCCGAACTCGCAGGCGCGACGGTTCGTAGCCGCCGACGTGAGGAGGCGGACGTCCGCGGCCACCCAACGCTCCGCCTCGTTACCTCGGCGGCTACGACGACGGCTCGTCGAAAGAAAAACCGTGCCGTGCGTTCCCCGGCCAAATCCAAGCAGTGGCTTCGCTTTTGATTTGGAAAGGCACCTGCTTCCCCGCAGCGTCCCCGCGTGACTCCCTGGCTTGAATCCCTCGCCGCCGCGCTGCTGGCGGGCGCGGGATTTTTCCTCGGCCAATGGTTCTCCCGCCGCCCGAAGCCGTGGTGGCTGGCCGGATATTTCATTCCGCTGCTGCTGGTGATCTCCTACGGATTGGCGCGCCGTTTTCCGCCGCTGTCCTTCGAGCCGCCGCTGTCGTGGATGATGATGGGGCGCAATCAATACGCGGTGATCGGCTTCGTGATCGCCATGGTGTTGAGCACGCTGTTGTCGCGGCTCCCGCAGCGCCGCGACCGGCTCGCCGTCTGCGTCTTCATCGTGGTCGGCGTCCTGCACAGTTCGGTCTGGCCGTTCCTCGCCCCCGCCTTCAACCGCCGCCATCTCGAGAACCTCAAGACCCGGATGGATGGCGACGGCATCTGCCTTCAGAGCAATGCCTACAACTGCGGCCCGGCCTCGGCGGTGACGGCCTTGCGCCGGCTGGGCCTGCCCGCTGAGGAAGGGCAACTGGCCATCCTCGCCCACACCAGCACGGCCACGGGCACGCCGCCGGACATTCTGGCGCGCGCCCTCACCGAGCACTACGGCGCGGACGGATTAACCGCGGAATACCGGGCCTTCCGCGGGGTCGAGGAGTTGCGCGCGGCCGGGCTGACGCTGGCGCTGGTGAAATTCAGTTTCACCCTGGACCACTGGGTCACCGTGCTCGAAGTCACCGCCACCGATGTGGTCGTCGGTGATCCCCTGACCGGCCTGCTGCGCGAGTCCCACGCGGATTTCCAATCCCGCTGGCGGCCCGTGGGAGTGGTGCTGAAACGGACGCGCTGAATCGCGCCCGTTCAATCGCGACTGCGGAAATGACCGCAATCGCACCGACAGCCCTCCCCCACTCCGACCCTCCGCATTCCCTTGA